>NZ_CP100004.1 GCF_024138165.1 Halorussus vallis | reverse complement strand
AGGAAAACGAAATCGCGGAGGTCGGCTTCCACATTCACCCGACCCGCATCCTGTGACTCTCAAAGCTCTCGCGACTACTTTCAGTTTCACCACGGCTGGCACGAATATATTTGCGCCCTCAGAGAACATCGAACTATGGCGACACAGCACGATGCAACCGGCGAAAGCGAGTACGACCGCTGGCTTCTCTGCGGAACTGACAGTTGTACTGACGAAGGACAGTACAGTTTCCAATACTACCTTCTCGACGACGAAGGAGACGTGTGTGGAAACGGCCATGTTCTCTACTGTCCCTACCATGCAGCAGTTTGCGAGCGAGAGATCCGCGCCGACCCTGCGCGCGAACTTGAACGGATCTGCGTTCTCGAAGAGACGTTCGACTCGTGGTCTCCGCCGCGGCGCTGTCAGCCCTACAATATCGACCCCGAATTGGAACTCAAAACCTTGCTCGACTACCTCGAAGCGCAGGACGCAACGACCAATCCCGCTCTTGTGAGTCGAATCGAAGGTATCCAGGCCGCGCTGACGATACTCCGCGAAGAGGACGATATGTACGGTGCTGTCCGAGGGTGGCAGGAACCGTGGAAGGTAGACCCCGGTCGCCAGCGTCCGTAGACGAATCTTAAGCCTGCTCGGGTGTTTCGACTGTCGAAGTGTGGCGGGTTTGGTGGGTTTCGATGTTTCTCTTGAAACCCAATATAAGATAGTAAAATATAAGTGGCGGGGGTGAATCTATTCGAGCGAGGCACCCCAAATGGCACACCGAGAATCCGACGTGACCGACGAGCAAGCAGACGTCGACCCGAGAGACGACCAAGACATCCCCGACTTCGCCGACCTCCTATCGAGGGACAACGGCCTTCGGATGAACAACGACCTCGACTACCTGCTCGGACTCACGGGCGAGGCACTGCGGAGCGAGGAGTTCGACACCGACCGCGACCGAGCGAAGTGGGTCGTCGCACAGTGGTCCCAAGAACTCCTCTATACCCCCGACCTCCGGGAGTACACGCCAGGAAAGTGCGTCCCGAAGGGCAACATCCCCGAGAACCGGTGGTAGAGAGCACTCGTAGCTCCACGACGGACTACTTCCTCCGATGCAAACCACGACCCTACAGAGCCGACCAGCTCCCTGCGACGACGCAAAGGCCGCCTACGAACGACGGCGAGCAGACGAACTAAGTAGACAGGAAACGCTCTCGTACTACGGAGGACAGTCGTGACCGCTGAATCGTGCCCCCAGTGCAAGTCCGAGAAGACCGAGTACCGCGGTTTCTTCGACGGCTGGCACTGCAAGTGGTGTGGGCGAGAATGGATAGACCTCCCGACCGAGCAGATCGTCACAACCGTCGACGTCGGCGATGAGTTCCGCGTCGGCGACCTCAAGAACCCGCTCACCGTCACGCGCGTAAACGGACGAAAACTCTACCTTGAAGGCCAGCAGTCGGGCGAGTACTACCTCCACGTCCATGAAGACGGAAGTGCGACGTTCTATCGGAAGAAGGCCGGGAGTGAGCGAAATCAGTTCGGAAAACGGTGGTCGCGAGAAGAACGGGATGTCGAGTTAGAATATCTCGACAACCAGTAGTACTGTCACCTTGTTACGTCGTTCGGAGGTATCCCTCGGCTGGTTCGTACACCTCTCCCTTCTGCTTGAGTCTGTCTAGTTCGTGAGCAAACTTCTTCTCTTCCATCCCAAGATACGCACTGGCTTCTTCTATAACCTGGTCTATCGGTGCTCCATCGTCGTTTTCCATTTCAATCTCAGCAATAAGTTGTTTGACGTTTTTAATACGTTCTCGTTGTCTCTTTGCACTGACTTGCTCTGCGACGTCAGTGTTAAATTCACCCGTCTCTGGGTCAACACCGAGGTCCAACAAGCACGACCGAAGCAATTCGATTACGCGCTCGGCGTCCTCGACTTCCACGCTGTCGGAGAGCCGCATCTTCGCGCTTGATTCGGCGAGTCGAACCAAGCCTTCCAGCTTCCGCGCTGTCACGGGCACAGGCGCGTCCTCGTCTGCGCCCTTCGAGCGCAGGTCGACGTAGAAGTCCTTGATGGACTCCATCGCCTCGTCGGTCATCGTCGGGAAGCAGTTCTGGCGAGCGTACGCGATATACTTCCGCAGAAGGCCGGGGTCAATTGTTGGTGCGACTTGCTCCGACTGGTTCCGGAAATCGTTCGCCGACACGCTCGGCGCATTCGATTCAGTGCGTTGGGTGTTCAGTTCGCCGACGTAGTTCGATTGAAGAACATGGTCGGCAATCTTCTCGTCTTCGACTTCGTCCGGTTGGTCGGTGGTGATGAAGATAAGGTCGAACTGCGAAATCAGACCGGGGTCGAGATCGACCTGTTCGCCGATGGGTTCGTACTGGTCGAACCGGCCGTACTTCGGGTTTCCGGCGGCGAGAACGGACGCTCGCGCTTGAATGGTCGCCGAGACGGTCGCCTTCGTGAGTTCGATAACCTGCTCTTCGAGCACGTCATGCAGCGTCCGTAGATGCTCGCTTCGGAGGTCGGTGATGTTGTCGATTCGCGCGAGGCCCTTGTCCGCCATCGGGAGCGCACCCGCTTCGAACGTCCAGGTCTTGACCCGCTGCTCGTTTTCTTCGTCGTTGCGGTCAGCCCGACCGAGGACGTGTTCTTCCCCGAAATCTTGACCGTCCGCGGTGCGAGGTTCCCGGCGTAGCCGATGAGACGGCTTTTCGCCGTGCCGGGGTCGCCGATGAGCGCGACGTGTAGATCTCCACGAATCCGCGTTCCGTCTGGGAGGTGTTTCGTGACGCCGGAGAACAGTTGGAGCAGAATCGCGAGTTTCGCCTTCTCGTTGCCGTAGACGGAGGGTGCGAACGATTCGACCATCTGCTCGTAGATGGCGTCCTCGGTCGAGAGTTCGACGATTTGGCGTTTGTCCTCGTCGGTGATGTCGAGACCGTGAACCTCGGTGGCATCCTCGACGGTCACGGAGTGCGCGCCGATGAATTTATCCGCGACCGACGCTTCCGTTCGATTCTCGCTCGCGAGATGGACGACGCCGGTCACAGTGACGTTATCACCGGGAGAAACCGTTCCGGCGAGGTCGTCTTCCAGTTCGACGACGATGCTCGCTTGGTCGTCCGTTTTGACGCCGGAGAGCCGCTGTTTGACGTGTATCGTCTGAGCGTCTACGTATTCAGACTGGTCCTGGTTGACTTGGAACGGCCCCTGTCGATCACAACCCTGGCACTCGTGAGGCTCTTGCGTTTTTCCCAGTGTACTTTGTGGGATGTACGTCAGCGTCCCACACCGCTGGCATTCGAATGCAGCGTCTCGGAGGTCGCTTTTTACTTCGGATGCTCGCTCGACGGTCCCCTCGATGGACAAGTGCGTGTTGATGTGCCGAGAGCGAATTTTACCGATGTCCGTCGTTTCGGGGAGGTTTCGGATGCGGACGTGCGCTTGCCCGAGAGATACGTCCACGGGCAGGTCGTAGAGTCGGAGAGCCTCTTCGGCGTACTCGCGAAGCTGGTCGGGTTTCGAGAGAAAGTCGTCAGCGAGGTCGGCATCGTACCGGTAGAGGTCCGACCAATCGACGTAGAGTGACCGTTGGTCCTCCGGGTAGTTTTGGGCGAGTTCGCCGATTTCTTCCTTGTAGTAGCGCCGATAGAACTGCTCGATTATGTCTATGAGTCCATTATTTTCTGCTCGCGCCATCTCTCGGGGGAGAGTGTGGCAAATCCTATAGTTCTTCGGACTCGCAAGGTTCTCAATTCTTGGACCGAGAACCCCGTCTGTAGTAGTCGAAAGAGTCGTACTAACCTATTTAGACTCTGAGTGCTAACACGGTGATATGAACGACCCGCCGCTTTCTGACCTCCTCGATTCCCGGAGCGATATTCCCGACCTCCGCGGGCGAATCAAGGAGATGGCCGCCCAAGCGCGCTCGCAGGGCGAGGACGCCTCCGTGGAGGATTTTCTCGCGCTCTCGCGGAACAACGACACCGCCTACGTCCAACCCTCAGATTTAGAGCGCGCCGAATGGTTCGCCGACATCTACGACCAGGAGGGCTGTCCGGAAACCCACCCGCGCGGGTTTCACTACAGAATCTTCGCGAAAGACTACCAGCTACGCGACGGCGACGACTACCAGAACACGCAGAAGTGCTGGAATGAGTTGAAGAAAGGCGCGTTCTGGGCGCAAGTCCTCGGGTTCGTCGACCCCGAGCGGATCGGCGACAGCAAGAACACGACGGTCACGCCGACTGCGTTCGACAGCCACGACGACCCTGCTCGCCACAGGCGTCCGGTGTCAAGTTCGGGGCCGTGAGTCGGTCGGCCGCCGACAGCTATCGGGATGCCAGGCTCGCGCTCGAACTCTCTCCGGCGCGCGTCGAGGCCGACGATGCGGACGAACTGATTCGTGCTCGTATTCAGCAGATTATCGCGCAGGCGTTCGCGGGCGTTCAGTACGACGAATTGGGGCGGCAGGACTACTACCTCGAACTGTGGGCGGAGAAATCGGGCGTGCTCGACGAAGACCTAGCACGCGAGTACGGCGCAACCCTCCGGCCCGCGGGCGGCGGTGAGTTCTCCTACCAAATGGTCCGGGACGCAATCCGTATCGCGGACGCGCGCGACCAGGACCTCGTGGTGGTCGTCGTCTCGGACTGGGACCCGAAAGGCGTCGATATGCCCGTCTCGGCAGCGCGGAAACTCGAAATCGAGGCGGCCTTTCACGACGTTGAAGCCTACGTCCACCACGCTGCGCTCACGCTTGAGCAGGTCGTCGAGTACGACCTGCCAGGGACTCCGGCGAAGGACCCGTCCGGCCTGGAATACCGAAATCCGGGCGCGCTCGCCTACGAGCGCCAGAAGGATACGTTCGCCGAGTACGCCGACGACATGGATCCCGTGGAGGTCAACGCATTCGAAGCCCGCCACCCCGAAGCGTACCGGGACGCGCTCCGGGACGTGCTCGACCGGTACTACGACCAAGACCTCGGCGACCGTCTCGACCAGGCTGTCGACGACGCGCGCCGAGAGGCCGAGTGGCGACTGTTCGACGCGTTCGAACAGCACGAGGACACGATTGACGCTGCGCTCACGGTCCTCGATGACGCACTCGACAAGTACGAGCGTCGCCTACATGGTGAGTTCCGACAGGCGCGCGAGGCCCTTGAAGACCTCCGGCATGAAGAGAAATTGGTCCGCCGAGAACTGAAAATCGAAACCAAGCGAGACAAGCTGCGCGACGAGATCCGGGGCGTCGACGAGGACGATGTTCTCTCGGACGTTGACGTGGCGTTCCCGGAGACTGAAACCGGGGGTTCAGACGGTGCGTTACTGGATACGCGACGTGGGTTCCACGAGCAACTGCGGGCGTACAAGGAGTTCGACGTTCGGTACTCATAGAAGATACAGATTATCGAACTTACCGATTAGGATAAAATACTTATATAGATACAGCAATTCGGTGTTATGTACAGACGAAAGCTTCTAGCAACCATCACGGGAATGGGAACTGCTTCTATTGCCGGTTGCTCGTCTATAAGCGGGATGCTCCAGAACCGGAAAGTTGGGGACTCTTCGACACATAACGGAGTGGAGTTTACCCCTACGAAATACGTCTTGACGGATTCTCTAATGCGCGTTTACGGAAGAAATAAGCAAAAACTACATACTGAGTCAGGGGCCGTGTTTCTTCTCACTCATCTAAGTGTAGTTCACAACGGCGATTCAGAACAGGAATTTCCGACGACAGGCCCATCGGGGGATGCAATAGATCTCTACTATAAAGGCGAACGAGTTGATGATGGGGGGATGAGGGACGACATAACCGAGAGATACATTGTTGAGGGAAAGAAGCTCCAGACGTACCGGAACTCTCTCTATGAAAATGATGCTACAAGCGGTGTATATCCCGGCAAGAAGGTAGATGGCTGGGTATTCAACAAAATTGCCGAGAATTTCTCGCCCTCTGAGCTTCAGCTTCACGTCGTATGGAATCAACAAGCGTTCACTAATGAGGGGGAAACGGTAGATAAGTGGGCCTATACCGAAGACGCAGAGGTTTCAATCGAAGAAGTAGAGGGAGAGGGTAGAACAATCTCACTGTGAATCTCAACTACTTCTCTGTCGGATAGTAGTTGGTTCGAGGTACGGCTATGCTTTCGGGGAACGTGCTCGGTGTATGGGTCGAGAGGAGGGCGAGTACGTTCCGGAGGAGAAGTGGGAGCGAGTGAATCGTGACGACTTGCTCTTGTACGCGTGGGGAGTCTGTTCAGACCGCGACCTTGCGCGGAAGTATTCGTTCTTAACGCCGCGGGAGGTCGAAGCAGAGGGGCCGCCTGTCATCGGGCGAGGTCAATCGGTTGACGCGATTATAGACCGCGAGTTACAGGGCGAGAACGACGAGTCCGACCGCTGAAGTAACCCCGCTATTTCTGTTGGTCGAGCTGAAAGATTCGTCTTGTTGTGACCGTCCCTGGAGGACACGATAGACTCCGCCGCCGAACACCAAAGTGTACGTCTCAGGTTCAGATTTCTTCTAGTCGTGGTTGACTCTAGTTGATAGTGCGTAAGGGGGCGCGCTCGCGAGTGGACGACCGGACGGAGCCGGTGTTTCTCGGCGCGCTGGCTGTGCTGGCTAAGGTGCCTAAGCTACCTACGGTGGCTGAGGTATCCGGACGTGGAATGGCTGAGGCGCGTGACAGCGCCCGCTGAGAGGACGCCTTACAGTAAGAACTAATTAGTCCGACTGACAGAATAAAATGATGTTCGAACTGAACCTCCCTGCTGACAAATGCTACGACAGCATCGGCACTCTCGACATCGAAACAAGCGGGTTTGACGGCGACTCCGACGACCTCATAGCCATCGGCGTCGGCTACCACGAACTCGGCAGCGACGACGCCGACGTGACGATGTTTTCACGGAAGAACGTCGTCGGCGATGAAACTGACGTGATTCGGTCGGCCTACGAGTGGCTGAACGACCGCGACCCGGAAGCACTCGTCTCCTACGGCGCGGACTTCTTCGACCTCACATTCCTCGGCGACAAAATCGAGGCGCTCGGGTTCTCGGACTGTCCAACGCTTGCGTGCGCGAGCGAGCACGTCGACCTGCTGGAAATCCGCAAACCCATCGCCGACGAGATGAACAAGAAATGGCCGTCACTCGAAGAAGCACTCGACTACTACGAGATTCCCGAGTGCGTCACCACGTGGGAAGGTGCGAAACTCGACAACACGCGATTCGGCGAGGAACTCGCACCGAAGTACATCGAGTCGCTTCCGGAGGACGGCCGTGAACAGTGGGACGCGCTTGAGCAGACGGTTCTCAAATACACAGAATCGGACATCGAGGCGAACATTGCCCTCTACGCCGCGGACACCGGCCATGAGTACATGCCGACCTACGCGCTGTAGACTACCGCATCATCAACCGGCCACCGCCGATTTCGTCTAACGGTTCGTTCGCGTCCTCGACCAACTCGGCGATTCTGTCCGTCGTTTCTTCTTCCCGGACACCTTCGTTGGCGAGGTCGTCGACGACCGCCTGTTGGGGGACGCCGAACTCGTCACTCGCCTGTTCGCCCTCGACGAATGCGAGAATTCGGTCTTCGAGCGCCGACTTCGAAAGCTTATCCGCCTTCGCGTCGACGTCGCGGTCGATGTCCCACACGTCGACGTAGGTGTCGAAGATACAGTCGTCCTGCTGCGGGAGCGTCTTGTAGACGCCGACGACCGTCACGAAGTCGCCCGGCCCCACGCGGTCCACAAGGTCCTCCTTTACGGCAGCGTCGAGCGTCGGCGGATCGGCAAGATTGCTGTCGACGGCTTCCAGCTTGAGCTTCCGATAATCGACGAGTTCTGACTGCTTCTGATTGATGGTGAACGGTCCCTGTTGCTCGCATCCCTGGCATTCGGCGGGTTCGCGGAGGTCGCCGAACGACTGTGGGATGTAGGTCAGGGTGCCGCACCGTTGGCAGGCGAACGCAGCGTCCTCGGCAAACGGTTCGACTTCCGAACACCAAACGACTTCGCCCTCGATTGCGAGCAGACTTCCGAGGTCCGAGACGCGGTAGTCGCCCACGTCGAACGTTGCTTCGTCCGGGAGGTTCCGCACGCGAAAGCTCGCGCGGCCGAGACTCACGTCGATGGGGAGGTCGTAGTTTCGAAGCGCCTCTTCCGCGTACTCGCGGAGTTGGCTGCCGTTTGAGAGCAGGTCGTCGGCGAGACTGTTGTCGTACTGGTAGAGGTCGGTCCAATCGACGTACAACGCTCGGTCGGTCGGGTAGTTCCGGGCGAGGTTGCCGATTTCGTCGCTGTAGTAGCGTCGGAAGAACTGTCCGAACTGTGCTTCGAGGCCGTCAGGGTTATGGGTGTGCTGTTGGTCGTTCATCGTCTCAATAAACTGTATTACGCTCTAAGTTTTTCTTCGAGGACTTCCCACTCGATGTTCGCCACCTGCTCGCCGACCGGTGTCAGCTTTATCTTCGACCCAGAGGTGTCGAAACAGGGTTCGAGGCCCTCGGGTTCGACGTAATTCCGCATCGTCGACTCGGGATACGAGAGGAATTCGTCCATGTCCTTGTACCACTGGAACGGGCCGTGTTCCTGGAGGATGCGGCAGGCTTCGACCATCCGCTGGCGGCCGGGCCGCGTTCGGTCCGCCAGCCACGGCTGCACGTCCTGCGGCACGCCGAACTCCTCGGCGAGGTCGTCTACACCGCTATCCTCGGGGTCCGCAGGCGCTATCGAGAGGTCGCGCTGGCGGTTGCCCGCGCCCGTCTCCGCGAGCGAGAGGTCCGTCTTCACCGGATACTCGCGGCGGTTCTCAAGCACGTCTCGAATGAGCGCGCGGTCGACGTCCTCCCGCTCCGTCTCGTCGGGGAAATCCTCGGAGAGCAGGTACCACTCGGAGTACGTATCCCCAATTTTCGGCGGGTCGTCCATCTCGCGGACTTCCGCGTCGGGGACGTGTACCCACCACTCGCTGTCGCTGTGTTTCGTGTTCCAGTAGTCGTTCAGGCTCTGGCGGACGCGAGCGCCCCACGCGCGGCCGTAGCGGTCGAACCAGTGCTGGTCGCCGAGTCCAAGCCCGCACGGTGCTCCTCGGAGGTCTATCGGCCAGTACGCCTCCCCACCCGCGAGAATCATGCCCTGGCCGATGGAGAACTCCGCGAGTTGGTCCTTCTGCCGATAGTCGAAGTGGTACGACCGGTCGAGAGTCTCGATTTCCTCTTCACCGAGACGGAGCAGTATCTTCGTCGCCATATTCGACCGCACGGGCTTGTATACGTCGTTCAGCTTCTGCGTACTCCCGAGCATCAGAATCCGGCGTGACCCGCCCTGCGTCGAGATGAAGAAAATCGTCTGCTGGAGCGTCTTTATCGCGTCCTTGTACCGCACGTCGGCGAGTTTCGACGGTGCGACGTTCTTCAACTCGCGAATCTCCAGGCAGACCCGCGGCAGTCGCGGGTTGTCGTCTCGGGCCTGATAGATGAGTCTAAGCCAGAGGTCCATAATCGTGTACTTCAACGCCTCCTGGCCCTGTTTCAGGAAATTACAGCAGAGCACCGCCGCCTGTTCCTGGCGTGCGATGACCTTCTGCATGTCGAGATTCGTCACCGCGTCGGGTGACGTGACGAGGCCTTCGCCCGCAAGTTGGCCGAGTCGTTGGGCGGCCGTGTTCAGCGCGTCCTCGGCGTCCATCTGGAAGTTCGCCGTATACGTCTCGGTCTCATGCTTACCGGACTGACGCTCGTGAATCTCGGTCCACTCGATAGTCGCCTCCATCTGCTTCGCGTAGCTTTGCAGGCGCGCGACGAGTTCGGTCACCTGACCGGTTCCGGCGAGTGTATCGTCGAGCGCCTGCTTGATTCGCGCTTCGACCGTCTCGTCGCTCTTCGTGACACCCGCAAGTCGGAGAATCAAGTGCGGAGTGAGCGAGTCGATGCCGATGCTGAACCGTGTAAAGTTCTGCGGGAGGCGCTCGGGGAGGCCGTCCATCGCGGGGACGAACACCTCGGCGTCGAAGGCATCCGGTTCTTGTCCGAAGCGTTCGAGGTTCTGTTGAATCACCTTCTCGTCGTTCGGAATGGCGAGCATCGGCGTCTCCATCCGGCCGTCGTCGAGAATCGAGAAATAGCTATAGCCGTGTTCGTCCCACAGATTCTTCCCGATGCTGGCGAGCGTCGAGTCTTTCCCACTCCGGGGGAGGGCGACCGCAAGGATGTGGTCGCAGGATTGATGTGGGATTTCGACCGCGCGGTCCTCGGGGTCAGCGGGGTCGTCGTGGCCGATCCGTCGCCGTCCGATTGGAGTCGGGTTCTCGACTGACTTCGCGCCCGGTTCGTCGATGCTTTCGAGGCGAACGGGTGCGTACTGGCTGCGGTCGGTCACGGAGGACTGATACCCGAGCGCCTTCGCGACTTCGTTGAGAATCTTGTACTCCTCTTGGGGGTCGGGTCGGATGCCGCGCTCACGGTCCACGTGACACCGCTGGAAGTACCGCTTATACTTGCGAGCGAGGTCGTCGTTCTGCGGATGGAGGACCTCGGCCCGGTCAGGGTCGAGCCAGAGGTACCAATGGAGTTTCCCCAGGAGTTTCTCGGGGATGTGCTCGCTCTCTCCGGCGAGGGCTTCCTCGGCTTTCGAGATGATCGAGCGGACCTCGGCTTCGACTTCGCGGTTCTCCCGGCGGAGTCGGTCCCGGATTCGTTTCTTGACCTTGTTCTCGGCGGCGACGGCCGCCGACGTGTCGTCTTGACTCTGAATTTTGTCGAACGTAGACATGGCTATGGTGGCTGTGGGGGCTTCGGTGGCTGAGGTAGCTTCGCTGGCGTATGTACCTGGGGTGGCTTAGGTAGCTTAGATGGCTTAGGTGGCTTAGGTGGCTAAGGTACCTAAGGTTCCTACAGTGGTTCAGGGGACGGAGGTGGCTGAGGGACCGTAGGCTATTCGCTCGGACGCGGAATTGGGAGTTCCTCGCCTTCAGCCAAGCAGTGGCTTTCGGTGTTCAGGCGCTCCATCCGGCGACGATGCCTGCGGCGCTTCGACCGCCGTTTCAGTTCGACGCAGAGGTCTTCGGCGTCCGCCGAGAGGTCGACGCGCTCTAACGGGTACTCGAAGTGCTCTATCGGGAGTCCGCCCTTCGCGTTGTCGTTGGCGATCCGCACGCCGTCGGCGACGATGTGGAACCCGTGGTTCTTCGCGCACTGGATTTCGACGGTTCGGTCGTCGATAAGTGCTTGCAGTACGACTATGCTGAGAGAAATTTTTACCATCAGGCCCTCGGAGCGGGGTCGAACCGCTCACGCGTCCTTACGAGGGTGGGAGAAGTTCAAACAACCACAATGGTTTATATACCGCCTGTGAGAATTGTAGATTGAGGTATGAGAGTAATACCCCACTGCCCTGAAAACGAACGCGACTTCATTGAGGTCCGCGACGGCCTTGCCTCCCACTTTTTCACGGTCCTCTCGCCGAACGTCGTTCGGTTCACCGCCTTTGGCGGAGAGAAGCCCCTCGGAGAACCCCACCTTCCGACTGACATCAAGTCGTTGTTCACCAAACACGGAATCGCGGTCGTCTAAACCTCCGAGATTTTTGGTAAGCACTGGTTTGAGTCCGTACTGACCGAATCGTCTCGATGTGTCTGTACCTGGAAGAGCGAGAGTAGGCGAACTACGTTCGCTCGGGAACGACGAACCGGTCGGCGTCCTCCTGGATTTCGAACTCCGGCAGGTCGTACCGGCTCTCGTCGTCGCGGGCGTGGAACCGTTGTGAGAACGCCGCGCGGAGCTGCTCGGTGTTCTTCGGGAGTGGTTCGGTCCGGAGTCGAACGACCGTGCGCTCGGACTCGTCGCCGTTCCCGCCCGTCACCCTGACGGTCTCCTCGACGAGCGCCTGTGGGACGAGTTCCTCGTAGGCTTCCGCAATGAGTTCCGGGTCGTAGCCGAACCCGACGAACCGCAAGCCCCGCCAGATGTACCGGCGGTCGTGTTCGACCACCGCGTCGACGAGGTGGTCTTTCGCGATAATCCCGTCCGGCGCTCGCCGCACCGTCTCAACGAGTTCGTCCATGACGGCGGGCTTCTCGACGTTCTCCCGCCACGACGCGAGCGACGGCAGGTAGCGTTTCAGACACCACGCGTTCCGCTCTTCGAGCGCGGGCGCAGGTTGGAGTCCGTTCGCGCGCTGGTGAGCGCGCTCAGCGAGCACGCGAGCGAGTCCGTCGGGGTCGTCACTCGCATACACCCGACCTGCGAGAAAGCCGTAGAAGATGGTGAGTTCGTCCGTCTCGGCTTTCTTGACGAGGACGGATACCTCGTCCCACTGGTTGGCAGTCGCGTCCGCACGGAGTGTGTCGAGACGCCGATGGCGACGCCATTTCACCGTGACGTACCCGAGTGCCGCGACGAACAACGCGACCGACGCAAGCACGAGGTACAGCCACCAAACGACCCATACCCGAACGACGAGCACTTCGAGGACGAACACGACGAGCGCGGGGACGGCGAACCGCCACAGCACGTCGTCGGTGTTCAACGCGCTCGCGAGGTCCATCCGGAACAACTTCATGCGTTCCGGCCCCGAGAGCGCGCGCTCGTTGTCGTCTCGCGGCCACTCGACGGTAAGCGCCCGCGACCACCACGACTCCGTGTCGACGTACTCCGTCTCCTCGATTTCGGCCTTGATACGTTCGTTCCGTCCGTCGAACCCCCAGCGGAGGTTCTGTGCGAGTTCCTCGATGGAGTCCGACGAGAGCGCGAGCACGCGAGTCGCACCGTCGGGCGTCCGGGCTTCGGCCGCGAGTCGTTCGATAGTCCCTGTGTCGTAGCCGGTCTTGCGCGCGGCCAGATGCACGAGGGATTTCCGGAAGCCCCAGAGACTCGACCGCGCGAAGATGAGCGCGACCAGGACGTACCCCCATCCGTTCGTACCCCATTCCAGCATCGTCGTGAGGAACGGGACGCTCGACCCCGAGGTTTCCATCGAAGACGTGAGCGCGACGAACAAGCCGGTGAGACTCACCGCGCCAAGGAGGACGACGAGACCGACGAGCAGGCGCGTCGTGTACGATCCGCCGGGTCCGGCAACCCGCGACACCAACGCCGACGCGAGACCGCCTGCGGTCCGTCTCGGCAGGCCGAGCAGACCCGAGAGGCGTGGTCGTCGCATTAGTCGCTCCCTCCCTGTCCGGTACCACGATACTGGCGGGCGTACCACCCTGCGACCACGACGGTCGCGAGTGCGTAGGCGGCCGTCGTCGTCTGAGACGGATACGCGAACGGTTTGAGGATGTCGATAGCGATAACGGCGGCGTACATCCACGGCTTGAACGCGTCAAGGCCGAGTAGCCAAACGAGGAACACTGAATGAAAGAGGCCGCCGAGCACGTTTATCGCCATAAAACCAATAGCGAACTGTACCGCCCGAGGGTGCAAGCGTTGGCGGAATCGGTCAGAGAACATTAGTCGCTCCCTCCGGAGACGGTGGGCGTCTCACGGCGCTTGTCGAGTTCGCGAATCAACTGCGCGCACTCGTCGCGGGCCTCCCGGTAGACGTGGCCCATACTCCATTTCGTCTCCATGTGCTCGCACGCGGCCTTCAGTTCGCTCAAGGCGTGCCGGGGGGAGGAAATTCGGTTCTGGCGGAGCACGCCGTTCAGCCAGCAATCAGGCGTCCCTATCGAGTCGACGTCGAGGTCCGAGACGCCCGCGTGCTCCTGTGCAAGCCCGTCGGTCGTGCGCCGATGCACACCGCGCGCGGCGAGGTCCGCGAGGTCCTTCGGCGAGCGCGCGCCGAATGCGTCCTCCCAGTACACGTCGTCCGACCCGACCGCTTTCACCTCTCGGAGTGATTCTTCGGCGGCGCTCTGCTTTTGCTCCTCGTACTGAATCGCGAGGTCCTTGCGCTTCCGGTAGGACTTCCCCGAGTCGTTCTCAAGCACGTCGAGCAGGCCGCCGAACTTCTTGCGGATGTACTGAGCGAGCAGCGCGACACCCGCGAGGAACAACAGCCAGAACAACCAGTTCATCGCGAGCGCCAGCATCAACGCCGCGAGTTGCGCGGCCTTCTGTGACAGCCAGCCTTCGACGAGATCCGCGCGCTCGTTCACCCACGAGATATAGTCGAGAAGCGCGTCAGGATTCGTCTCGTAGCCGTGTTCTTCGGCGCGGTCTTGTAGTTCCTCGATGACGGGTGCGTACGATTCGAGGTCCGACGCTGCGACCGAGACGCCCGTCTTCTTCGCGTACAGCGAGACGGTCTTTTGGCTGCCGTCTTCGAAGTACAGTTCGAGCTGGTAGAGCGACTGCTCGCCGGACGGTGCGGCGTCGTCCTCGTACTCAACGAGAACCTGTCGTCCGCCAGCGAGCACGGTGGCGCTCGCCGGTTGTTGGCTGATACGGGCGGCTTTCACGCGCTCCGAGACGGAGAAGAGCGCGTGCGGGCCTGTCGTGTTGAACACCGCGTCAGCGTCGGCGACGGTGACGCCGAGGTGTTTCTCGTCGTACTGAACCGGCGAGATACGCACCGACCCCGCAGTCGTCGGCCCGGCCGTCGAATTGTTCACGGCCTCTTGGACCGATACGGCGTACTGCGGCGAATCGAACACGGTTTGCGCTGGCGTACTCGCCGAATCGCTCGCGGTGACAGCCCCAACGGGACAGACAAGCACGGCGAATACCAAGAGGACCGAGACGAGGAGTCGTCGGGTCACGCCGACACCCCCTCTCCGTCGCCGTTCAACTCCTCGATGTCGCGCTGACTCCGTGGCTGTCGCTCTCGCCCACGGTCCTGTTTCACCGTGTACTTTGCGGAAGTCTGCTGGAGCGTGTTTAGAATCTCCAGCATGTCGTTCTTGAAGCTCTCCCGAACGTCCGTGTCCTTCGCTTCTAGGCGGTCGCTGAGCCGCCGGACCTCCTGTTCCGTCTCGGCTAGCTGTGCTTTCATGGAATCGTACTTCATCTCCATCTTCTGGACGCGCTCGCGCTGTTTCACGTAGGACTCGTAGTCGAGTTGAATCGGCGGCGCGTACCGGTAGTCCGCGGCTTTCTGGTCGGGGTTTTCGGTCGTTTTCCGTTGAGTCGTGAGAATCACCCACTCGTTATCCCTGATCTGGGTCGCGTGAGAGGGGATTTCGTGAGCAATCTTGTCGTGGAGAATCGCGCGTTTCCCGCGGAGTTCGCGGTCGTGTACGGCGAGTTTCCGGCGTTCGAACAGGCCGAGAATCCGCGTGCGGAACGTCTCGTAAACGATGGGGTTGCCGTCGCGGTCGGCCTCCATCTCGCTCGGCCGGAAGTACTTCGTCTCGGACTTCCGGACTTCGCCGTCGCGGTCCTCGTGGATGATTTCGAGACGCCCGCGCTCCCGCCGATTCGCGTACCCGACGCCGACGAAGAACGATACGGCGACGACGGCGAACTGCTGCATCGCGTTCGCGTAGGGTAATTCGACCGGTGCGCCGTTCTTCAAGGTGAGATAGACGTAGGCGAGGCCACCGACGAAGATGAGCGAGACGCACACCGTCAGAACCTTCGCCGGTAGGGTGAGCGTCTTATGTTTCTTGAATATCGATACGGTGTAGTCGTCGTACTCGCGTTCAGCCTCTTGGCGGAGTCGCTCTGTCCCGGAGTTCGCGTTCTCGTCGTCGGACTCGAAGACACCCCATCGGTCGATAGCGACGAGCACCAGGACGACGATGAGCACGGCGACACCGCCGAGAATCAGCGTTGTGTTAGTCATCGGCGACCGCCTCCGTCGACGGGTCCGACGCGAGCGACTCGCCCTCTAACTGTTCGTCCGTGTGTCCAACGTCCGTGTCGAGACGCCGGTATAGTTCCCAGCCTTCCCGCGTGAGATCTTTGTAGCGGTCCTCGTACTCCGCGATGAACGCCGGAATCCGGTGGCAGTCGTTGCGTTGGGCGAACGACCGATACTGATTCTTGACTCGCGCCGGGGGTTCATCGACCAGTTCGTCCTGTAGCTGTTCGCGCTGTGATTGTTGGGTCGTCCCACAGAACACGGGACACCGCGTCCCGTAGTGCGTACAGCCTTGGCAGGCGTCCGGGAACTCCGCGGTCCCGTCGTCGCCTGACCGATACATATCGAACTGAGAGACGTGCGTGCCGTCGTCGCGACTCCGGAGGTCCGACAGCCGCCGCTCGATATAGTCGAGCACGGTTGACTCCGGGAGTTGGTCGCTCCGGGTCATCCAGTCGATGATGTCCGATTTCAGTTCGGCGTCCGTGACGTACCCGAGCGAGAGTCGGAACTCGTTCTGTAGGTAGTCGATGCTCTGCTGGCGAGTCTGCTGGCGTACCGTAGGCGTGGGCGTGTAACTCATAAGGTTAGTTCCTTGAGGTCGGTCGCGGTGAGCGAGCAGTTGTCGGCGAAGCGGTCGGGGGATTCTCCGAGCGCCGCGAGGAGCGTGGCGAATGATACGTCGACGTCGGGCGGTCGGAGTAGCAGGCCCGAGTGCGGGAGGACGCGGACCACGAACTCGTCGCCGGGGTCGAACACCTGTAAGGAGTCGGCGCGCACGTCCTTCGGGACGTAGAACTGGATGTTGTCCGTGTGGCCGACGCCCTGGACGGTGCCTTCGCCTTCAAGCGCCACCGGAACCTCCTCCGTTCGGGCAGACCGCGGTCACGTAGCGGTGAATCTCGCCGTCCCGAACTACGTCGACGTAGACGTGAACTGATTCGACGTTCTCCATCGGAACCCGAAGCCCGTCGTGGATATCGTCATACCCACCAGGTTCGTCGTAGGAGGTCGTCCCAACCCAGTAATTGTGGTCCGTAGGATTCTCACCGTAGTATCCGCTGTTGATGATTGTCGCGTTCCGAAGCGCCCAGTCTGTCAAACGGACGGAGTACCGAGTGTCGAGCGTGACGACACTGCTCTCGGTATTGATTTGACCGGGAGCGATTTCGAAGTTCTTCGGGCCAGCGTACGTCTGTTTTGGCGTGTAGGATTCGACGGCTTTCGGCGAGTCTATAGAACCGCACGCGAGGACCGTGCCGGACTGGTACTCGCCGTAGGACTGGTTTACATTCTCCGCCGGGTCGAAACTCGGCCCGTAGAGTCCGTCCCCATACGCCGCCGGGTCGGACGGGTCAGCGACGCTAATGTCGGTGCTGGATTCGGCGGTCTCGCTCGTCGGTGAGAGCGTTGCAGACGCACCAACGGCCGCGACGAGGACCACAAGGACGACCGCGACGGTCACGTGGAAGCGTCGCGTTCGGACCGTCCAGTCGCCGGTCGAGAAGCGGTGGTAGACGCCCGTGAACAGCGACGGGAACAGCGACAAGCAGAGGGTTTTCCCGGCGGCCGTGGTGAACGACTCCCACGCTTCGGTGGCGACCTGCATGAGTTCCGGCGACGTAATGAGTCGGGCGATACCGTCCAAATCCGAGAGGATGTAGACAGCGACTACAACGGCCGGCACGATGAGTCCCGTGACGGCCCAAACGCCGACTATTTGGAGTAAGGGTCGTTGGTCGCCATACCGCCGGTCGACGAGTTGCCAGACGCCATAGAAAAACGGTGCTACGATGAATGCAGCGATGATTCCGAGGGCGACTGTCGACAGTAGCCCGGTCGAGAATCCGAGGTCTGCGACCGACCATTCGCCACTGCCGACCTCCCACAGCGTCAGGTATTCCGTGACTACATACGCGAGGACGATAGCGACCATCGTCCCGAACAGGTCACCCGCGACCGCTTTCCGGTTTACCACTCGATACGTCTGCCGAAGCTTCGTTATTGATTCGTGAATCATGGTTCGTGAATTGTCGTTGATTCCGCGTACTGTCGGTGAGTTCGAACCCGGTTAGAATCCCGACCGCGAGAAAAAGACGTTGGAGCGACGCGACGTCGCCCCGACAGATGCGGGGGTGTGCATTTAGCCGTTGAGTTTCCCGCGGAGGCTTCCGCTGTTCGTACCGTCAAGTCGGGAGGCGTGGCCGCGGCCGAGATACCAACTCGCGGTCAACAGCGTCATGCCGACCGCAATGTGAAACCACGTGCCGCCCATCATCGTGAGAATCCCGACGAGCGCAAGCCCGACGTTCCGCACGAGGCCGAACGTCGCCGCGAGCGTGTGCGACCCGCCCGAATAGCGGCCGAACAGCAGATTGCCAACGACGACCGCGACGAGAACGGCTATCGGGATGAAGTACATCGGCTCCATCTATTCTCGCCCCCAGGTATCGTCCGTACTGTCGCCACTGATAGCGTCCTGTACGTCTCGCCGTCGCGCGCCAGCCTTCGACCCGATGTGCTGTTTCTTCAGCAAATCGAGGCCCTCACGGCCGCCGTACGCGCCCACGACGACCGACACGGCGAGCACGAACGCGATGATGAATCCGCCGCCCGCCAAGACCGCAGGTAGGAACGCGACGGCCGCGAGGCCGAAGACGATCTTGTCGAACGTTCCACTCATGCTATCAGGCTCCTCGGGGGCTGTATCCAGAATAGATTTGAGATGTTCACGAGTCCTTTGAGTCGGTCGAGTCCGAAGTCGTAGCTCCGCCACGAGTGGCGGGCTTTGTCCGTGAACGTTGGATTCGCCGTGAACTCGACGGTCGCGTTCGCATCGTTGAAGATGAACTGGACGTGTTCGCTGTCGGTCTTCCGGTAGAACACGGGCGCGGTGCTCTCTTTCGAGACGGGAGACCACTCGCCGTCCGGACTCGTGCGGTAGGACGCCTGCCATTCGTCGATGCTCCGGCCGTCCGACTGATTCGAGAGCGCGACCGTGATAATCGTCGAGTTGTTCGCGCCCTCCGGCGAGAAATCGTAGGTGCGTTGTTCGAGGTCGTCCGACCCGAAGAAGTCCGGGAGACTGATGTTCCCGAACAGTTCGGACCCGGCGCTCTCAGCCTTCCCTGTCCACGACAGCGATTTCACGCGGAGTTCGGAGGGCGCGAACGTGGCTTTGGTTCCGGCGGGAAGCGTTAACACAACCTCCGTGTACGTCTCGTTCCGCGAGAAGTCACGGGTGGCATGCCAGTCCGCCGAGTAATTCCCGTCGTTCGAATCAACCGACCCGAGTTCCGCGGGCGAGACGATGGATTTGTCGAGACGGACGTGGAATTCGTTACAGTACCCATTCGGGTTCTCCGCCGAGACTCGAATGAACCCGGTTGCCTGTTCGATGGTGACTTCCGTATTCGAGACTGTGGAGGTCGCCGACGAATTCCGTGCCTTCTCCACCGTACTATTATCGAACCGGAAGGCATCATGCACGACCATGTTCGAACACTGGCTCTCGGACTCGCCTGCGCGGGCGGGCGTCGCCGGAACGACCGCTGTAATCGACGCGACGACGAGCATGACCGCGAGCGCGACCGCCGGATTTCGAGCAGTCACTTGAACCACCCCCAGGCCTTCGAGCGATAGGACTGTGCGTCCTCGTAGGCGTCCTCCCCCGCCTCACCCGTCCACAGTCGATGTGCCTTCCCCCGGATTCGCTGAATCGGGAGAACCACGTAGAGGAACTGGCTGAGGATGACGCCCGCGAAAACGACGATAACGACCGAATTCGCGGCCACACTCAACACGAGGAACACGAGCACAAGCGCGAAGAACAACCCTATCGAGACGCCCTTCGCTATCGAGCGCCCCGAGAACACGTCACGGTCCACGCTTCCGCTTCCGCGGAGTCGTTGACGGAGGTCAGGCATAATCAGTCACGCTCCCACCCGATAATATCGTAGTCGTTCTTGACGGGGAGTTTCGCCGTCGTGTCCTGCCACGTCCGATTCACGAACGGGATATTCCGACCGAGCGCGACAACCACCATGAGCGTAAGAACCACCGCCGCGCCGATGAGCAGGCCACCCGTCAGGAACGTCGCAAAATACGCGAGCACACCGAGAATCACAGCCGCCGAGAACTGCTTCGTGCGTGGCGTCCCCCGGAGTCCAAGCGCCTTCGGGAGAAGGTCGATTACTTCCTGAATCGCGCCCGCCAACCCCGACGGCATCAAGCGGTCTAGCGTAATCCATCCGAGGAATCCGCGAGTCCGCCGCCACGTCCCCACGGTCTGTCGGGCGAGGAACCCGAACAGGGTCATCGGGAGTCCCAGCACGAATATGAGCGCGTCCGTCACGCCCTCTCGTGACTTGCGTTTCACATGGTCCGTGGTGTTCTCCCACCGCGAATAGGCGGCTTCACGATGCTGTTTCGACTTCTCTCGACGGTCATCGTCAAACGGCATCAGGCGTCACCTCCGAGATAGAAGCCGAGTTCGACGAACACGAACACCACGTCGACGAGAAGGACTTGAGCGAGGCCGTCCTCGAACTCCGGGGGGACGATTTGGATATGCTCGTAGATGAACTGGCCCGCGTCAAACACCGGCCATGCCCGTGTTGTTATCCCTAGCCAGACGATGATCGAAACCGCGAGCAAGAGAAGGACATGCATTCCAAGCCGATTCATCCCGTTCCGTCGCTGTATTCTATCGAGATTCATTCCGAGTCACTCCGATTCCGCGCCCACATGTCGCTCTCAAGGCCACTCCCGTACTTCGCGACGAGCTTTAGCTGGTAGCCCCGCGTGAGGCCCTGGTTCAGTTCCGCGTACTCCTCGACGAACGTATCCAACTCGTCGGCGGTGTGCTTGCTCGCGTACCAGTCCGCCGAAATCCAGTGGTCGACACTCCGATTCGTCGACGCGACGACACGGGCGTTCGACCAGCTTCCGTTCGACACGTCCGCGACAACGTACCGCGTCACGTTCGCGCCGCTCTTGTCGTGGAAGTACACCGCGAACGTATCGTACCCAGTTGTGGGGTTCAGTCGCTCGCTCGCATACGACTCGATACTCTTGTTGTTCGAATTGAACTCCGACTGGAAATCATTCGCGTACTCGATCGCACTCCCCGACTCGTCACTCCCGAAGCCGGGGAAGTCCGCGCGAGCGAACCACCCCGAAATCCCGGCGGCTTTCACCGCGGCACGTTCAAGCAGACTCGGCCCATCGTCGTCGCTCACAAGACCGTCAAAGAAATTATCGTCTTCTTCAGCGGCAAGGGTTGGTGTTGCGACCGCACTCGACACGAGGAGCACGGCGAAAACGATACTCGCGAATCTGGGATGTACCTGTATCATGATAACAGTCTATAACGCCCACGTCCGGAGTCGAACCAGACCAACTGCTCCAAAGATGGGTTTCAGGTAGGGGTACTACTGGTGTCGGTGCTACTTCCGGCCCCAACGCGGACTGTCGGAATCACCGAACAACGCCCACGTCCCGGTGCCCTGCGTCTTCCTGTACGCTCGGGGCACCATACCGTCGTCGCTCAAGCCCTCCTTGCCAGTAACAAGCTGGTAGAGAACGTCGACGAGGAACCAGAGTATCGACACACCGAACAAGATCGGTGCGACGAGTATGAACGCAAGATAGTAGAACAGGCCGCCGCCGAAGCGAACGGCCGCATCTCTACGTTTACTTCCAGCCATCGTTCAGCAGAAACTCGCGGCCTTGATGGCGTCGAGCGCGCCGAACGACTTGAGGAGGCTGTAGGAGAACCCGTAGTTCTTGTTCCCGAACGAGTTCACCGTCACCTCGTCCTCGTCCTCGAACGTCTCACCGAGTTCGTACGTGATACCGGCTTGGCCGCCGATATCCGACGAGTAGACACCGTAGCTATCGCCGTCCGAAACGCTGTCGGGCGCTTCCTCGTTGTAGACCTTCACGGGCGTCGTACTGAGCAGCGATGCCTGACTGATGAGCCAGTCGCCCTCCGACGCATCGCTCGCGACCGCGTTCGAGTAGTCTTCTGCGACCGTGCCGTTACCGAAGACGACCGTCACGTCCGTCGCACTCCCATTCACGTTCCGGTCAAGGTCGGAGATCTGCGAGTAGTCCTTCGTCGTGAACGGAATCGTGAGGCCCGCAATCGTCGTGTTCTTGTTGAACGTCTCGATGTCGTTCGAATCCTCGACGTCGAAGTCCGAGACGTAGACGACGCTGTTGTTCGCGCCGTTTCGGAGCGTGACCTGGATGGTCGTCGTGTCGGAGTTGGCCGCCGCCGTATTGTTGATGATGGTGAAGTCGAGCGTGACGTTCTGGTTCACCTTCCGCGGAACGTCTGCGAGCTCCACTTCTGAGAAGTTCACCTTGTACGTGTTCGACGCGGAGTCGACGACCTCTGCCGAACTGTTCGCGTAGAACACGGCGTCACCTTCCTTGCTGCCGTTCAGCGTGACTTTGAGTTTCGAGTTCTCACTGTCGGCGGTGTACTGGATGGAGTGGTAGTCCGACGCGTTCGCACCGTTGCGAACATCGATGACCGACCCATCCGTAATCTCGGAGGTAGAGGTCGTGTTCGTAGTTTCTGTGTCGATGCTGGGTTTCGCCGCGAGTGCGCCCTGCATACCGCCCGTGACGAGGAGGGCGGCGATGGCGAGTGCGACGAACTTCTTGACGTAGGTCTTGCTGTTGCTCATTGCTGAAGACTGCCGGAATTGGGATGGTCAGAAGATGATTCACTGGGGAGTATGGCCGCCAGTTTCGGAGGCGGGGGTACTCCACCTGTCTCGTACCGGAGGTGGTTCTGTCGTGGATTCGTAAACATGGCTCTCACACTCTGTTGGTTCGGAATCTCGTAGAACTGTAGTTGCGGATTAGTTCGCAGAAACGTCCGGAAGCTTCGGTACGGTTGTGAAGCTGAGGACGTCCGGCATCGAGAACGAAACGCGCTTGTTGAGGCTGAAGAGCAGTCGGTCGATGTAACCGGGGTCGTTGTTCACCTTCAGCGTTAGCGTCCCGCTCGCGTCCGTGTACGTCTCGTAGACTGTCCCGTTCGCTGAGATGGAGTACTGGCCGTATCGCGTGCTTCCGTCCATCGTGAGTGGCTCTCCGTTCCGGTAGACGAGCGCGTTCTCCGAGAGTGCCTTCCCGTGAACCGTCACTTCGACGTGGCGCTTGAGTTCGCGGTGGTCGCCACAGCGAACGAGCCGAATCTCCGTCGTTGCGGTGCTACTCGGTTGGACACTCTCAGTGTAGACGTGAACGCTCGACGGTGCATCCACCTCGCAGGGGAGTTGGCCGACGATGCTCACTGACTGACCGTTCGATTCGACGTCGATGCTTCCGTCTTGGAACGTATCGCCTGTGAGGGCGTAGACGCCGACGACACCGCTCTTCGCGCGGATGCTCGGCGGTCGCGCCTCGCTCTTCTTTGCGGCCGATAGCCGGAACGTCTCAACGTGCTGCGTCCCATCCGTCGTCTCTATCCCGATTCGGAGCGAGTACACGCCCGCGCCCTTGGTCTTGAAGGTGAATCGATTGCCTTCTGAGACGTTCGACGTGTTCAGTTCAGCACCACTTGGTCCATACACCGTCGCACCGGTTACGCGCCGGAACGACGAGTCCTCGGCCGGATTCACTGCCACAGCGACCGTCTCCTGCGGCCCCGGTCGGAGTGTCGAAAGGTCGATGCTCGATATCTTCGGGGGTTCACCCTCCGCGTGCGGGTTGGAGAGACGATTCGTTGCACTGCCAATTCCGTTCTCGCCAGCAACGCGGAACGAGAACGATAGGCCCGCCGGGTCCGACTCCGTAATCGGGTAGTCCTCCACACGCACTGTTGTCGTCCCGAAGTTCACTCCAGGGATGTTCGTCGTCGTACTCTGGTCGAGCGTGATGTACTCATCGGGAACCACGAACGACGTCCCGTTCGACCAGTGGCCGGTTACGACCACTTGGTCTTTCGTGAGGTCCGCACCGAACGTCCGGATCGCCGTCACCGCGTTTTGGCCGACGTTCGTGCTTCCGTCGCCGACCTCTATCGTATCTCGGAGTTCCGTAATCGTCTGCTGGAGCGCCTGAATCCGTTGACGGAGCTCCTCATTGCTCGCGTCCGACCCATTAATTTCGACGTTGATGTCCTGGTTCTGGCGATTCAACAGTTCCTCGTAGCGGTCGCGAAGCCGGTCATTCTGTTTCGTCAGTTGGTTCAACTGCTCGTAGACCTGCTGGAGACGCTCGCGCGACGTCCCGTTCAACTGCTGTTGTAGGAACGCCGGAAGCTCCGAGAACGACTGATTCCGGAGTTGCTTGAGGAAGTCCGTCCACGACTGGTTGAACAGTGACGAATTGTAGAACGGCGGCGCAGACAGTTCGCGCGTCTCGACTGTGAGGCCTTGGGCGTTCTCGACACGAACCGTCTCGACTTCCGTAGAGATGTAGACGGAGCCGTTGTAGCCGCCGTTTTCCATCACCGTTCGAAGCCGCTCCATCGACGGGTTCTTCGCGTCTTCGAGAACCTGCCCTCCCTTGTACGCCTGAACAGCCACCGTCTTCAGCATCGGGTCGTCGACTTGATACGAGAACTTCCCGTTCTCATCCGCCTGGACAGTGATACGCTCGAACTTCCCTGACTGGAGCCGTTGGAGAGTTTGTTTCGCCTGTTCTGTCAACTGGTTCGCGTCATTCCGGAGGTCCTTCTGAATCGTCTCAGCGACCTCGTTCGGACTGCCGACAACCACGGGATACGAGACGGCTTCTTTGCCGTCCTTATTGACCGTGACCTCGTAGAAACCTGCCGAGAGACGCGTCCGGCCGTACTTGAGGCTACTCGGGTCGCCGAGCCCGCCACCCTTCGTTTTCGACAACGCAACCTCGTGCGGACTACCGACTTCATCTCCGAGGTGGTCAACGCGCTGGAACACTACCTTCCCATTCCGAACATGCTTGCCCGGAAGCTGGCAGTTATACTCGTTGCTCGTCACCCACGCACCGACACCACAGCCAACGCCGCCCCTCTCGGGATTCCAGGCTGTGACGATGATGGGTTCACCAGCAGGGAGTTGGAGTCGAGGCGTTCGGAGATCCGCGCTGTCGGACACCCACGGCGCAGTCCCCATGTCCTCCTGGGTGTAGAGCGCCGGGTAGAGCTTACTCGTGTTGCGGAAGATGCCCGTTTGTCCGGTGAGTGTGCGGTTCAACCGGAAGTTCGGTGGTTTCGGATTCTTTGCTTGTTCGAGGAGTTCCTTCGCACGGTCGAACTTCGACTGGACGCCCTCAGGCGTGATGTTCGCGTGCGACACCGCCCAGATTTCGACCGTCGCGTTCGAGACAGTCGGGCACGTAGCGTCAGAACCCTGCTGGATGCGAGTTATCGCTTGACCGTCTGAACAGTGAACGACCGTCCCCGAAATCGTCTGCTTCGCGGTGAGCGTGATGTCCACGGTCTTTGGACTGCCCGAGACTGTGAACGTCTTTGAGAACTCTACGTAGCCGTTCTTGTTTGCGGTTAGACGGTAGTCGCCATCTTCAAGCTGGGCAGAGAATTCCCCGGTGTTGTTCGACTGGCCTGAGAACACTTCGGAACTGTCAGATGTATCCGTGATGGTCAGATTCGCTTGAGCAATTGGGTTGCCGGATGAATCACTGACAGTCCCCGAAACCGGAGACGAATAAGACGCGACGTGCCCCGTATCGAGTGACCCAACCGAATCAATCCCGAAGTTAACGTAATGTACGTTACCGCCCCGTTCAATCGCTTCGCCCGTTTGGTCGGTGTTCGCCAGTCCGGTATATGCGTGTGCGACTCCTTGAGACGAAACGTTATAGGCATGAACTTCAGACGCCGACTGAAGGCCATAGTAGAGGAATTCTTCAAATTTTCGCATACCCCTTGGTTGTTCCCCCGCCGAAGCTATTTGGTCGGAGAACAGTTGATTACCCGATTTATCTACGCCCCCGATATATACCGGATTCCCGTCTCTCCCGCCGAAATAGACTCCTGTGGAATCAACAGTGAGAGTCTTATACTGAATTGTCGAAGGGCTATAGACCCATTCTCGAGAGCCATCAGTAGCGTTAACTGCATAGATACCGGCATCAGACGCAAGATATACGCGATTATCCGATTTTGAGTAAACGAGCTCCCTTCCCCAGTCCCCAGTTGGGCTAGTCCATTTTACTGAACCATCCTGGTTCATTGCCGTTATGTTTGATTGACCTGCGAAGAATATAGTTCCGGAGTCCGAAACCTCTATTGCTCTTATGTATTTCTGTTTTATAGAGATGTTCTTCACAAATTGTCCGTTTGACGCGTCATATATTCCTATGGTACTGGCCCTGTATGTTAGATAGAGGTAATTCCCCTCGTAGGATACCCCATAAACTTCTCCTGTGGAAATATTGTATTTATAAGAACCAGTCTCGGCATCTATAGCAACTACTTTAGAGTTAGACGCACCAAAGACGGTTTTGTTCTGCTTATCATATGCCGAATCCATGTAATCTCCATCCATTGGAGAATTTTGCCAGTCTATCGTTGAAGTCCCGTGAGCTTCTGCCGTGTCAGTCGGGGAAACATGAACGAACGGCCCGATACCGCTGGTAATGAGAAACAGGCAGAAAACGAGAGAAAGGGCTTTGCGAGGTAGTTTCCAGTCCATGAATCTAGCACGGCCGGCCAGGGCTCGCGGGTCGCGGCTCGAGGCGACCAGGGCGGCGAGCAGGCCCAGGACGAACACGGCCGCGGCGACGGTGACCGTCAAACCGGTGTTGGGCATTCCGATAACGATACCACTCTCAAACCAGGGTTCTTCTAACATGTTTGTAGTTTACTCCGTGTTGTCGCTTGCGCTCGCACCGCCGATGTCGATACCAGGAACTAACCCGCTGATGCTAAGCATCGAACTATAGAACAGCTTGTTCATGCTCACTCCGTCTCGTCCTTCCCGCCACCAGTGACGGCGGCCAGACCGTCCGGACATCTTCCAGGGATTCCGTGCAGTCCCAGGAGCCAGGTCGTCTTCAAGGCCATCGTCAAGCCAATTGTTGAAGACATCGAGCAGGTCTTCGACGGAGACGAACTCCGCTTCCGGACTTGCTCCGAGCGAGTACTGGTGCCACGGGCTAACTACCGTCGCCTCGGGGTGTCTCCCGTCATAGAGCGGTGGTACTGTCGCCCGGCCGCGAAGCCAGTGGTACGCGCTGTAGATGACCTCTCGGACCTCGCCCGTTTCGTCATCGACGAACACGTAGACCGGCTCATGGTCGCCGAGGTGCGAGTCATGCCCGAACGGTGAGAGGCCTGCTTGAAAGGAATAGGCAGTCCAGAACACGGCGACGTCCGTCGAATGCTCGGGACTCGATGCCTTCCATCCGTAGATCGCTTTCGGGAGAGTGTCCTCCGGGTTCGTCTTGACCGCCGTGAGGTCGAGACGCGGTTGGTAGGATTCGAGAAACACTCGGTCGAACGTCACCGAAACGTGGTCCGGTTGATGCTCACCGTGGTCGGCATGAACGTGCGTACTCCCTACGGCCGTAACGGTTCCAGCGAGGGCTGTCGCTCGGAGGAACTGTCGTCGAGAAACCTGACTCATATCCTTAGACTCCTTCTGCGATGACGGGTGCGACCGAGAACGGAAGCCACGACGTATCGCCCGCGAGAGCCCGCTGGAAATCGTCACGACGCTCGGCGGCCTTGGTCATCGCGCCCTCCTGCTCGGTCTTCGGGTCCGTCTTCGAAATCGAATTCGCGGCGTTGAACATCCCGTGTCCAACCTCAGTCTCAGCCGCGTGAGGGACGGCGACCGCGCCGTCTCGAATCCAGTCGCGGAACGTCTTGTTCTCCCACGACGGGTGTGCGTCGACGAGGAGCGCCGCACCACCAGCGACCATCGGGGTCGCCATCGAAGTCCCCGAGAGCTTCGAGAGCTTCGTCCGACTACTATCCTCAACGGGAACGCGCACGACGGTCGCCATTCCCGGCGCAACCACGTCGATGCTCGCACCGCGCGACATCCCAGTAGAGAGGTCCGTCGCCCCGCTGTCAGGGCCGTACTGCGAGAAGTACGCGCTCGCCGCGTGCGATGGTTCACTGCCGTTCGTCGCGCCGACCGTAATCACGTCTTGCGCGTCTCCCGGTGACGCGATACCAGGACTTCGCGCGAATCGACTGTTCCCGGCCGCGACCGTCACCACATCAACCCCGTGCGCGTACGCGTATTCGACGGCCGAGACGATTGCCTCGTCGTACACCGGCGAACCAAGCGACATCGTAACCACGTCGGCGTTCTGGTCGGCCGCGTACCGAATCGCCTCAGCAATATCCGACGTCGACCCACTGCCATCGTCCGAAAGCGCCTTCAAGACGAGCAGTCGAGCGCCCGGCACAACGCCGTCGTGCGAGTCGTTCGACGTATTCGCAGCAACCGCCGAACTCGTCCACGTCCCGTGGCCGTTTCCGTCAGCAATCGCGTCCCATCCCGCCTGCTCAACCGTCGTGTTCGTGATGAAGTTCTTCGAGGCATTCGAAATCCGGATTTCCGACCCCGAACTTCCGTTCCCGAACACGAGGCCGTCTGCGGTGTTGGTTCCCGTGTCGATGTTCGCTACGAGAACGCCCGTTCCGTCGATATTCGCGGAGACGTTATCGACGCCGAGAATCGCGCGTGACTCAGCCATCGTCGTCTTATTCGCGTCCCCGGAGAATGCCACGCCGTTCAGAGGATACTTGGGGTCGTCTAATGCTGTCCAACCCTGCGTCGGAATCGAGGCGTTCGACTTGTCTCGTAGGACCTCGATAGGCTTCGCGAGCGAGTGGACGTAGTTCGGTTGGACGTGCTTGATGTAGCCCTGCGACGAAAGGAGACTCCTACTCGACAGGCGGCTGAGGTCGTCGAGCGACCGGACACTCAGCACGCGGTTGAGCAAGCCCGCGTCGACGGCGACCCGTGGCGCGGCGACCGTCGCCGTCCCGCTCGCATTGTCGTACCGAATCAGTTTTCGCTCGCTACGCTTGCTCGCCCACTCGCGGAGGTCTGTGAGGCCGCCGTCCGAGTACGTGACGACGAATGACGGCTGTCCGTAGTGTTCGGCCGTCTCGATACTCGGAGTGTCGTTGAGTCCGAGTGCAGCGCTCGCGGGCACAACGGCACTCACGAGGACGAGCAGTACGACTACGAGGGTGGAGTACGGTCTTGACATGGTAGGATTCTGTCGTGGTTCGAATCGCCAGCGGGACGCTCAGAGTCCGACAGGATAGGACAGCGGTGACTCCAAGCAGTACGAGGGTTCGCTAGAAAGGCAGTGCTACGCAAAACCGAATCGACGGTGGCCCTCCCGCGCGGGGAGTGTTACGCCCGTAGAGTCACATCCCCTATCAGGGATGCACCGGTACAGACAGTATCCGCTCGGACCAGTCGATTCAGCAGTTACACATTCTTATAAGCGCCTGCTGGAAAAAGATTCCGACAGTTCACCGACGGAATAGGCCTTAGAGGCCAACGTCCGAGGCGACTGAGTTACTCGCCGCCGTCAGCAATCGGGCGCTTGCGGTAGTCCTCGGGGTCCTTACCGAGGTCTTCCGCCAGGGCTTCGCGGAGTTCTTCGGCCTGTTCGTCCATCGCATTCTCGAACTCCGTGAGTTCATCGTCCGTCATAGGTTCCTGATCCCGTGCCATTCCTCAAACCTCTTGATGTATCGTTCGGCGTGCTGGTTCAAGTGTTCTTCGGCGAACGTCAGCGCCTCGTCCGGCGGCATCGGCGGGAAGACCTCCTCCGACTGGATCTTCTCACCGTCGCGGTACACGTCCATGTGAACGCCCTCCTTTGAAACGTCGTGGCCGAAGTCGCTCGCAGGGTCGTGGTCAAACCGGACGATTTCAGCCCACCGGTCGTCCAGCTTGTACTCTAACTGCACGACGAATCGCGTCACTTCGCCGTGGTCGTGACTGTACCCGATCCGACGCCGAACTCGGTGTTCGTGTGGCGTCGAGAACTCTCGGTCGTACTCTCTCGGTCCATCCGTCATCGTCTCCTCTGAGAAGGTGTAGACATTGAGAACAGGAGATGCTATAGTTCGACGTTCGAGAAGTCTGCTTCGACGAGCGCGTTCATCCACGAACCGAATCGACGGTGGTAGGTCGCGGGCGCGTGCTCGCCGTGCTCGGCCATCTCCGCCGCTGTGGGGACGCGGCCGAGTTCGTCTGCGACGCGTTCAAGCTCTCGGAGCAAGTCCTTCTCCGATATATCGTTTGTATCGAGCATCGCCTCTTGGAGTGCGTTGTTCCAGGTGCCGAACCGGAGTTTGTAGGTGTTGTCGGCGTACTTCCCGTGCTCTTTCATGTCCTCCTGAGTCGGGGAGTGGCCGAGTTCTTGGGCGAGTCGCTGGAGTTCTGCGAGGAGTTCGATTTCGGAAATTTGGTTCTTACTTTCATCGGGGTCGAGACCCGCGACTTCGAGCGCGTCGTCCCACGACCCGAAGGCGTCGACGTACTGTTCGGGGTGGAAGTTACCCTGTTTGTGCATTTCGACGACGGTGGGTGTTTTGCCAAGGCGCGCAGCAAGGGCTTGGAGGCCCGTACGAAGTGTCTCGGGCGTGGAATCGCCACCGTCGCCGGGGTCAGAAGACGCCGGGGTACTCATTGTCTGAGAGGTACGTGTGCGTGTGTCTTAAACGGTCCCGTTCGATTGTAGTCGGTTGTGTGGTATGTTTTATCTCGGTTTTCTGGGAGTCTCTTCTCAGGTAATTGTATTTTCACATGGGGAAGCGTTTATATAATATAGCTGTGAAGCCCCGAGGTAAGCACGTACGACCTGAAGAGAAGTGCCGGACCGGGGCGGCTATGACTGGTCTTCCGCGCCGACGAGCAAAGATTGCTCGGCATGGTGCTTAAAGCGTCCGGCCATTCTCGTCAGTGAGAACGTGCAATGACAACGGAGAAACACAGAACATGAACTTCGACAAACTCAAAGCGAAGTGGTCAGAAGCACGCGCAGTTTCGCCCGTGATTGGCGTGATATTAATGGTCGCCATTACTGTTATATTAGCCGCAGTAATCGGGACGTTCGTCCTCGGGCTCGGAAAGAACATACAGACCACCGCACCTACTGCTTCAATTACTATGGATCAGTCGGGGTCGTTCGCTGCAAACGATGCAGAGATTACCATCAATCATGATAGCGGTGAAAAGTTGATGACCGGCAATATGAAGATAGTAGTCGGTGGCGATGATTCAAGCTCTACAAGTCTCGTTGACAGTTGGAATGGAAATGACAAAGAAATCACTGCGGGAGAATCTGTCACGCTAAAATCCGGCAATACACCCTCTACGTGGGGCCCCGACGTGACAATCAAAGTCGTCTGGACTTCCGATGATGGGAGCACGTCCAGCGTGCTTCGAGAGTACCAGGCGAATTAAGAGGAAAGGACTTTTAGGCGGTCGCTTTCTTTTAGCAAAGATGAGAGGGAAAGTTGGCGACACTCATTCCTGGGGGGTAATATACGATTCAGACAGAGATCCAATTTGGGAATATGTAGAATCGCACGCGCAGGTATTCCGATACCTCGAACTCGGCCTCTGGACACTCGCAATCCTCTTCGGACTCGGCGACGTACTCACAACGCTCATCGGCGTCACTCCCGTTTTCGGTGGTCCCTATGACGGTCTCTACGAGTCAGTTGCGCTCACGCGGTGGTTGCTCGATGCCTTTGGCCCCTGGACACTCTTCCCGAAGAAAGCGGTGATGCTCGGCATCGTCACGCTCATCTGGCATGTCTTCCCGAAGCCGTACCGTCTAGTTCTCGTCGGTGGCGCGGTCGTCGGGAACTACCTGCTATTCTGGGGAAACTTCCAACTGCTCATTGAAGTCGGCGCAGTTAGTTTGCCATTCTAATTCCCTTTACGGAAACCTGGATTCTGGGGTAACTATCTATCCCTCAACACCAACAACAAGGCAAGCAAGACTACTATCACACCGCCGACTTCCGGGGTGAGTAGTACTGCCCACCACGGTTGCGAGCTTGAGGCTGCTACGGCCGCGAACCCGCCACCACCGCCACTTACCTCCGTGGAATCGTCTGATTCAGTGCTATCGCTATCTGATGATGTCGATGGGTCCGTAGAATCTTGCACCGTTATGTCAGCAGTTGCATTCGCCCACACGCGTTCACCCGAGGAGAGCAAAAGCTGAATTGTCGTATCGCCGACCGAAGCGTTCGCTGGGACCGAAACTCGAATCGTGGTTGATCGGGATTCATTCGATTTGAATGGCCCACGGACGAGCGTCTGATTCGAGATATCCGCCTGCCAGCCGTCGGGGAGTGTTGAGTTGTTCACGGTGAGTGTATAATTTCCACCGATAGTCTGGTTGCCAGTATTCGTGGCTGTGACTATGAGCGTAGCAGTGTTCCCGGCTGTCGTGCTGGCGTTTCCAGTGGTGAGGTGGAGGTCTGTCTGTGGCGGCCCGCTGGCTGTCGCGACGCTTACGAGGAGAAGTGCCATGAGGGCAGTGCTGAGGAGTGTCCTTGCTTGCATTCTTGCGGTTTGATTACCCTCTAAGTGAAAGGTCTTTTGGAAATAATGAGTTCTGCATCATATGGAAGTGATTCATTTTGATAATAGTTGCATGCAGTTTCGTCTCGTGAATCAGAACCGAGTGACCGACCTGGACGGAGATATCGTGCGTAAGGTCTACACTTGCGAAAACAGAGAATTGAAGTCGGATTAATTACAATAGAAGTTCAATGACTCGCACATTCAACGTTTTCGGCGAAACGTCGATACTCGAAATCCGGCGCAGTCGAGAGCATAAAATGCATGATTCTGTCCGAAGTGCTGACTACGATGAAATTCTGGAAGACGATAAAGATGAGTACCTTGACGATTTGATTGCCGAGTACTCCTTCGACCTGCCGGAACTGGACTTCGAAAATCAGGACGGCGTCAAACAGACAAAGCGTAATCGTGAGGTTCTGGTCGTACGCATCCCCTTCGAAGGGGATGAGCAGCAACTCCGGTGGAACCCTTCTAGCAGCCAAGTTGCATACTATGATTGCTACGTTGAAGATGGTCGCCTTTGCTTCGATATTCCGCGGGACACACCGAATATTAATGATAAAATCCAAGACCGCATAGGCGCGATTCAGACCAACTTCCGACACCTGCGGAACGATATGGAGAAGTTTAACGAGAGATTCCAGAATATGGACTCGCTTGAGCGGGCCTATGATTCACGGAGAGAGGAAGCTGAAGCACACCAAGGAGAACTCGACGATCTCGACTTCCCAATTAAAGATGACGAGTGAATCCTATTTTGATTATCCGAACAGCGTGCGTATTCGGTAGACGGCTTGCTCCCAGAACGTCGGCGAGTTCACCGTCTGCACTCGAACAGTCCCGTCCGTGTCGGTGTACGTCGAGACAACTGTCCCGTTCAAGCGTCGGTCGTACTCACCGTACATCGTCCCCTCGTCCGTAATCGGTGAGTCGCCGCGGTAGAGGAGTGCGTTCTCGCTCACGGCCTTCGAGTGGATCGTCACGCCGACCGTCCAGTTCAGCGGACGGTGGTCGCGGCCGCGGACGTAGCGGAGTGAGAGGTCGGGTTCCCGGCCGGGTTGGACCGAGGAGAGGTAGACGTGGGTCGTCGACGGTGGGCGGGCGTCGGCGGGAAGCTGGCCGACGACCGAAATTGCGGTGTTGCTTCGGCTGAGTTCGACAGTGCCGCCCTCGAAGCCGTCGCCGACGAGTGCGTAGGTTCCCGTGGGGCCGCTGACGGCGCGGATGCTCGGCGGGCGGTTCCGGTTCGTCAAGTCGGCAGTGAGACGGAAGGTCTCGACGACCGACGCGCCGTCCGTCGACGCGATATGGACACGAACGACGTACCGGCCTGCGCCCTGGGTGTCGAACGTGAAGGTGTCGCCGTGCGTGATGTTCGACGTGGCGACCGCCGCGCCCGTCGGTCCGTAGACGGTGGCGCTCGTGACGCGCCGGAACGTCGAATCGGATTCGGGGTTCGCGTCAACGGTGACGGTTTCGTTCGGGCCGGGTTCGAGCGTCGAGAGGTCGATGCTGGCAAGCGTCGGCAAGTCGCCATCGAGCGAGGGATTCGTCGCCTGTGCGCTCGCGGTGCCGAGGTCGTCCGGGGTGGCGACGCGGTACTCGAAGCGAAGCGCGGCAGAGTCCGAGGCGGTGAGCGGATAGTCGGCGACGTGAACGGTGGTTGAGCGAAGGCCCACGTCCGAGACGGTGTGCTGGTCGAGTGAGACGTACTGCTCGGGGACGACGAACGACGTGCCGTTCGACCAGTGGCCGAGGACCGTCACCTGCTCGATGGAGAGTGGTGCGTCGAACGTCGCTTGGGAGGAAACAGAGTCGTCGCCGGGGCGTACACCGACGTTTCCGATGTCGAGCGAATCCCGGAGTTCGGTTATCGATTGGCGGAGTGCCTGAATTCGCTGGCGGAGGTCCGCGTCGGTCGCGTTTCCGACCGTCACGTCTATCGTCCGTTTGTCCTGGTCGCGCAGAAGGGCTTCGTAGCGGTCGCGCAGTTGGTCGTTCTGCTCGGCAAGCGCGTCAAGACGCTGGTAGACGGGTTCGAGACGGTCGCGCGTCGTGTTGTTCAGGCGCTGCTGGAGCGCCGGAGGGAGGTCGGCGAACGACTGGTTTCGGAGGTAGTCGGCGAGCAGCGCCGAGAGGTCCGCGTACCGTCCCGTAGACAGGAACGGTGGCGTCGACGCTTCCCGGACGCGAACGGTGACGTTCGACGTTGGCACGTCAACGGTCGTCGCGTCGGTCGGCAAGTAGAGCGAGGCCGTTGTGTTCGTCTCCTCGTAGAACGTGCGGATGTTGGCGAGCGAGACGTTCCGAGGGTCCGTCTTCAAACCGTCCGGTGCGCGGTAGGCGACCACGCCCGCGCGCTTGAGGTTCGCGTCCGTGACCGAGAGCGAGAATCGGCCCTCGTCGTCGGTCGTCGCGGTGAGCGGCGCGAATGTCTGCTGGTCGCGGAGGCCCTGGACGTACTTCGCGTGGTTCGACAGTCGGTTCGCGCGGTCGCGGAGATCCGCGGCGTACCCCGAAGCGATTTCCCGGGGGTCGCCGACCGTCAGCGGCACCGACACCGACGACCTTTCGGGGTGGAGGCGGTAGAAGCCCTGGTCGAGCGAGAGCCGTGCGACTTCGTGGGTCTTGCCCGCGATCGTCGTAATGCGAGGCTTAGTTTCGACGTGGTACTCGTCGAGCGTGCTATTGCCGGGACCGACCTGCTCGACGACGATAGTCTCGCTCGTCGTGACGCCGCGGAGGTCCTCGTCGATGTCGTCCTGATAGAACGGCGACCGCGACGGGTCATGGACTGAGAGGACGACCGGTTCGCCCGCGGGAACGTGCGTGCGCGGTGTGCCGAGCGAGGGGTCTTTTCGGAGGTCGGCGACGCCCGACCGGAGGAACGTGCCGGGGTTCCAGTCGCTTTCGGTGTGAATAGCCACGAACTCGGCACTCGCGGTCGCGTAGCGGCCGTCCGGTCCGGTGAGCATGGGGTTCGACTGCCAGTCGTCGGGCGTCATGTTCCGCGCCCGCGCGAGGAGTTCGTCGGCGCGCTCGCGGTATTCGTCGGGCGCGACGTCGAGCGCCGAGTAGTTCACCGCCATAACACGCACCGTACAGTTCCGGCACGGAGCGCCCGTCTCGGTACGGACGACACCCGAAATCGAATTCTCGGAAGCCAGTTCCGGAATGGCGTGGGCCTGCTGGCCGGAGTCGTAAACATGCAACTCGCTTTGGGTACCGATGGCGAGCGTCGTGTTCGCGCCGACAGTGCTGTACGCCGCTATCGAGTGTGGCGTGAAACTCGTATTGAGCGTGTCGTAGTGGACGGGGTTGCCCAGGTCCGAGAGGTTGTACGCCCAGAGTTTCGGGATGCCGCCGTTGTACGCGCCGTGGTAGAACGTCTCCGAGTACGCGTCGAACGCCCATCCCTTCGTCCCGCCCTGAAGCGTGACGTTCGTCTCGTGCACGAAAGCCGCATCCGTGACGTTCAGCACGCCGAGAACCGAACCGGTCGAATCGTATCGGGCGAGCAGACGGCGGTTCCGCTCGTCGAACAGCAAGCGCCGAACGTCCGCGGGCGGCGTGTACGCGCGCGAGCGACTGCCGTTGGTGGCGTAGAGTTCGTGAATCTGGCCGTCCGAGACGGGGAGGTACACGAGTTCGCGCTGGTGGTCGACCGCGAGCGTGTCGATACCGCCGGTCGTACTCCCGGTGTAGGAGTACGACCACTCGCGGCTGCCAGTTTCGGCGTCGAACGCTTCGACCGTCCGTCCGGAGCGGTTCAAGCCAACAACGAGGTCGTCGTGAACCGCCACGTCACCCCAGTCGCTTCCGTTCTTCGACCAATTGACGCTCCCATTCTCGGGATAGAGCGACATCAGGTACGCCGAGTTCGGTTCGGCGTCGAATCCGCTCGGGGACGCGGCGACCGCGAGCGTGCTGTTCGATGCCGCGAGCGTGTTGAAGGGTTCGTTTGAAATCGTCCGCTCATAGAGCTGTGTTCCGTCCGGACTGTACTTCCGAATTATGCCGTCGTTGAGCGTGTCGCCGCCGTCGTCGTTCACGTAGACGTTCCCCATACCGTCCGTCGCGACGGCCGTGGTGACGCTCGTCGGTGCGGACCACTCCGGCGATGTGCTCGCGGCGCTCGCCGTCCCGACGAACCCCAGGTCAAGGGCGGGTGCGACACCCCCGAACAGGAGGGTCGCGGTCAGGAGGATGGCTGTCAGGCGGTGCTGGCGGGGTGAAAACTCGACGTGCATCTGTACGGGACTCGGGTAAGGAAATCGTGGTCGGAAGTCGGGGTTAGTCGGAAGCCGATTCGGGGTTCAGGAGGTCGTGGACGAACGCCTCCATGATGTCGGTGTCGTGCTGTCGGCCGCGATTTTTCCGGGCTTTCGCGTCACTCCGCAGCTTCCGCTCGCGGTTCGGCGGAATGTCGAGCGCGTCGAGCACCTCGTCGACAAGCGCCATGAACTCGGCGGCGGGGCGATCCGCGACCACGCCGCCGAACGAGACGTACCCGCACTCCTCGTGCGGGCAGACGCGGCGGCGATGCCGGAGAACGTGGAGTTCGACGGTCCCAAAGGATGTCTCGACTTCCTTCGGGACGTACTCGCTCGGGTCCGAGAGCACGCTCGTTCGCTTGTGGTGGTGCATGCACTCGGGACAGAGCAGGTGCGCGCCCGACCGGAGGATTGTGTGGGCTTTGTACTCCTCGATGGAGGTCCCTGGGAGTTCCGCGTGGCCGGTTTCGCGGTCGGTGGTTTCGGTGTTCCCCCACCAGTTCTCGCGGGTGAACGGTGAGGTCGAAGTCGATGCATTGTCGCGTGGATGTGATGTGTCTACGTTCGTGTCTGCTGGCATTGACAGGTCCGCGGTACGCGTTGCTGGCGAATCCCGGTCGAGACGGACTACTGTCGGTAGTAAGACCCGTAGGGCGGCGTCGGTGTCTCCGACGTGCGTGCCACGGGCTTTCTGGTCCCGGCCAGGGCCAAGCCCGCGGCGTACCGATGTTAGGCGTGGGCGCGTGCGGGCTTACCCTACCAATCTAGTTTATAACACTTAAAGTTGCCTGAGAAAAGACCGAACGCGGGGGATGACGGTTACTCAGAGTCCTCGGATTGGGTGAGTCGCGCGAGATCTTCGAAGTCGAACTGGTCGGATTCCAGAATGAGTTCTTTCACGGCGTCTTTGATAGCGGATTCGAGTACGTCTTCGTCTTCGAGGTCGCTGATACCGCCTTCGAGGAACGCTTCTTTCGCGCTACTCCGGAGAATGCGTTCGTAGTCACGGTTGACCGAGAGAATGATTCGAAACCGTTCGGCGTCGCTCATCGCGTCTGGATACCGCTCTCGGAGTTCCTGAAGTGTTTCCTCGTCTATGGAGGCTTTGATTTCGGGCATTCAGTTGCTAGCCGGTTCGGATACGTTCCTAATAATCCCCTTGGTTGAGAAATAATCCGTCTACTCCGACGCCGTCATGCGATTAGAGAGTATCGAGAACTAGTAAAATATCGGTATTGAAGTCGGTGTGAGTCCATCAATGAACTTTTGCCGACCTTGAAGGTCTGTTAAGGGATTATTAAGTCGTCAAGGGTTCGCTTGGCGACTAGAAAACAGAGGTTATAGAGCCTCTAACTTTCGAAAACAGGCGTTTCGGATGCAAACCTTTTAGTGTGAAAAGTGCATGCCTACGAATGCACGCACGTACCCATTTAGGCGTGGGCGCGTCCCGGTCAGACATTGACTGGTTCCGTGACCGTGCTTGTTAGCCCGAAATCGGTCACGGGACTCTCCGTCCAACCGGGTTCCGAGGTCATGCTTGTTAGCCCAAAACTGACCTCGGGTGCATCCGTTCCGAACCTGAGCGGTAGCTGGTTCTCCGCGAATCGTCGAGTCGGTACAGTCGGGAGATCGTCGAGCAGCAGGACCACGAGAGCCGCGGTGTCGTGGGGAGTGACGTGAAACCACTTCCGCGAGTTCCGAAACCCCGTTCTCAGTTCTGAAAGAACCGGGGTTTTCGGCTGAAATCGGCCACCGTCTGGCGGTTTGGGACGTGACAGACCCCCTTCCCCCCACCCGTTCCGAAACATTCGTCCGGGAGAGGGTCGGGGTCTGCGAGACGAACTATTGGCGGGGAAACCTTTATGAGGTTAGAGTTGAAACGATAACCGTAAACCAACAAACCAGGCTTGGTTTTGCTGTGCTGTAGCTGGATGTAATGGGTGGTCTTCGACCACCCGTTCGGCCGCGCCAATCTTTCGGAACGGGTAGGGGGAGGGGGGTTCGTTCACCGTGAAACCGCGGGACGGCAGTCAATTTCCCGCCGTTTCCCGTGTTCTTCCGGAACCGAGAACGCCGTTTCGGAACAACCGGAACCCGCGGAACCGAAAAGGGGGTCGTGGAATTGGCGGAACTAATTTCTCCAAAGGTATAAATAACATTGCTTCTGAAAGGAAAGACGAAGGGCTAACAAGCAGATGAACGCCATAGACAAAAAGGCGCGTAGCTCGGTCTTCCGGGACCGAGACGCGCTCAGAGAGCAGTATTCGCCGGACTCACTCGTCGGCCGCGACGACGAATGGGACCGACTCACCGACGAATTGATGGACATCTACTGGGGCGACCTCCCCGACGACATCGTTATCTACGGGCCGAACGGGTCGGGGAAAACCGAAACCATCCGGAAAGCACTCGACGGATTCGAGACTGCCGAGGGTGTCCAAACAGACCTCGTTACTGCACGCGTCAATTGCACGAACGCGAAGAACGACACGGATCTCGCCCGTCTCGTCATCAACGAGTTCCGCTTTAAGCACGAGAAGGTGAAACGCGGTTCACACGACGTGTACGAGACGCTTTGGGAGGAACTCGACAGCCTCGGCACTGAAGACGAGGAGACGATTCTGCTGCTCGTGCTCGACGAGATAGCGCGGTCGAACTCGATAGACGAGTTCGTCTACCAGTTCTCGCGGTCAACCGACGAGTTCCTCGATACCGTGCGGCCGTGTCTCGTCGCGGTGAGTTCCGACGCCTCGATAATGGAGGACCTTGATTCGGACTCGGAGTCGTCGTTCAATCCGACCGAGATTCAGTTCGACCCCTACGACGCGAACCAGCTCCGCCAGATTCTCAAACACCGTGCGGACGTGGCGTTCCGGGACACGGAACTCGTCGAGACGGGCCAGGGCCTCGTTCTGGATAGCGAGGTGCTGGCCGACGATGTGATTCCGCTCGCCGCGGCGGTCTCGACGGCGGACGGCGCTGGCGACGCTCGGAAAGCCCTCGACGTACTGAGCAAGGCCGGGAAGCTCGCGTACCGCGAGCAGGCCGAGCAAGTCACTGCCGAGCACGTGCGAGAGGCCGAGGAACGTTACAGCGAAGAACAGGTGTTGCGGTTGCTCCGGAAGCTCGACGACAACGGGCAAGCGATTGCGTACGCACTCGTGACGCTCATCGCGGACGGGATGGAAGCGCCGTCGACGGCACGGGTCTACAAGCGGTACAAGCGGATCGTCAACCACGGCGGGAAGGACGCCGTCTCGAAGCGGTGGGCGCGTAACCACCTGAACCGACTCGACAAACTCGGGCTGACCGACGCGCACACGGAAGACGGCCAGGGGAGTCCGAAGGTCCATCCGCTGAGCGGGTACGAGGTCGAGACGGTGCTCGGCGCGCTCAGTCAACAGGTTGAGTTCTACGGCGCGCACGAGAGTATCGCGAACTTAGAGAACGTGGTTGCAGAATAGCAGTAGTTAGTAGACCGGTTTCTTTGTTCAGCCTGTAGCACGTAACTGATTCAGCTGTATTGCTCAATTCGTGGTGCAAATTTACCGCTTATCTACGACTAAGACCTCTTCTGTCCGTCTGCGCACAAAGACCTGCCAATAGTAGAGTATGGTTAGTAGAAGATAACAGACTACCATAAACCCGACTATGGATAGTTTGAACGATTCCGACAGGTGTGACCTTAGGGACCATAGTACAATGAGCAACCCGATATCAATCAAAGTGACCGCTAAGTATACACGGGGCCATTTTATAGATAAGGTCCACGCCAGAGAAATGTCCCCCATCTTATCACATTCTCACTACCACGCTCCGTGAAAGAGAAGTAAAACAATTATGGCTGAATACCCCCGTATTCGTCATTCTCCCCAACGATAGACTTACGCTCTGCATTGAGCAATGTCTCCGCAAACGATTCTGATGTAAGAAACCGCACTACCTACTACTGATGGACTACTCGTCCACACCCGATTTCCAGTGAAATCCGGAGCCGGATTCGAGTTTTTGGAGTTTCCCGTGGTCTGCGAGAGCTTCGAGTCGCGGGAGGGCAGTGGTTCGGTCGCAACCGACTTCGCGAGCGACGTCGCCGGTCGAGGCGAATTCGAGGGCTTCGACGGCCTGGATGAAGGCTTCGTCGGGGTACTTTGTAGTGATGCGGCCGTTGTCGGGGTCTGTCTCGTAGTAGCCTGAGTGTGTGTTCTCGTCGGCGGTGCCGTCCCGGTCGTCCATTACCCCTGTCTTCTCATGCGTCGCATATAAACCCTTCATCGACTGACGGAGGGAAAGTATTATTACACCTGCCTGAAATGAGGGTGATAAGGGAAGACCGACGGTCGGACCCTGCGACGAAAAACAGAAGCCCACGCCTACGTCGCGGGAACTCCCGGCCTACGTGCTTGCACGCATACCCGAACAAATCCTGTCGGCTTCCCGGACGGATGCACAATGTCAATGTCAGACCAGACCGCTCCTGCGGGAGCGGCACAACCAGACCAGTGGACGGCTCGTATTGACCCCGAACGCGACTACGAGGTCGTCTACGAGCACACCGAATACGATTTTGAAACCACGGACACCGCGTTCGTTGCCGAACGCACCCGCCGAACGCCGCGAGGTGGCGACTGATGCATCGGTCGCTCCGCGACAGCGGCGTGACGACCGGCTGTGAGTCAGCCAAAGCGTTCGCGAACACCTACGGCCGAAACCCGGACTTCTGCCACCGGCTTTGGGAACTGCTCGACGGGACGAACGCCGTTCTGCTCGTCGTCAGTCCGGAGGTCGAGCGCGACCTCTGCGGCGCGACCGCGACCGGGACCGGTGGCGTGCTCGCCCGGGTGACGCGCGAGAACGAACAGACGACGCACGCGTACGAACTCCGCGGTGCTGGCGTGCTCGAAGTCCATCAGCTACTCGTCGCCCGCGACCGGATGCAGAACAAACTCGCGAGGGTCCGGGCGGGCGACATCGACGAAGACGCGGCCGCTATCGAAACGGCCATCGAGCGCCTGCAAACCCGAGCGAACACCCGCAACGATTTAGAGTCGTCGTTCGCGGGGAAGTGGGTTGGCGAGAGCCAAATCGAGGCGGCGTACCTCCACCGGGAGCCGTCGACGCCCGCGGTAGGATTCCAGCAGGCAACGCTGGAGGCCCAGTGATGCAGTGCGGAATCTGCCGCGGGCGGACGAACCAGCGGGACGGAGAGCACCGTGACCTCGGCGACGAAGACCGGTCGCTCGTCTGTCCGGACTGCCAAGCTGTTGCGGACAAACTCGGCAGGGACGGCGAAGAGGCGACCGCCGAGGGCGACCGGGAGGTGTCGACGAAGTATGCAGTTTAACCGTGCGTACTTCCGGACGCTCCGGACGGCCGGAGCGCTAGCTCCGGCGCTCGCGTGCTTCGCGTGCGGCCACGAGTACGACTACCTCGGAGCAGGACCGCACCCTGGGGAGTGCCCGGCGTGTGGGTCGCGTCTCGTCTCGCCCGCGGGCGACTTCGAGATTACAGCGAGCAAGGCGAACCGGATGTGGACTGCGCACGTGAGCGTCCAGGTTCAGGCGACCGACGAGTCCGGCCGCGAGTGGCTGTTCACGTTCCAGTACGACGACGGCGAGGAGTCGGCGCGACTGAAGACGGTGCGTATCGACGGCCAGCTACTCGACTCTCGGAGCGATAACTGGGGCGACGCCTTGCTGTTCGACTCGATAGCGGCCGAAATAGCGAATGAGATGGACGCCAGCGGCCGCGTCAAGACGTACATCTGGGCGTACGAGGGTGATTCGACCGAAGTTAGCGAGGGCGAGGAGGATACTTGATATGCAACAAACTAAACAGGAAAGTAGAATAGACTGGCCGACCGGATTCGACCGAACCCCTGCGGCGGAACAAACGCGAAACAACCGCTTCAAGAAGTCACTTCGGCAGTCCATCGACGACCTCGCCGACGAGTTCGAACGCGTCGGAGTGGATGATTGGCGACTCTCGACGGGTGCGGAACACCAGAAAGAGAACCCGCGCTATCCCTACGCGGACGCTTCGCCGGACGACCCCGGAGCGGTGGCTCGCTGGCGGATGGACGGCGAACAGTACGCGGTGGCGTGCGACCGCTACTCGGGTCTCCGCGACAACATTCGGACGCTCTACCTCTACATCCGTGAGAAACGGAAGATGGAGAACCGGCCGGTGGCGACCGGAGAAAGTGAGTTCGCAAACGCTCGACTCCCGCCGGGAGACGACGACCGCGGAATGGTGGTCGCTCGACCACCGGCCGACGAGAAGGAACCGCACGAGGTTCTCGGGGTCGCGCCGGAAGCGCCAGAGGGCGTCATCAAGGCGGCCGCGCGGGAGTTGAAGAAAGAGAACCACCCGGACAACGGCGGTGACACGACCGCGTTCAAGCGGGTCGTGAGTGCCGAGACGGAGCTACTTGAATGACCACCGGCACCATGCCGGGGCTTGCGCCAACGGCCGTCTATCTCCGCGAGATACAAGCCGACGACGTGCTCGAAGCTGAACGTCTGTGGGTGAGTCGGTGGGGTGGCAACCCACCGGTTCCCGGCGAACCGGACGCGTGGGTCAAACGCGCGGTTGACGACGATTCGGAGCACGTGTATGGGGTTGTGGCGACGACCGGCGAGCAGATCGTCGGCGTCGGCCTGTGTGCGTCGGTCGCCCACAAGTACGTCCGGAAGTCGTACTACGATGGCGGGTACGTTGACGACCTGCTCGACCGGCATTCGGGTATCATGCACGTTGGGATTGTCCGGCAGGGCTTCGAGAGTCGCGGTATCGGCTCACGTCTGTTCAAGAACCGGCTGGCGTGGCTGGCCGAGTATGGCGTCGAGCGCGTGTTCGGCACGTCGTGGCTACGCAACGACCACCACGACAGTAGCGCACTGTTCGAAGCGTATGGATTCCGGCCTGTCGTAGAGGTAGAGGGCTACTACGGCGAGACGAACGACCGGGACCAATGCCCGGACTGTCCTGGTATCTGTGAGTGTACGGCGCGAATCTATCGGAGGGACTTGTGACGGGCCACTGGCACGCGACCGACCGCGTTGATGTGACGGCGGTCATGGAGTGTCCGAACGGGTGTTTCGAAATCGAACTTGAAGCCACGAACAGCGAGGAAGGCGCTGGCGTCCTCTTGAATCGGTTCGAAGTCTGTCCGAACTGTGGCGCTGACGTAGACTATCTCGCTGACGAGCGGCCGACGGAGGTGTTGGAATAGCCATGAGCGAGCGCACCTTCGACCGCCACCACGAGGACCCCTACGAGCACTACAGCGAGTGGGGGCACAAGCGGACGTTCGCCGCTGGTTGGGCGAAGATTCACGAGGGCTGTGGCGGCCTCTGCCGGTTCGTCGAAGCGTGGGATTCGCCGGGCGTCGGGTGGACCGCCGAGTGCCTCTCCTGTGGGACCGAGGGAATCGTTGAGGAGCACGTCGTGTTCGTGACGGACCCGGCGGTCCCGCACGAGGATGGCGTTCAGGCGCTCGTCGACGAAGTGCCGCCGTCCGACCGCGCCGACTTGGAGTACGACGTCGACTTACAGCAGCGAGAGGGATTCCGAGCGGCCCAAGACGACCTTCGCGACCAACTCGGGGAGGTGTTCGAGGGTGGATTCTGAACGAGCGCCGACCGCTCGCGAACTCCTGCAAGCGACGCGGGCGGTCCCCGAGGGTGAGACACCGCTGCTCGACGCCGAAGATGGCGTTGCCGAGTGGGGCGACCTCCGGCCCGAGGACGTGCTGAATCGTCTTGAAGCGACCGAGGGCCGTGTCGCGCTCTACATCTACGGCACGACGGACTCGGAGTTCTGGCTTCGCTACCGCCCGGACCTCGGCGAGTGGGAGGGCGTCTCGCGGTATCCGACCGGCGCGTGGGACAGGACGACCGCAGGTCGCCCGTTCGCCTGGTGTTGGTTAGAGGGTTGGCTTCCGTACGTCCATCGAGGGAGCGTGCGTCTGTCGAGCGAGTTCGAACAGTTCGAACCGGTCGGAGACGACGAGGAGGTGACTTGGGCGTGAGCACCTACACCGAAACGACTTGCTCAACGTGCGGCGAAGCCTTTGAGACGCGCGAGAACTGGCTGTTCGACCACGAGACGTGTCCGGAGTGTTTCGCGTTCCCGGACGTGCATCCCGATGACTCCGTGGACGACGAGTTCAACGTGTATCTCGTCTCTCGCGTCCAAGCACCGCCGAAGTGTGGGCCGGAAGCGAACTACTACCGAGTGGCCGCGCGCTCGGAGCCCGAGGCCCTGTGGTTCGCAGAAGCCTACATGATTCTCGAATACGAGCACCGTATGGACTCGCAGAATCGGCGGAAACTCGCAGACCTCGAAATTGCCGAGAACGGCCGCGCGAACACGAACACCTACCCGGAACTGTCGGCGTGCCAGAGTTCGATAGAGTGGCACGACGGCTATACGGTCCGTGACCTCGGGTTCCGTGGGACGCACGGCGACGACGAAGACCAACGCGACCTCGGACCGAACACCACCGACCAATTCACTCACATGAGCGCCGACGACTACCGCGACGTACTCGTACACGCGACCGAGGAACAGATCGACCACAAACTCGCCGAGAACGTCCCCGACGACCACCTGTGCTATTGGACAGTAAATGGGACGTCCCGGCAGACACGGCACGGCCAGCGTATCTGGTTCGAGAACGACGGCCGAATCGTTGCCGGTGGTATCATCGACCACGTTGAATCGGGCCGCATCTGGTTCTCGCCACTAGAGCGCGTGGACGCCGACCTGCCGAAGGACGCACCGAGTCGCGGGTTCACGTATCTTGACACCGAGAAGCGCCCGGAGGTGCTAAGGGTATGAACGGAATCGAATCGGTAGAGGTTCGGACTGCCGAGGACCCGACGAAGACGATTCTCTCCAAATCGGCGCTGTCGGAAAAGCACCTCTGCGACTACGTTATCAACGTCGCGACCGGCTGTCGGCACGGCTGCCAGTTCTGCTACGTACCTGCGACGCCGAACATCCGGACACGCGGGGAGATGCTGGCCGAGCACGCCGACGTCGCGGACAGCCAGCAGGAATGGGGCGAGTACGTCCTCTACCGGGACACCATCCCGGAGGAACTACCCGGTCTGCTTGACCGCAAGCGGACGTGGAAGCGGACCGAGAACGGCTGTGGAATCGTTGGACTGTCGTTCTCGACGGATTGCTACATGGATAGGCGAGCGGGCGACATCACGCGGGCAGCGGTCGAAACGCTCGCTGAGCATGGCCACTACGCGCGAGTCCTGACACGGAATCCCTTGAACGCCGTCCGTCACCTGGATACGTTTCGAGAGGCGGGCGAGCACGTTATCGTCGGGTCGTCGATTAACTCGCTCGACGCGAACGAACTCGGCGCGGTAGAGCGCCGGGCACCCTCTCCGGATGCGAGACTCCGGGGTCTCGAACGCTTCGCGGACGCGGGCGTTCCGGTGTTCGTCTCAATGAGTCCGACCTATCCGACGATGGACCGCGCGGATCTTCGTGAGCTGATGGTGCGAATCAGCGCGCTCGACCCGGCGGTCGTCTTCCACGAACCCATCAATCCGCGTGGGGCGAACTTCGATATGACCGTGGAGGCCGCCTGGAGTGCGGGCGAAGACGACCTTGGCGCGGCGCTGGCGCGACTCCGGGGTCGCGAGCAGTGGGTCGAGTACGCCTGCCAGCACTTCCAGTGGGTACAGGAACTCGCGGAAGAACTCGACGTGCCGATTCATCTGTGGCCGGACAAGCAACTCGTCGCGACCGTCGACGGTGAGCGTGAACGCTGGCTTCAGGCGTGGCGGGAACGCCAGTCCCCCGAGGCGTTTGCCGGACGTGACACACCCGACGAAGGACTGCCGCCGCTCCCGTCGGCGCTCGACGCCTACCAGGAGGACCGATGAATTCCTCAGCGACGGAGCGAACCACCGACGAGAGAGCGTGTTCGCTCGACGATTTGGCGAACGGTCTTGCCGACCGGCCGGAGGGAAGCGTATCGGGATGGACGATGGAGGGCCGGAGCAACGACCAATACGCTGTTCCGACCGCGCTCGACTACGTGCCGCTCGACTCCTGGATGTACCGCGACCTCCCATGCGTGCTGCTCGCGGTGACGCGGTATTTCATCGGAGGGTACGCGACGCGACCGCACGAGGAGTGGGAGTACGAGGAGATGGAAACCACGTATCTCGGCATGGTGTATGCACCGCCGGTCGAGACGCCGCTCGGTGGTTATTCGGGTGTATCGCCGACACAGACGGAAGACGGCGACTGGTTTCAGACCGGGGCGGCAGACGACCTGAAAAAGCCGAAGTATCCCTCCGAGACGCTAGCCGAAGCAGTGAAATCCCGGACGAACACGCTCGCGGGAGGGCTTCGGAGTCACGCTGAGGAGTCGGTCTGTGAGTGTGGGTGGTTGCGGACGAACTCGAAACGAGGCCACGACGAGGGCTGTCCGGCTGAGTCCGGCGACTGGCTCCCCGAACCGCTCTAAGTTTCTGTCCGTGGGAGTTCTCAGGTAGTCTTTCAACGACTAAGTTATATCCTCATGATAAAATTGAAGTAGGTTGAATATCAATACGCATTACAAGAAGAAGTCGCCCGCCTCAGCCACCTCAGGTGGCTCAGGTACCTTAGCCGACGCAGGTGCGAGGGTCGCCCGACCCCTCTGGTTCAAGTCCAGAATCGGCCATGTCCACCCGAAACGTGCGCTCAGCGCCCACGCCTATCTGGAGTGCGTTTCCGGTGGCGAGAGGACAGTATGTCCGAAGCACACCACCAATCGACAGACGCAGACGAATCGACCACGAACACCGACGACGCGCCCGCAGGTCTCACGCTCGCGTACCGGCGGAGCACCGCGTTCCGACAAGCGATGCTGAAAGTCATCGCGGCGAGCGGCGGGTCACGGTACGGCCTCGGAATCAAGGCCGACCTCGAAGAGTACTACGACGAGGAGGTCAACCACGGCCGCCTTTACCCGAATCTCGACGCGCTCGTTGACGCCGGGCTTCTGGAAAAGAGCCAGCTCGACCGGCGGACGAATGAGTACGCGCTGACCGCCGACGCGAAGCGTGTGCTCGTGAACGAACACGCCCGAGACGCCGAGAAACTGAACGAATTAGAGGACCTCGACGCGTGAGCATCGAGACGCCATTCCCGGTGGAAGGGACTATTACTCCCCGGGAAAACGGGTTCGGAGCTAGTCTCCCCTGTGAATCGGAGTGGCTCTCCGAAACGGAAAATGGAGACATTCTCCAGCGTGCCGTGGATCGGGCTAGTCGAGAGTATGGCAACGGAGTCGAAGTCGCAGTCGTGTTTCACGACGACGGACACGGGAACGCGCAAAGCTTCGACCTCCTCGGACTCGCGGAAGAAACCGATACGGCGAGTGCAACGCTTGACCGTGGCGACTGGGGAAAGGTTGTCGACGCTCTGCGGGAGTGTGCTGAAATCGAACAGTACGGGGACCACATCGACCGAGCGCAGGGGCGGCATTTCGAGCGTCTCGCGGAAGACCTACAGGAGCAGACCGATGCCTGCTGAACCGGAAAAAGACACGTACCAGGGTGAGCAGGTTGCGTTCATCGAAATCGACGACGGTGACGATATGTCAGCCGTTCTCGGCGCGATGGCGGCCGAGGGCGGGTTCACGGTCGGCGGGAGCGACAAGCCTGGTACGTACCGCCTAATCCGTGAAGAGGAGAGTCCAGTACGGGCAGACGGCGGTGTCACCACAGGCCAGAACGAGAACGCGGACTCGGCGCTTTCGCTGCTTGAGTTCGACGAGCGGTGCCGCGAGCGAACCGGCCGCGAGAAGCCGCACAACTTCGGGGTAACGTGGCCCAAGGAGTGCGTCGAGTGCGGGACGACCGTCGAAGAGGACGACAACTGGCGACTCTGGCAAGGCTGGCTGCTCTGCGGGAGCGACGAGTGTGCGCCAGAGGAGTACGTCGAGACGTATCCGAATCTCGTTCGGCAGGAGTACCATCTGGTCGAGTCGCACGCGGAGGCCGAGGGCTACCTGTTCATTGAGCGCGCACCGGAGAGTCACCCGCTCGGTGGGTTCTGGGTGCCAACGTCGGCCGAGTTCTCGGAACGCGACCACCCCGCAACGGGCGACCTCGTACGATACCCCGCTGACGACCGCGAACCGAGAATCGTCGGGAGCGACGGCGACGACCTGCCGGAGTGGGTCGAATGAGTCAGTCGAAATCGTCGCTGACCGACGCGACGGGACCACGGTCCGAGTTTGCGTTGCCGTGGCTGACCGGCCCCGCTATCGTCGCGGGCGCGCGCCTGCTCGTCGGCGATACGCTCGTCCACGATGAGCACGGAACGTTGGAAGTCCGGGGGTACGGATTCACGAACGGCGCGCTCGGCGAGTACGTGAAACTCGCCGCGACGAGCGACATGGACGCGCCGTCGAAGTGGTCGGTCGAGCGCGGTGCGCCGAACTCACTGCCGGAAGCGTTCGACGCGGCCGAGATGTCGCTCGGAGGTGAAACCGAGTAGGCCAACGTTCCCCGCTGTCGCGCACATCTCTCGTCGCGTGGTCGCCCCACGGTGGGTTCGGTTCGATTCCGAAGGCGAGACTCCCCGAGAGAGACCGGGACGCGCCCACGCCTACTCGACTCCGCTCTTGGTCTGTCTCGGGCCAATTCCAACACATGACATCGACCGAGACCACTTCGGACGACCCGTCCGAGTCCGACGAGCGAGAAGAACCGTTCCCCGAGAAAATCTGCCGCGTAATCCTGGGGCCGTGACGACTAGCGAGTCGGAAGTCACTATGTTCGAACGCAGTGTTTCGGAACTTTCGGAACCGAAAGAAGCGACGGAACCCGGTGGCGTCGAGCGACCGCCGGCGGTGCTTATCGGCGAGTATCCGGTTTGCCTACAGCTCTACCGAGAGTCGAACACGCTCTATGGGAACACGGCGACGGCGTTCGTTCAGTACGACCCGACGGACACGCGCGAGGGCGAGCAGTTCTACTGGTACGAGTCGGGCGAAGACGACTTCGGCAGGCAGACTCACCGCGACGGGTACGTTTCGCGAGAAGTTCTGCAAAGCCTCCTCGAATCGTGGACCGTCGTGACGCGGTGTCTCTCCGAGGAGATGGCGGCGTTCATCGTCGAGGACGCCCCGGAGACGTGGTGGTTTTGGGCGCGCGACTTCGAGGGCCTGAAAGCCCACATCAAGGCCGCGTACCACCGCGGCCTGTACGTCGCGTCGACGAGAGCGCACACGGGCACGCTCGCTATCGGCAACCTCTGGCCGGAAACCCAGTCAGACAGCGACGAGAGACGGCGGACACTCGAATCCTGTGTCTTCTACCGGACGCGCCTGTACGAGGGCCACGGGTTCTACGCGGTCGAACTGCCGCGGCCGGATCTGCTCCGCAACGAGTTCCGAACCGTGCGACCGAACGTCGCGACGCCGGAGACGTGCGGGCGCTGCGGGACGGTGTACGACGAGTCGGTCGGCGGCTGTGACTGGTGCGGGTGGTCGCCCCGCGTGGTCGACCCGTCGTTCGGCGAGCGCGTCCGCGAGCGCGCACGAAGGGTTGCCGGGCGTGCGGCCAGCTACACGGACAGGGCGCGGGCGACGTGCGGACAGGCCGTTCGGCGCGTCCGGGGCCGAGTCCGACGAGTGCTCGGCGACCTCGCCGCTCGCCGGTAGCCCTGCTGAGGTTTATATCAAGTACCGCGGGAAGCGAGAGACGACGCCTCTGCTGGCGCACGATGCCGGGGTTCGATTCCCCGGAGGGGACTACGCTCGACGCCGGGACGCGCCCACGCCTACCTTGTCCTCGCGCGTCGAGCACGGAGACACAGCAATGCACAACCGCGAATCCAACGCCAGCGACTCGACTGGCGATAGCGAGAGCAACGAGCATACGAATGAGACGGAACAGCCATTCGAGGTCTTGAACCGTTCAGTAGACACCGACTATGAGCGGGAGGGGTCGGCGTGACCGAGCAGTCTACGGACATCACCGAGCGTGAACAGTAGTTGAAAGCGGGTCAAATCCGGAAGTCTGTTCTGTTTCGTTCGTGTCATCTTGAGTCATTTTCTTGCGTGGTTGTTGCCAGTCTCAGGAATGATTCCTATCAGGTTCCTGTTCTCTATTCTGCACCAAGTGGTGCGTTCCCTAAAGTCTTGCCCCGCGTGGTGCAGTAAATCACTCCACGCGCTCCCATCGTGGATCGGCTTCGAGTGTCTTCGCGCTCTTGGCGATCTCGCTGGTCGGCTCTGGCGCACTAATGTGACGATTCCGCCGCGTCACAGTCAGCGCTACGTAGTCGTCGTGGACTTCGGCAACAACAGCATGGAACCGGACGTAGCGGTCGCCGAACGGATTCTCCGGCCAGTCGTGGTCTGGATCGTCCGCGCGACCCTCGTAGCACTCCCACGTATCGCCTGGACTCGTGGACGCCATTTCACTTCGAAGACGGGGTGTCGCCCGCCTGCATCTCCTCGATGAGCTCGCCCCACGGCACGATCTCCTCGAACTCGTAGCCGCGGAGCTTCATCAGGTTCGGGCGGCTCCAGTTCAGCTGAGTGCCTTTTTCCACACGGCGCTGTGCCGGGTGTGTCCAGTCCTCGGGGGGTTCACCAGCTTCTATGCACGAGCCGCAGTAGTCGGGATCTGTGCCGTGGCCGCAAAAGCTACCACAACACCGACAGCGGGCTTCCTGAACGGGTTGTTCAGTCACGGAACTCCACCTCGTTCAGACGGTCACGAAGTGCTTTGAACTCTTCCGGCGACCCTTCCCACCGTCGCCCGCCTGCCTCTAATTCTATGGTCGTCTCCGCGAACGGGAACTCTATGGTCTCGTCGGCGTAGACATCCTCAACGACCTCTTCGCGCCGCCCTACTGCGCAGTCATCACAGATCGCTAAGTCCTCGCGCGAATCCTGAGGTAGCCGGTGAACAGCCTCGTTGACGCCGCAGAGTTCACAGTTGCTCAAGATGAATCACCCCGCTCATATCTCAAGCCACTCCTTGCACTGCTGGATGTAGTTCCGATTGTTCTCCCGGTACTCCAGCGCTCGCTGGCAAATCTCTGGCCACTCCTCTCGCGGGACGCCGGGCTCACCGAGGTAGGGGACGCGATCTTCGTCGATCACCTTGGGCGGCATCCGCGCGACAGAGTAGATCGAGCAGAACTCTTCGCTGGTCTTGGCGACGTCCTCGCCGTTCTCGTGACGGACGCGGATAGCGACGTGGCCGAGCTCGTGCCAGAGCGTGATGTTCGTCGTGTGTTCGTCTGGTGGCAGGCAGATGAGTCGATTGTAGCCGAACGCCTGCGCCTGTGCGTCCGCGTTCTCGTAGAGGACACCGACGTTGATGGTCTCGTGGGCGAGCGCCGGGAAGTCCTTGAGTGCGACCGGAAGGCGTTGCTTGACGCTCTCCAGCACGTCCTCGTCGGCTTGCCCGCCGAAGTGTTCGAGAACACGCCAGGCGGCGAGACCGCGAACCTCCCGACCGTCTCGCTCGTAGTTGATGCCGACGCGCTGGCTCATGCTGGTTCCTCGTAGTGAAGAACTCCGTTTTCGTCGGCGTACACGCCATCCGCGTGGGGGCGTTCGCCTCCGCAGTCCCCGCAGAGGTAGTTGTAGGGGACGTGGCCGGTGTAACGGACGGTGGTGCCGCACGCGGGGCACTCGCCCTCAACGGTCACCTCACACATCGACCATCGCCTCTTCCAGAAGGTCTGCTTCTGAAACGAGATCCATCTCTACTGCCTCTTCGCCGTGGACGCAGTACAGCGTCGGCGGCACCTCGAACGCTCCCGCAGTGGTCGAATTGGTTGCGGTCTCGTGGCCACATCGTGGGCACTCGTGAAGGCTCATCGATAGTATTCCTCCTGAAGAAACTCCTCGACCTCGTCTGCGTGATGGCGCAGGCCTTCGATAACGTCGGTCAGGTGGTCGTCCACGTCGTCGCGGGCGGCCAGTTCGTCGGCCTCGCCACGCATGATCTTCGCGGCGTCTGCGAGGCGGTCGCCGTACATACTGATGTTCTCCTCGGCGATGCAGTCCTTGCAGAGCCGGTTGTGGTCGGAGTTGAAGACTCGGCTGGCGTCCTCGTTGCCGCACCGATCACAGGCGAGGCGGTCGGGCGTCGCTTCGAACCAGCGACCGCCGCAGTCCGAACACTGATCGACGGGCATCGTTCCGGTGACGTGCTTCCCACACCCGTCGCAGACCCAACCCGCGTACCGATCAGTCGCGCTCACGGGAAATGCACCCCCACACCGTTGATTTTGAAGTCGTGCATCTGCCCGCACTCGCCACACTCCAACGAAACGCCCGGCAGGTGAATCTTTCCGTATCCGTCCTTGTAAGCGGGGTCTTCGAGGTTGTACGACTCGCACCAGCCGTCGCAGAACTCCGGGGCCGTCTCTGGAACCATGCATTCGACGGCGATGTGCGTCTCCCCGACCAGTTCATCGAGCGGGTCTTGGAGAAACTCCGTGCCGCCGTCCGTTACCAGCTTCTCCTGTTCCGGGCCGTCGTCCACATCGCCGTCCTCGCTCCAAGAGTCGATGACGGCCATGCAACCCTCACAGAGCCCTTTCTTCACTTCGTATTCCGTCGTGAGATCGCCGTCGCAGTTGTCCGACCACTGTGGATCGGAGCATTCCACGAGGTGGCCGCAGTCCTCGCAGACCCACTGACCGTCGTCACGTCTGCGGTGTGGTGCCGAGAACTGGTCACAGCCCTTGCAGTAACTGTTCAGATGCTCTTTCATCGAGAAGCCTCCGTATCGACGACAGTGTCCGAGCTGATGTTCCGGTCGGACGCCGGGAGCGCGCCGTCTTCCTCGATCCGGGCGAAGCCGCCCTCAGGAACTTCGACCGGTGAATCAGCCGTGACGCGGAGTCGGATAGCACCCGTCGCCCACACTGACTCGTCTCCGACTTCTCGGATGGTCGCCTGCGCATACAGAAGGCCACCAGCCTCGAAGTAGACTCGGTCGCCGTCCTCGACGCCGTCCGGGAACCGTTCTGTGTCGAAGGTAGCAACCTCTCCATTTTCGAGGTCTGACTTCCAGTTGCCGGAAAGTTCGTCGTTGGTCATGTTCACGACGATGTCCCCCTCCGATGCGATGGTGGAGAACCCGCCGTCGGCAACCAGCTTCGGCTCAGGAGCGACGATATTCACGCACCGCTCGCAGGCGAGACAGTTCCGGCGCTCATCGTCTTCCTCGCGGTTGGTAGCTGCGTGGACGAAGACGTACTCGATCTCGTTTCCACAGGGCTTGTACTCCTCAGTATCTTCACGCCAGAGCGAGCACTCCCCACCCTTCTCTTCCTCTGGTAGTTCGACTGAACCGTAAATTTCCGGTGGTTCTGCTTCTCTCATGTTAATCACGGCGTAGGTCGCCACCCAATGGGCCAGTCGGGATTCGAACCCGCTCACCGCCGTTTCTTCACCGTGGGGTAGTCCCTCTCCCTCGCGGACTAACTGGAGCGTCCTCCAGCTGCGGGACATCCCACGACTCAGTTGATTCGGGCGGCCACTCCCATGTGGCCCGATGGATGGAGCGGGACTCGAACCCGCACGTTGCGATGCGCCACTCCGTGGGAACGGAGCCGCTCTTCCACACCGACAGGGGGCAACATCGGGCGCGTCTCCCGGCCAGCCTGTCGGGGGTAATCTACGGGGGCAGACGCGAGTCATCCTCTCTACCCTTGAGCTATCCATCCGAGTGCCCGCCCCGGGAGTCGAACCCGGCAGCACGCGACCGTTTCCCACCCGTCGCCTTAGCGCCGTGTGGCGCGCCCCGTCATGGGGAACATCGGCGAAGGGGCGACCGTTGGCTTGGATTCGCCGTGTCTCTCGCCCCCAACGGCGTGGTACTCGTGTCGCGCTCCACCACAGTGCGGGCAGAAGCCCTGCGCGGGAATCGAACCCACGTACGCCGACCAGGGCGACGTTCACTCGCTGCATCTCAGTAGACCTCTTGAAGCCCGCGTCGAACCATCTCGCCGTCGATGCTGAGGTACTTGTTCGGCGTCTTGTTGTCCCGCCACCCGAACATCCCCTTCAGCGACTGCATCTCCAGCCCGTTCCCGGCGTGGTACGACGCCGCAGTCCCTCTAAGGCCGTGAACCGTCGTCGCGTCCTCCGACAGCCCCGGTGCCGCTTCGAGCGAGCACTCCAGTCGGCGCTGGAGCGTAGAGAACGACGTCGGCCAGCCGTCGAACTCATCGAGGAGCTCCTCCAGCGCGACCTCAACACGAACACTCCAGTCGAACGGGATGTCGCGGACAGCCGCGTCGGTCTTCGGCTGCCAGTAGTCTTCGACGATCTCCTCTACTGGCCGGTCATCGCCGTGCTGTTGGCGCTGTTCGGCGGCCTGCCGACAGGAGCCACACGGCCCGCCGTCGCGCCCCTTCGTACACGAGTCGTGCTCAGGAATGCGTACGAGGTGGTGTCGCCAGTCGATCCACGACTCCGAGAGGTGGATCAGTTCACCGCCCCGAAGCCCGAGTCGGCCCATGATGAGGACGGCGGCACGGGCCTCGATCCGATCCGTCCCGGGCAGCCGCCCCGCGCCTAAGAGAAGCCGCTCGAACTCACGTTCCCGAAGGACATGCTCACGAGTGACCATCTCAGTCGGACGCCTCCTTGGCCGCCGCTTTCAACGCGCGGTAGGCCGAGTGGTCTTGATTGCTCGTATCGACAGCGCCCGAACAGACGTCGCACACGTCCACGTCGTCGGGGTAGACATCGCGTGGCCGCGGGTTGACGACGCGGGAGTTCCTGACGGTGGGGCAGTCTTCGTCGGTGTGGATCGTCGGGCCGCCGCCCCCGTTGTGCCCGCCCGTGACGTAGACGATCTCTTTCTCCGCCGTCATACCTTGTAGACGTGAACTTTCTCGGTCTGCGCGTTCCGGCTCATGTACCACTTGCTGGTTCGGAAGCTGTACCAGAGGTCGTAGCAGGCAGCGCCGTCCCAATCGCCCTTGACCTTGAACCAGTCCTCGTGGTCTTCGCCCATCTCGGGCTGCTCTTCGACCGTCTTGCCCCACGAGTCGAACGAGCCGCCGTAGTTCGTGATGATCTCGTCGCCAGTCTCCAGGTCGTGGCTGCTTCCAACGAACTGCTCCGGTTCGACGGATTGGCTGGTGGCGCTCACCGTTACCTCGTGGAGCGCTGGCCGATGACCTCGATGGTGCCGTTCTCCACGGAGTTGGCGAGGTCGCGGTGGGTGTGCTTCTCGCCGTTGTCGAAGGCGACGTACGTGTCGGTGACTTTGACGGCCTGGTAGGTCGCCTTGTCCCACTTCGACCGCACGAGCGTGTTCTTCTCGATTCCGTGTTCATCCGCGTAGCGGCTGAGGTCTTTTCCTTCGACGTAGGCTGGAACGCTCATTGTATATGCACCGTGTGGTGCAGACCACATAAGTTTTGCCCCGTGTGGTGCAGAACGGACGGCAGCCTATTCTGCACCGTGTGGGGAAGAATAAAGGTCGTTGCCCCACATGGTGCATCTATAAGGATGCCCGAGACTGACAGCAACAATGTGCCGCGGACACCCGAGGAGCCGACGCCGCAGCAGGTTCTCGAAGAGATGAATCGCTGCGAGCCCTACATCGTCTCAGACCTTGTCGATGTCTTCCCTGACGCCTCCCGATGGACGGTTCAACGACGGCTTGACTCCCTGGTTGAAGAGGGCGAACTCTCCAAGAAGAAACACACAGAGAACCGCGTCTCGTACTGGATTCCCGAGTAGGCTTCCCTTACTCCACGCGGAGCAGAGCTTATAAACCAAGAGAGACATGTCCCCGGTATGGACAAAGGCCCCGACCAAGACACCCGGGACGACCCCGATGGATTGGTCGAGGCCATCGCCGAAAACGATTCTGACGACCTCTACGCCCCACCCGAACAAGTTCCCGAGAAGACGGTGCGGGAACCGCACGACGACGCTCCGGACAACTCTCCTGAAGACCTCGATCTCGATTCGCTTGACGGCGCAATCGAAGCCCTCCGCGGCGAACTCGCCGACCGCTACGACGACGTCACCGACGTCATCAGGCCGCCGCTCATCGACGCCGTCCCCGAGGACGACCTGAAGCCCGGTTCCGACTACGACTTCAAGCCGATGGTGTGCGCGTGGATCTACCGCCTCATCGCGCCCTCCGACGGCTACTCCGTTGTCAGTTGGGAGCAACTGGCCGACCGCCTGGACGAGAACGACGACCTCGCCACCAGCCTCGGCTTCGACGGCGAGACACCGAGCGAGCGGACGCTCCGGGAGCAGTGGATGACGCGCGTACGTCCCGGCTTCCGCGACCACGTCCGGTACATGGCCGCCGAGTGCGCGGTGAAGGCCGAGGACTACGAGCTGGAGACTGCGGAAAACATCCGCGACAACCTCATCACCGACCACACCGCCGACGAACCTGACGTAGACCCCATCGGCGAGATGGAGCAGGGAATCAAGGAGGACGCCTACACCATCCAGGCCGACATCATCCGGGACGTCTGTTCGTACGACCGTGACGACTCCTTCGAGTGGGACGGCGACCTCATCACCGACGCCGGGGCGCACATGTGCCGGCGGAACGACTACGCGGAAGAAGGCATCAGTCGGATGGGCAAGGACTACGGCCTGATCGAGGAGCGCGAAGACGGCACCGAAGAGTGGGGCGTCTTCACTCCACAGACGTTCCGACGGACAGTTCGGAACGTCGAACGCACGAAGATCGAGGGCTACTACGAGGACGATCACGACGCCTACGGCGCGCGGTGGATACCGCCGCACGACCTCGTAGACCCGCACCTCGTGACCGGCGATCTCCGCGACGCCCTCGAAGAGGAATGGACTATCGACCCACACAATCCGGAGGGAGAGACCGCGACGTGGCACCTCAGGACGGAAGACGCCATTGAGCGCCAGATAGAGTGGCTTCGGGACGAAGAGGAGGTCATCGACGAAGACGACACGTTCAACCTCCGGATCGACTACACCACGCACGACCACAGCCGCCACTCCTCGGTGAAGAGCGACCCGCCGGTTGGCGTCCACAAGCAGAGCCACCTCGATACCGGCTACGCCTGGAAGGAACTCCAGGGCACCATCAAAATCAACGGACGGGCGTTCATCATCGCCTCCCTGTCGTACCTCCCACCGAACGACCAGTTCCAGGGCGTTCGGTACATCCTTGACCGCGCTCGGGAGCTCGTGAACATCGACACGGTGATGGCCGACGCCGAGTTCGTGGACACGAAGATATGCCGGTACATCCGCCAGTGCGGCTGTGACTACGCGATTCGGAAAGGCGCGACCGACGCGGTGAAGGACACGGTCGAAGGCTTCGATGGCCGCGCGGATTGGGACAGCAACTGGACGCTGTCAAGTAGCGGTCGCCGCCGCACGCACAACACGACGCTCGTGGGGCTGGAGAAGGACTTCAAGAGCGTTCCCGACCACAAGAAGAAGGACGACGAAGAGGACGAACCAGACACCACGCTCGATGACTTCGGCGACGACGAAGAGGAGGATGTCGCCGAGGGGCAGCTGACGCTTGACCAGGCCATCGAGGAGCCCCACGAGGACGAAGAGGAGATCGACTACTTCTGCATCATCACGAGCAAGAGCGTTGACCGCGCCGGGATCGACCCGGACGAGAACCCCATCGGCCACGATCCGGAAGGGTCGGCGTGGGGAATCGGTCGGCTCTACCGTGACAGGTGGGGCGTGGAGACGGCGTTCCGGGACAAGAAAGGGACGTTCGCGGCCAAGACGCGGTCACGCGACCTCGGCTACCGGCGGTTCCTCTGGATGATGGAGAACCTGCTGTACAACGGGTGGGTGATGCTGAACACGGCGGTCGCCGACCAGAGTCCCGACCGGGACGATGACGAGATCGTGGTGAAGCAGGCGACGTACCTGGACGAACTTGACCGGCGCGTCCTCAGTGGCCTCAGTCTGAACTTGGAGTTCCCGGACGCGGAGTTCGGCTGACGCCTGAGCGCCTTTTCGTGGTAGCAAAACGGTGAGCCGCAGCACTCGTCAGTAGTCGCTCGTTCTCGCGTTTCGTCCGTGATTCTCCGCCATCCTATCAGAAACAGCGCACTTCTCAGAAGAGTCTTCGTAGCCAGTCGCGTCTTCGTCGATAATCTGCACCGAGTGGGTCAGTATCGGTTCCGGTTTTGTCCCGTGCTTTCAACTACTGGTGAAATCGTTGCCGTCGACCTCTTTTGTGGTGCAGGCGGCTTCAGCGAGGGCCTCCGACAGGCCTACGAGGAACTTGGCTACGAACTCCGCGAAGCCGCCATCAATCACTGGGACCCAGCCATCGAGACGCACAAGGCGAACCACCCGACTGCGCACCAGTATCATAGCAAGGTCGAGCAACTCCACCCACCGGACGTCATCCAGAAGCTCGCCGACGACGAGCAGGCCGACCTCGACGTCGACCTTCTCGTCGGCGGTCCCGAATGCACGCACTTCAGTCGTGCTCGCGGCGGCAAGCCAGTCAGCGAGCAGAAGCGGATGTCGCCGTGGCACGTCCTCGACTGGCTGGAGAAGCTCGACGTCGACGCGTTCGTCATCGAGAACGTGCCCGAGATACAGGATTGGGGTCCCGTCGAGGACGGCCAGCCCGTCAGAGACGGTTCGATTTTCGACGCGTGGATAAATGCGCTGAACCAACTCGGCTACGCGGTCGACTGGACCCAACTCGTCGCGGCCGACTACGGCGACCCGACCACCCGAAAACGCTTCTTCATCATCGGACGGCAGGCCGGGAGCGTCACCTTCCCCGCCCCAACGCACAGCGACGACCGCGACGATCTCCCCGACCACCGGACGGCCGCGGAGATTATCGACTGGTCGGACCTGGGCGGCTCGATTTGGACCCGTGACATCGACGACGGCCGGAAGACTCCGCCGAAGAACTCGACCATGCAGCGTATTGCCGAGGGACTCCGCCGCCACTGCGGTGACACGGCCGTTCCGTTCGCAGATGTTCTCGAAACGCTGGGCAAAGACGACATCTATCGGCTTCGCGAGGAGCGCATTGTCCCTGCCGAGCACGCTGCGACGGTCGCCAGCATCGCCGACGAACCGTTTCTGGTGCCGCTCCCCGGCCGTGGGGCCGCGATGGCGACGACGCACCTTCTGCGCCAGCAGGACGGCGCACATCCGGTCGACGTCGAGGAGTCCCCGGTGCCGACGATTGCGACGCGTGGCGGTCACGCTATCGTCACGACGGAGACGCACTCGCTCGTGATGCCGAAGAATGGCCGCTATCGCGGCCTGCACAGTAACCCGCTCTACCCGGCGGGTCGCCAGCCGTTCCACACGATTACGGCTGACCCGCGGGCGAAACTCGTCTCGCCGTCGCTGGTCCGGTACTCGCACGGTGGCAGGGCGCTCGACGTCACGGACCCGATGCCGACCATCGCGACCGAGAGGGGCGGCGTCTTCGCGCTCTCTTCGCCGTACCTCTGCCCGCTCTACAACGGCCGACCGGGACAGCGCCCACGGACGCGGGCGGTTGACCGGCCGCTCATGACGGTCACCGCATCGAAGAGTCCGGCAGGACTCGCCTCACCAGTCGTTCATCCGTTCATCGACGACTACGAGGGGCCGCCGAAGTCGCTCGACCAGCCGCTCGGCACGGTCACCAGCCGCGACCGCTTTGCGCTCTGCGTCCCGGAACTCTGGCCGTGGGGCATCGACGTCCGCTACCGGATGCTCCAGCCGCGCGAACTCCAGCAGGCCCAAGGCTTCCCCGCCGAGTACGAAATCGCCGGGACGAAGACCGACAGAACTGCGCAGATTGGGAATGCGGTGCCGGTGAATTTGGCGAAGAGCCTGTGCAAGCACGTCCTGACCGCCGAGGACCCGAGTCTCGCAACGTTCGGCGGCGGTCTCGCTGATGAGTCCGAGGCTGAAATCCCGTCCTACGAGGAGGTGGTTTCAGATGACCGAGCAATCAACGGACGCAACTGCTCACGGTGTTCGCCTCGGCCACGAGCAGGACCCGACGGACAACGAGTACGCGACCCCGCCCAAGATTTGGCGGCCACTCGCTCGCGCCGTCGACGGCTTCGATACCGACCCGGCCTCCGGCGCGGAACTGGAGCCTATCGCGCCCACGCGGTACACCACCGAAAACGACGGCCTCCGGCAAGGGTGGGACGGCTGGGTGTGGCTGAATCCGCCGTGGTCAAGCAACGGCGACGGGAACGCGAAGAAGAAGAAGTGGGCACGGAAGGCTCGTAACGAGGCCGCCCGCGACACCGTCGATGGCGTCGTGATGCTGCTCCCCTGCGATACCAGTAGCCACGTCTTCCACGACCATGTGGCCGCTGCGGACGTGTTCTGTCTCGTCGGGCCGGGGCGCATCCCGTTCCGCGGCGAAGACCGGAACCCCAGCTTTGAACTGGTGCTCGCTGTCTACGCTGACGACGTTCCCGGCGACCTCGTTGACGCGCTCAACCAACTCGGCATAGTCGTCGAGGGTCGCACCGTCGTCAACGAACATCCACAGACGGAACTCGGAGGTATGCGGTGATGTTCGAACTGCTGTTCTTCGAGTATCTCGCCCACCTGCTTTGGGGACTACTCATCGGGACGCTGGCCATGACGGCGTTCCTCTCGACCTACTATCTGGTTCGAATTCAGTTGCTCCGAACGCGAGTGCATCGAGCGTGACCGGGACCGAGTAGATTCCGGTCCCGAGTCCGACGATTGAACGTCCGTCTCGGAGTTCACTTCTCGGGGTTGTTCCGTTCTGAAAGACGGTTACGCCGGGGAACCAGAAACATTTATAGCCGAGACTGAATGACTACCAGTAGCGTAGAAGTCGGTGGGAGTCCTCTTCCGAACTCCTGCCGACTGCCAGCGGGATGGACGCGCCCACGCCTATTCAATTTCCGTCCCCACTGATTCGGTGTCCCCAGGGGCGACCGTGCAACTACGACCGGCGACAGCAGAACTCCAAAGCCGTCAAGGCCGGAGGCCTGCTGTTGTCCGTCTGAGACTGAGAGAGTATTTTTGCGTCGCGACCTCAGCCACCTCAGGTACCTGCGGTAGGTAAGCCACCGGAGGTAGCTAAGGTGAGTGCCATACATCAGAAGCCTAAGGAACCTGCGGTACCTTAGCCACCTAAGCCACCTGAGGTGCCTAAGGTAGCTGAGCTACCTTGGGTACCTTAGGTGACTCAGGCACCGTGGCAAGGAAACTCGTTCGTTTGAAGCGGATCGTTGACTCCGATTTTCGATTTCGAGCAGATAGCCGAGAACCAGCGAGTCAGCGCGTTTGGTCGTCAATATCGAGACTTTCGGAATTCAAAGCCACGCCACCTTAGTCACCTAAGCCAACTAAGCCACCTCAGCCACCTCAGGTGCCTAAGCTACCTCAGCCACCACAGGTGCAAAAGTTTATACCGGTTCGATGAGCAGTCTGGCGTGTACCGGCAGAAAACCGCACCTTAGGTACCTCAGGTGGCTCAGCCACCTCAGGTACCGCAGGCAATAACACAACCCAAATGGCACACGACACGCACGCGGAGATACTCACTCCGTACGACAGCATCAACTCGGAACCCCGCGCCGTCGCAATCAACCTCTTGAAAGGCGGGTCCGGCAAGACCACGACGGCAATCAACCTCTCGCGCGAACTCGCCCACCGCAACGAACGCGCGCTCGTCGTCGACCTCGACGACAACGGCCACATGACGCTGAACCTCGGCTACGAGGACATCTATGCGAGCGCCGACGACGAAGAGGATAACCACGCGAAGGACGTGATCGTCGACGGCGACGACCCCCGAGACCACATCGTCTCCGTCGCGGGCGGCCTCGACCTCTTCCCCGCGCACGAGGACCTCGAAAGCGTCCAGAGCGACCTGAAAGAGGCGACGATGGGAACGACCCGGCTCAAAAAGAACCTCGTCGATCCGCTCCTCGGCGACGACTACGATTACATCATCGTGGACTGTCCCGCTAACCGCGGGAAGCTGAACGACAACGCGATGTACGCGACCGGGAACATCATCCTGCCGCTCCGGCCGGAGAACGGCTACGAGAGCGGGCTGTCGAACACGATGAACCGTCTCGTCAAGGAGGCGCGCGAGTACTTCGACCTGGATATTCTCGCGGTCGTGCCGACCGACCTGAGCGGTCGTATCGACCATGCGACGCGCGACCGCCAACTCCTCAAGGAACTGAACGGCCGGGAGAACGCGAGCAAGTTCATCCCAAACTTCGCGAGACTCACCGAAGCGGACTGGGAGGCTGTCGACGCGGGCGAGTACGAGGGACCGCTACCGGGGATTCGCCATCGGTCGGCCATCGACAAGGCCCACGACGCCGGACAGCCGCTCCGAGACTACGACGTGGACTGCGACCAACTCGGCTACTACGCGGAACTCGCGGCTATCGTCGAGTCTGGCGAGGTGGCCCGATAATGGGATTCGATGACCTCGAAGAAGCGGTGGGCGAGCAGACCGAGAGCGATGACGGTTCCGCTCAGTCGACCGACTCGACAGCGGAGAGCGAATCCGAACCAGCGCGGACGGGCTCGACGCCGGAGAAAGAGAAATCGGAAGCCGAAGAACCGGACCCGCGAGAGGAACCGGCGTTCCCGTACGATTCCAACATGCAGCACGCGATTTACGGCCGCAAGGAATCGATGGACGCCTGGGAGGACGCTCGCGACCTGGACGTAAAGCGTATCTTGAAGCGCGAGCACGGCGTGAAGAACGCGGCGAAGCGCGAAATCGGGGATGCTGTTCTTCGAATCGCGGCGGATCGGCCGGAACTCGTCGCTCAGTACGTGCTCGAAGCGCGCGGGTTGGACGTCGACCGCGACGAGTAGGCGACCCCCGCTTTTTTCGCCGAGGATATTCATGGGTAGCAACGCTTTCCTAGCAGTACGCCGAACACTCGCTTAATGGCGAAGTCGGACGAACTCACGGCGGACGCGGTTCTCGCGACGCTTCGAGAAACCACAGACCCGATGTTGACCGCTGACGAGATTGCGGAGTTCTTCGAGGCCGACGCAGTAGACGTGCAGGAACTTGTCGAAGAGTTGGCCGCCGAGGACATTCTCCGCTCGAAGACCGTAGAGAACGAAACGTTGTACTGTGCATGGCAGGCGTCCGGCCAACCACTGATTCGGTCCCGGCAGGACGCGGAACTCGTCGCAGACGCGCTCGGGACTTACAGCACGGGTGGCGACGATCCGGCGGAGAGTCTCGCTATTCGCGCGCGGGACATCGAACAGATGTACGCGGGGCGGACGAAGGATGCGCTCGAATCTGAGTCGTAGGTCGGTCGTGTCGTTATCGGGAGAGTCTCTCGATACCTTAGACCTCAAGCCTTATTGTGTTAGTTTTCTAGGAAATTCTTTTCTTTGACGGGGTACTACTACCATTTGCTCCTCTAGGAGGAGCACTGTGGCGGGCGTCGGCGGAGGTGAGGGGCCGCCAACACGCCTTTTCAGACTTTCAACTGGGTAGCCCGTGCCGTCAGAGCGTCGGATAAGGTACTGCCGACAGCGCCAGCTGTCGAGTGTCGGAACAGGGACTCAGAAGAAGCTCAACCCAAATGGCATTCTGTGTTGTCGTTTCTGAGTCCCGTACCAAACCGTCGGGCGTCCGGCATTAAAAACGTTCGGTGCCAGACTACCGAATTGGGTCTCAAAAGTCGGTACAGAGACACGCAACGCGGACCACTCCGCGAGGTCGGATTGCCCGGCTGCTACTCCGTCTCGCGTCTCGCCCGTCTCTTCGCAGACGTACTCGCGTGCGAGCTTCAACGCAACCGCCAAGCCACACTCGTCAGGCGTATCCACCACTTCGTGCATCTCGTCGTCGTGCGCTCGAAGCCAGGGCGCGAGCGCAATGGTCGAGTTCCCGCTGCCGCGCCACGTCTTGACGACGAGGTACGCACGTGTCCCGAAACTCGGTTCGGTCTCCGGAACTCGGCCGCCCGCCATGTTAACGGCTTTCTCGGCGTCCTCCTGCCGGTAGTAGACTATGTGCTCGCGCTGTTCGAGATAGTAACGGTCGAGCACGAACCCGACGGGTGGGTCGAAGACGGCTTCTTCCACAGCCGGATGGTCCCACGCTTCGGGCGCGTGCTGCTGCATCCACGCGACTGCTTGCTCGACGCCCCACGCTGTGGCTTCCGCCTTCGTTTCGTCCTCTCCGAAGGACCGTTCAACCGGGTCAATGTGGTTGCAGAAGCCGTCTGCGCGGTCGTCGAAGACGGCGACGTACACGCGGTCACTAACTCCCGAGAACACGCCGACAGATCGCTCGGCGTCTTCGCCGGTCCAAACGTGGCCGTTCCGGTTGGAATCTGCGTCGTGCATCCAGCCGTTGACGGCTTCGGGGAGTTCGAACCCTTCAGGAAGCGGGGGCTTGGCGACCATCAGCAATTGGTCTCCAGCTTATCGGTGAGCCATTTCATCTGGCCGGGAAGCCCGCCGAGTCCTTCGAAGGGATACCGGACGGTCGGCGGCGCGGTCGCGAGGTAGTCGGCGAGCGGGTCGGAGTAGTCCCGACCGGCGAGAATCACGATTTCGTCTACGCCGTCGAGGAGTGACGTGAGGTCGTGACTAACACTCTCGGCCCATACCGATACGGCGTCGTCTCCGATATAGGCGTCCAAGCGCGAATTTAGGCTTGCGTCGTAGGGTTCATGAACGGCGTCCGGGTGGACAAGGCCGTGTTCGGCCGAGAGGATACGCCACTCGTCGGCGTACGTTTCGGCGTACGCTCGCTTCTTGGCGAAGTACGTCGACGTGTAGAGGTCGCTGGCAGGCGCAAGCTGTTCTCGCTTGGTTGAACCACACCCGACGAGTGCAAGCGTCGTTCGGTTTGCTGCTGTCTGCATAAGCCCCGGCGCGGAGTCGAACCACGCTACTCCCACGGGGCGGTTAGTTCAGGTCGAGTTCGACCAAGGTGTACGGCGCGGCATCGAAGTTCGTGATTCCCGCGACCGTTCGGCCGCGTCGGATTGGGGCGATGTTCGTCCCGTCTTCGACGAGTACCGCCACGTCGCAGTCGTCCCATGTCGAGACTGCTCGGGTAACGTCGTCACGGGATTCAAGGTTCAATGCCACGTCGCCCGGGGTCTGCATCTTCTCGCTCATACTCTACCAGATACACCCCGGCCCTAAATATGTTACTATCTTATTGTGGGTTTTAGAGGTGGCCCGCTACTTGGACGAACTCCTGAAACCGCTTGCGAATCGTTGCGCGACTGCACTCCGCGACCCGAGCGGCGTCGCCCTGGGCGAACGCGTCCGGGGATTCGCGAGCGGCCGTGTAGAGCGCGGCCGCCGCGATGGGCGCGCTGCGCTGGCCGCCGACCAAGCCGTTCTGCTCGGCGTGCTCGACGAGCGCCCGCGCTCGACGCCGCGTCTCGTCGCTCACTCCGAGTTCCGCCGCGTACCGCGGGACGTACGCCCGGGGCGCGACCGGTTGCACCGGCAGGGACAGCTCCGCGTTCATCACGCCGTAGGCGTTCTTCGTCTGCTCGGGACCACACCGCGAGAGCGTCTCGAAGTCGCTGAGTTGCCACGGCAGGCCGAGACAGCGACACGTCGCGTAGACGCACGCCGTCGCGAACCCTTCAAGCGTCCGGCCCCGGGTCAGGCGTTCGCCTTGGGCGGAACGGAAAAGGTCACAGGCGCGGTCACGGACGGTCGAGGCGAGTCCGAGTGCGCTCGTGATGCGCCGAATCTCGTTGAAGACGTAGCACTGGTTGCGCTCGGCTTTCGACTCGAAGCGCGAACGCGCGTGGTGCTTTCGAAGCCGTCGAAGCTGGCGGCGCTTCCGGGCGGACAGCAGCGTCCCATGGCTGTCGTAGGTGCCGTAGAGTTCGGTCGAGAGGCCCTTGTCGTGGCGCGAGACGGTGCGGGGAGCGCCGGTTCGCGACGGGTTTTCGTCGTCGGTTTCGTGGTACTGCCAGTCGCGGCCGTGGTCGATTTTCGCGTCGTCGACGATGAGGCCGCAGTCGTCGCAGGTGGTTTCGTGGCCGGTCGTTCGGAGTGTGCCCACGCATTCCGGACAGGTGCCGGAGTGGGCTTCTCGGGGGTGTTCGACTGTGATTTGTCGTGCCATTTGGGTCTTGCACCCAAGTAGACCGATTCACCCCCGCTACTTACATTTTACTATCTTATCCGGGGTTTTGCGAGTAGAAACCCAATATAAGATAGTAAACTACTTGTAGCGGGGGTACATCTCTACACACGAGGCAACCCAAATGGCACTTACCGAGCAGCCCCCGAGAACCAGCGTCGAACCGAAGCCCGCCCGGATTCCGCCGGGAATGCAGACCGAGGAGACGACCGGCGGTCTCCTCGTCTACGAACCGACCGCGGACCGCCACGGCCGCCGCCTTGCCGGGTTCGCTGACGTGACCGACTGGGACGTGCTCCGCGACGAACTCGCGAAGCACGGCCACGGCGTCGGCGCGCTGTACCACCTCCCGACGTTACGCGAGTAGCACCTAGAATGACCGATTCTCTTACTGCCGAGACGAGCGTCGAGCAGGTCTTGACCGGCCTCCAGGTCGGCCGCCTCGGACCGAGCGCGGCGTGCTGTACGACGTGCGGCCGCGACCTCCACGACGGCCACCCGGTGACGGTCTATGCCACGAAGCCTGCCGACAGCGACCGGTGGGCGCTCCCACGCGTCTATTGTCGTCGCGAGGACTGTGACCGCGAGGAAATCCGGTCGCCGACGCTTGGTGTGACGGAGGTGCTGGCGACGGCGTTTCTCGCGTCGACGCAACTCGGGGCGGCTCAGACGGTGCGGGTGTCGCTCTCGTCGGTCGAGATTCGCGCGTGGAGTGGGCCGACCGAAGGCACCACACTCTAAAGCCCAGAAAAGGTAGTAAAGATTAAGGCAGAGGGGTGCATCTCATCGAATGAACTCCAATGCCAGACTCCGACGACCGTGAACAGACGAGCGGGTCACTCTGGGTGTCGAGACGACAACCCGAAGCGGTGCTCGGACAGTCACTCCGAGACGCCCACGGCCTCACCCATAGCCAGCCCGTCGCCATCACGCCCTACCTGGACGAGTCGGCGTTCACCTACCGAATCTCGACCACCGTGACCGAGGAACGTGCGGGCGTCCGGCGACTCAAGCTGAACGAGCGCAACAACAGCATGACCGTCCGGATGAACCCCGTCACCGCGGCCGCGACCGGCCTGCTCGACCATATCGAGAAATGGAGCGAGCTTCGCTTCCGATACGACTCTCACCCCGAGGAGGGCTACATCGACGCGCGGCCGTCCGTCCCACTCCGCCCACAGGTCGCTGCGAATGCGGGCGAGTCGCTCGACGTCGCGCCGATGGTCAAGTCGCTGTTCGAACTCGACACAAAGTTCGGCATCGACCTCACGAACCGGTTCGTCGACGCGTTCGGGCTGGCGAAACGCGACCCCGTGGCCTGGCGGGTCTCCGTCCGGGACGGCGACCTCGTGCTCGTCGGAGACTTCGACGTGCTCGACGAGGACACGCCGAACGTCCGACTGGTTCAAACCCACCAGTCCGGCGTCGACGACAACCTGACCGAGCAGTACCGCCTCTACATCCCGAAGGCGCTCGTATACATGTTCGACTGGCAGACCGAGAAACTCCACTTCGGTGCGGAACCCGGCCGAATCGTCGTCACCTCCGCCGTCGAGACGGGACTGAAGCAGTTCACGGGAGAGAACGACTAATGACCACCACAATCGGCGCTCAATTGACGGCCTGGATGATAGATGACAGTCCCGAATAGTCTCGAAAATTATATCTATAGAAAGATATTACTGAGGCGTCCGGCATGAAAGACAAGACCCAAGAATCCCCGCTTCAAGATACCCGAAGCCGAGCAGTCCTCAGCGACGACCGAGAGTACCGCTACAGACTGACCCGAACCTGGGACGTAAACAAGCCGACGCTCGCGTTCATCATGCTTAACCCCAGTACGGCCGACGAGACAGACGACGACCCGACTATCCGGCGCTGTCTCGGCTACGCGAAAGACTGGGGATACGGTAGTCTGGTCGTCGGGAACCTGTTCGCGTACCGGGCGACCAAGCCGCGTGAACTTCACGACCATCCTAATCCGGTCGGTCCTGAAAATGACGACCACCTCCGCGCTATCTGTGACGATGCCGAAATGGTTGTCGCTGCCTGGGGGACGGACGGAAGCCTTCAAAACCGTGGTCGCGAGGTTGCAGCGCTTCTCGACGCAGATCTCTACGCGCTCAACACGACAAAAGACGGGCATCCCAATCACCCGCTCTATCAGCCGAAAGACGCCGAGCCGGAGGAATTCAAGCCAGATGTCTGACGGACCGACTCGGACGGCCCTCTCGGACATTTCGAAGGCGTGCCACGGCGACGTGATTCTCGAATACATCCGCGAGGGGACCGTCTAGTCGAACTCGCACGGTTTTTCAACGACCCTACTCCAACAGTATGCTAGCAGACACCCAAATGGCACGAGACATCCCTACGCCGGGCATCCCTCGAATGCGCGACCTCGGCGAGCTAATCGACCGCGTGCTCGATATCGCCGCGGACGAACTCGACCGCCAGACGCTCGACGTGGACGCCTACGACGACGGCGACTACCGAATCCGCGTCTTCGAAACCCTGCCAATCACGAACGGGAACGTCGAGGAGCGCGTCGAGATTCGGTACGACCGCAAGACCGAGACGATTCAACACCGCCACTACGAGTACCACAAACGCAACGGGGAGTTCCTCCGCGACGACGTTCGGGACCTCGAATCGTATCCAGATCCACTCCCTGAAACCCGCGACCGAGACGACACGCCGACCGACAACTCGGCGGGTGGTTCTGGTTCGAAGTACCATCGCGAAGAGGGAGACCCAATTCGGCTCATGAAAGAGTCCTCGGGATGGCGTATCGGATTCGGGATGGAAGCGCGCGCCGCCGGAATCGAAGCGGGCGACTACCTCTACAGCGACCTCGAAGACGCCGAGACCGACCCCCTCCTAATACTGAATCGCGCCGACGACCCCGGCGAGAATCCGGACAGTAATCCGGAACTCCGCCGCGTCATGGACACCGGAACGAGTCTGTCGGTGAAGATTCCGCGTCGCCACCTCGATGAGTTCGGCCTCGGCCTCAATCTCGACGACTACGACAACGAGAATCCATTATTGTTCGAACCGCTCGTCGACGATGGCTTGGTCGGCCTCGTGCCACTCGGCTATGTGGACGGCCGCGAGTTCGTCCCGCGAGCGTTCCGCGACCAGGACTCCGGAGAGACAACGCCGGAGGAATCGGAGAGCGAGCAGGCGACGCTCGGCGGGAGCGTCGAATCGACGGCGACGCCGATCTCCGAGCAGGCGATTACCGCGGCCGCCCAGACAGTCGGCGTCAACCGCGACCGCCTCGTCGACGTGCTCGAAACCATCAACGAATCCGTCTCGGAAGACGATCTCAACCTCATAGACGAGGCGTCGCCGGTTCAGTTAGACGACGTGACGGTCTATTTCGTCACGCCCGAGACGTGGCCGGACGCCGCTGACGACTTAGCGCTTGACGAGGACTTGCTCGAAGCTGCGAAGCTGGCATACGTCCGAGCGTCCGAAGAAATTATATTAAAAACGGGTGTCGAGGAGTCTCAGCAGTGGGTTCAGAAGTACGACGTACTACTTCTAACCAGTTGATATCCTCCGCGCCTGAAGGGTGGAATCCCCGAGCATTGGAATAATAACCCCGGCGGAATCTTAGGAGCTTGTTAGGGTTAGGTCGGAAGAAATGGGAGAACAGCGATTGAGAGTGTGTGGTCGGCCAATAGCCCGATTTTCGTTCCAGCAGTATAGAGAATATGGTGGATAGGCAAGTCGCATTTAGCGTACTGCAATTAGTAGCTCTTTCTTTACCGGCATTCGCTATTCTCCTTCCGCTTCAGACCGGTACTCAACAACGTCGTCTTCAAGATAGAGATTGACTGCTGTGGTCACTGGTCCCCGACAGTAACACGTTCGAATGATTCTCCGTTGCATGATGGACAGGTTGGTGATCCGCATGCAGTAATAGCCCCATCGGGATGGATGTTCACAGGACAGACGAGTTTACAGTCCAAGCATCTGCCGAATGCCCGACCCACATGATTTGCCATCATTATTCCCCGGTTGTATAACCGTGCTCCATCTACATGAAGAAAACTTAGAGCATTTTGCATAACATTACTCATCTATAACAAGGGTTGCAATTAGAAGAGGGGTTGAATTCAGAGAACTTTATTAAATTCGGACTATATTTAGTCCGACAGCGCCTCGTTCGTCGAGGTGTACTGTTGGACGCTCTCGTGAATGCCGACGCTCTCGATGGTTTCGCTGAGCGCATCAAGGACGATTTCTAAGTCCTGGCGGAGTTCATGCTCCCGGTAGAGACCACCGCGTCGGCCCTCGTTCTTCTCCTCGACGTACGCGAGTCCGAGCATATCGAGTTCGTCGGTCTGCTCGCGCATCCACCGCTCGGAGAGCGAGTCGCTTCCAGCCCGCTCGGTCAGTTGCTTGTAACGCTTGTAGTGCATTCGGGACTGAACCGGCGTCTCGCCTTCCGCCGCGAACGTCGCCAGCGCGTAGAGTATCAGGCGTTCCTGTTCGTTCAAGTCGATGATGCCCTTCTGGATTTCCTCGCGCTCCAGCATCTCCCGGCCCTCCCGGACGTGCGTCTCGGTGACAATTTCGGTCGACCCCGCGTCCTCGCGGGCTTTATCCCCCGCTTTCATCAGAAGATCGAGCGCCTTCCGTGCATCCCCGGATTCTTGCGCGCCGTAGGCGGCACACAGCGGTACGACGTCCTCAGAAAGCACGTCCTCCTGGAAGGCAACCTGCTGGCGTTGGTCAAGCACCGCTCGAAGTTCGTTGGCGTCGTAGGTCGAGAAAGAGATCGCGCGCTCGCAGAGCGACGACCGTACTTTGGGCGACAGCGAGTCCTTGAACGTCAGGTCGTTGCTGATGCCGATGACGGCGACCCGTGCGTTCTCGATTTTCTCGTTTTCGCGCGCTCGCGAAAGCTGGTAGAGCATCGAGTCGTCGTTCATGTGGTCCACTTCGTCGAGGACGATGATGTGGAGGCCGCCTCGGTTGTCGAGTTCCTGCCAGAGCATGTCGTAAACTTGCGAGCGGGCGTAGCCGGTTTCGCTGATCTGGTTTTCGGGGTCGCGGTAGTTGTTGACGAGTTCGACGGTGACGCGGTACGAGGAGTTGAGGCCGTCGCAGTTGACCATCTCGGAGTGGATGTCGACGGCATATTCGTCGGCGTCCTGTTCGAGGCGGTCGAGCAGGAAGCGCGTCGAGGCGGTCTTGCCGACGCCAGCTTTGCCGTAGAGGAAGATGTTGTCGGGTTGTTCGCCGTTGATGGCGGGGAGGAGGGCGGCGTGGTACTCTTGGAGTTCGTCGTCGCGGCCGACGAGGGTGTCGGGGGTGTAGTCGTCCAGGAGTGCTTCGCGGTTCTTGTAGGGGAATTTCTGTGGTGTGAAGCTGTATCCGTCTGTAGGCGTGGGCATCGTTTCAGTTGACGGGTCTATCGGACGTGACATAAAACTACCGGACCACCACTTCCAACGTTTCCACCGTATCGGTTGCATATAAAGACTGTCGGTGACTCCCCCACCCCGCACTTCCAACGTTCTGGCGAACAATCGAACCCCTGCTAATTTCTACGGGAGTCTTTAGTAACCGAAGAGCTTAAGGGAAATACTGTTAAACCAAATCCGTATTGCAGTTGGTCTATTAGAAGAAAGACGGCAATATGCCGTCTTGACCACCATCCCTCCTGTCCTTCCTGCCGAGAACGTTGGAACTCCGGGGTGGGGGTCTCGTCCAGTCCGTGCTCTCTCACTCGATCCCCGAGGAACGTTGGAAGTGTGGGGTCCCCGTCCTAAACGACCGCGATCACCGCCACTCGAAAGAACGTTGGAATTCCGGGGTTGGTCCTCTCGACACATCCCGGAAAACCACCCGAGAACGTTGGAAATCTGGGGTGGAAACGTCCGAGCGCCAGCCGGTCACTACCGCCGAAAGAACGTTGGAAGTACGGGGTAGGACGATGCAAATTTTCTCTTTCCATCAAGATTGAGACCGATAAACAGCCAGACCAGATGTGTTAACAAAGGTAGTACTTTAATAGGTACATCCTGTCTAAACTAACATGTCTTCACTGCCCCATTCGCTTTCCCCCGACGACAAGACACTTGTAGGAGATCTTCTTGCCGCTCATGGTTTCAACTCCCTCACTGACACCCAATACCGAGCATTTGACGAACGAATTCTTGACGGTGGGAACCACCTCCTCGTCGCTGAGACTGGAAATGGTAAAACACTCTGCGCAGAAGCCGTCACGAAGCAGATGCTTGATGCGGGTGGCCGCGTTGCTTACCTCGTACCGAGTAACCAGCTAGTCGGCGCAAAAGAAGACGAACTCAATACTTGGGCCGAAGGTGAATACGATGTTCAACAAGGTGGCTACCAGAACGCAGACGTAATTGTCGCTACCTTCGACTCGTTCTACCAGGCAATCCTCCGAGGACTTGGTGACGTTCGGTCCCTCGATCTCGTCATCCTTGACGATTTCCACATCATCTACGACTCAGGCCGAGGCCGTGGTCTCGAAAAAGCCATCGCGGCGGTCCTCGACAATAATATCAACATCTTCGCCATGTCCGCGACTGTCGGTAACCCGGAGGAACTCGCCGACTGGATGGACGCAAACCTCGTTATCAGCGACGAACAACGGAGTATCGAAATCCAGGAGCAACCCGTGATGTTGGACGAACAGCAGGATAAGAAACCACAAATAATAGACCAGATACGAGGGAGTCCCGACAAAGCACCGTACCTTGTATTCAACGGGTCGAAGCCAAAGACCGAAGCTCGGGCCGAAGGACTTGCTGAAACGAATATTTTTGCCAACCATAGTGACCGGCGCTTCCACAGCGAACTCAGGTCGAAACTTGACGGCATGGAGCCGACGCGAAAATTACACGACCTTGCCACCCTCATGTCGAAGGGCGTCGCGTACCACCACGCCGGACTTCCCTCCTCAATCCGCAACTGGATTGAGGAGTGCTTCGAAGAAGGTGAAATTGCAGTCCTCTTCTGTACGCCCACGCTCGCCTATGGATTCGACGCACCCGTTCAATCGGTGGTGGTCGCCGATTTAAAACGATGGAACGGTGCTGGAGTAGACTATATTCACACTTACGAGTATATTCAGTGGATCGGGCGAGCAGCGCGACCTGGAAAGGGATTCAAGAAGGGATACGCATTCCCGTTTTACTCAGACTTTGACGAAGCAAGCAAGCGGTTCTTCAACAATCCCGAACTCGAACCTGTCACTTCCCACGTTGACTCAGGAGATGGCCTTCGCTGGTTGGTTCTTGAACTCGTAGAGATGGGGTGGGACACGCCCGAGGCTATTGAGGACTTCCTCACAGAAACGCTGTACTGGCAACAACTCTCCGGTGACCGCGCGTGGGACGATGGTACCATGGATAAGCGGACGCGGATGCAACAGAAACTCCGCGAAGAAGCAGACTGGCTTCAGAAGTTCGGCTTCCTCCGTGAGCGCGAGACTGAACAGCGATTCGAGAACACCCGCCAGGGGAGTGCGGCCGTCGAATTCAATTTCAACGTCTTCCGCGGCTACTCACTTCGGAGTGTCCATGACCTCTGCGCGGACCTTGAAAACAAAGATACATTCACGGCACTGAACCTCCTATATCAGTTTAGCGCATTCTCGGATGCCTACCTCTCGTTTGACGGTATCTCGACGGAACTTCAGGATAAGATACTGAACGAGGAAATGATACCCGAGGAGGACGCCGCTATCGTCGCTGGCGTTCTCGGATGGTACTGGTGTCAGGGAGTACCCGCAACCGAAATTGAAGAGCGGACGAACGTCGACCCAACTTCGATTCGTATGGCTGCCCGAAATCTCTCAATGACGCTGGAAGCGGCGACTGCGCTCTTTGATGCAATCCAAGCAGACAAGCCCGAGTGGTACGACGACTTTGTAGCGTGCGTCGAGAAAGGAGTTCCCCGCGAGGACTTGCCGGTCGTGCGCCACGTCTACGGCGTTGGTCGAGTAACGATTCGGAATCTTCGAGACCACTTCAGTACGTTGGGGAGCAGCGATACGCGATTTAACTTCGATACCGAAACGCTCGTCGGAGGTCTGTGCGAAGCCTATGAGCAGGTCGAACGCAAAGACCAGCTTGAAGCCGTCCTTCAGAACGTGAATCGAATCGGGAAGGCGCGCGCTACGCGACTCGTCGATTTTGCAGAGCAACAGAACGGCGACCGTAATGTCGAACCTCTATTCGGCGAGAACGCCGTAGAGAGCGAGAGTGGTGGGACAACCTCGTTCAGCAGGAACTCTAGTCTGAACGAGTTCTTGTAGCGAACGCCGACACTGAACCTTTACATTACTTGCCCAACACGATTGTTCTCATGTCACTCCGAACCGTCACGGTCTGCCCGAACTGCAAATCCGTATTCATCGTTCAGAGTATCCCAGAAACGACGACCTGCGGACGATGTCGGAAACGTCACAAGTTCAAGAAACTCAAGCACTACTACCAGTCCGAGGATGCAGACGCCGCCCGCCAAGTTCGAACGAAAGTACAAGCAAGCGTCAATTCACTCGACGAACCATACGAGCGCGCACGAGAAAATGGCGTGCTTGACGAGGAGATCGCCGAGGTCGTTGCGAACGACGATTACCTCGACCAGATGGGAGCAGATTCGGATGCAGCCAAGGAGGCCGAAGAACGTGCCCTAGAGAACAAGCACCGTTCAAAAAGCCAGAAGGACATCGTTTTCGACGCAGTAAGTGAGCAGTCCGACCCCGACCGAGACGATGTTCGCGAATACGCAGAACAGTTCGGGATGAACGGTGATAAGGCGCTCGCGATGCTCGATAAGTTCCGAGAACGCGGTGACATCGGTGGTACCTACAACGGGCCGTTCCGCATCTACTAGCTATCTGAGATGTACCTGTACAGACGGTCACTCGGCTGATACACATCTCCGCGCTTTGAGAGCCGCTGGATTTCTCGGTCAATCTCCTCCGAGGTAAACCCGCCTTGCTCAAGAAGATGTAGCAACACCGGTTTTGGAACACCGCGGTCAAATTCGGGCGTCAACCGCTCTAACGCACCTTTCACGCTTTCTGTTTCTAGAGCTGCATCCTCGTACTCGGTAATGGAATCGATTTCGTGGCCGACGACCTTCGCATGCTGGTCGGCGAACTCCTCGGCGGCCTGCTTGCTATCGTGTCGCCACGACTGATAGCAGTTCTTGCATTCAACCTTCCACTCTGGACCAAGGGCCGATTCAAGCGGCGGATCGAAGTTGAATTGCGTCCAGAGAACTTCGTGAAGTTCTGATTGTCTGTGCTCTTGTACCGTCGTGAATGCGGCTCTTAGCGTATCGCGCTCACCACCAAACGCGCATTTGTCGCACTCATAGGCGAACGCCCCCGTGAACCTGACCATTAGAAATCCGTTTCTCCTCCTATAGGATAATCATTTGGCACGTCTCTCGTCGGTACAATCGATTAAATCCAGAAACTACTTAGGGGAATAGTTAACACATCTCGACCAGTTCGACTCGGCGTCTTGCACTCGTGGAAACGGGTGCGGGAGGCCGAGTCGTCGCCGCAGACGCGGCCTGATAGCATGAGTACGGAACACTCCCCCGAACCCGGAACTGATTTTGAACGTGAACGCGCAGTTCTCTTGCAGGAACAAGATCCGATTGCTGTTCTCCAATCACTTCCTCCGACCGTCTTCCCCGTGACGGCGAAGGTGAAACTCGAACGTACCAAGAGCGGTGACCGACGACACGACGGCCTCGACCGTTCCCCATCGCCGGTCGAACTCCGGGAACCCATCAACGCGCCCTACGTCCCCGAGACGACTATCTACTTCAACAACCCCGCTGAACGCGCACCGGATGGCGCGACCATCTGGAATACCCGTGAGTGCATCGAGGAGTTCCAGGCCGTCGTGGACTACCTCGACGAAGAAACCCGAACTGACCCCAACCGACTGAAACTCGTCGGAATCTGTTTCGTTGAAATCCCGGCGCGGTATCTCTCTTCGAAAAACGGCGAGCACGTCGCTGACCCAGACATCTACTCGGAGAACGGCGACATGACGCTCGCGTACTTCCAGAAAGACTCGTCGCTGTCCGCTCACAATGTCCGTGACGATCTCGGCGACGCGCTTCCCGACCGCTCGCGGTCACCGCTTCAACTGACTCGCGTCGACGAAGTGACCGCCAAACCCTCGCGGGCTGCCCGAACGACGACACAGCAGGCGAGTCGGTGCCAGTACTATACGGATTCGGAAGCCGACGCGTACAACAGTCTCGACGCGACGCCTGCTATCTGGCAGGCCCGCCGGGTCTCAAGTCCGACCGATAGCGTTCGTCCACTTACGCCGGTCGTGAACGACCTTGATGCATTCCTCCCGGCGCTCGCGGAGACCGACCTGCTCGAAGCCGTGACGTTCACCGGCCATACCCAGTCACAGGAACGGTTCTACGCGGAAGACATACTGAGCAACTAACTTCCATCCATCAATGACTACTGACACGAATTCGAGCGACGATGCATCGCCTTCGAGCGACGATTCGGATGCCGACCGTCCATCTCCAGTCAATGCTGCGGAGCACGTAGACGGTGAAACGCCACTCGTCGTGCTCCCCCGCGGTGGCGCACGTGAGGTTGGCCGCAGTTGCTATCACGTGGAGACGCGCCAGGGAACTTACCTCGTCGACTGCGGGTTGAACCAGGGGAGTGGCGGTCAGTTCGCCGACTTCCGCGGCCTTGAACCGGAATCTATCGACGCCGTGTTCCTCACCCACGCGCACATCGACCACTCTGGCGGCCTGCCCGTCCTCGAACACCGGAACCTGCTTGCGCCGAACGCGAAAATCATCTGTACGCAGGGTACTGCCGCACTTACTCACGTTCTTCTCCACGACTCGCTCAAAATCCACGAAAGCGAAGCGAAGAAACCCGGTCGCGAACGCCATTTCACGCGAACTGACGTTGAGGACGTGCTCGCCCGGTTTGACCCGCTGAGCGGTTACGGAAGCGGCCGCGTCACCGACCATGTAGGTATTCATGACGAAGACCTCCAGTACGAGTTCGGCGACGCAGGCCATCTGCTCGGGAGTGCGTGGCTCACCCTCGAATCCGGTGGCCGTCGCGTCTGTTTCTCGGGTGACCTCGGTGGCCGGTCTGCACACCTTCATGACATCCAAACCCCGCCGGGCGCAGACACGCTTATACTCGAATCCACCTACGGCGACCGCGACACCCACAATTCATTCCAGAAAGCCCGGACAGAACTCTTCGAAACAGCTATCGACGCCATCGAGCGGGGCATTCCAGTCTTGATTCCGACGTTCGCGGTCGGTCGCGCTCAGGAAATTCTCCAAATCTTCCGGGAACGTTGGCGGAATCTCCCCGAGGAGACTCGTGAGAAACTCCATATCGTCTACGACGGCATGGCGACCGAGGCGACCGACCGCTATCATGCGTACGCATCGCCCGAGTACGTCAACGATAGCGTGATGAACTACATGGAGAACGCTGCGGACTTCGAACCGTTCGTCCCGGAAATCGCCGAGCGGCCGTCGAATGCAGATGACCGGCGGCGGATTCTCGACCAAGATACCGCGCCGATTGTCGTCAGTCCGTCGGGTATGCTCACGGGCGGTCTCTCGCCCGCGTACCTACTCGAACTCGTCGAGAACTACGACGAAGCCCGTATCCTCTTCACGGGCTATCAAGCACCAGGGACGCCCGGCCACGACCTCCAGCAGGCCGATGGCGATACCGCGACGGTGACGGTGAACGCGTGGCCGATTACGAGCGAGCGCGAGGCCCGCGAGACGGACGGCGACGGACCGCCGGAATACACGTTCGACGTGCCGACCGACTGGATTCACACCGTTTCCGGGATGAGCGGGCACGCCGCTCGCAATACGCTACTCCAGTTCGCTCGCGACGTCGACGCGAACCACGTTGCACTTGTTCACGGCGACCCCGAGAACCAGCGGTCGATGGTCAATCATTTGGAGGGAAATCTCTCGGCGGATCTCGTCACCCGCGCCGCGGTTCAATCGGTGATTCCCGTCCATCCGCCGGACGAGGGCCTCGTGGCTATCCGGAATGTCCACGACGTCGCTCATCCGAGCATTGAGATTCGAACCGAGAGCGAAACGGATTCGAGCCACCTGACGGATGCGCTCACTGGCGACTCCGACGACGGAACCGAAGCCGAGACTGCCAACGAACCCCCGTCGGACGAATTGGATGCGGGGGATGAAGATGAAAAGGCGGTCGAAGAGCGCGTTTCGGAGCTGGTAGAGCGGGTTTCGGCGGTGGACCGGGAACTTGCTGCTCAACGTAACGACGACGGATGGTCCGAGGGTGAACTTCGAGAAGTGATTCGGGAAGAAATCGAGAGCGCGTTGGACGACCGTGGGATAGCCGATTAACCGCTAAATTCACCCTCAGCCTCTTTCTCTCGCGTTCTCCATATCTTTAAGTACGCTAGAACTATTACTCAAGCATATACGTTCACCACTCCGGAAATTTATATCGGAGACCGAATAACAGACGCTCGAACCGCCCTCGCTGGCGCACGTCCGGGGTTCGATTCCCCGGAGAGGGCTTCGCTCGACACCGGGACGCGCCCACGCCTACTCTGTCCTCGCGTGTCGGGCACGGAGACAGCAGATGCACGACACGCACGCACACAGTCGAGAGAGCGCACAGACTACCGACCGGATACGGAAACACCTGTATCTCGTCGTTGACCACCCCGACGAGGAACTATCCGGGAAGATTCGGGCTACCGAGAAGCGGTACGCCCGTCCGACGAAAAACACGCAGGCTCCCGTCGACAAACGGAATCTCGAAACAGGGGAAACCTACGTCGAGCAACTCGTCGGCCTCGGCTATCATGACTTCGAGAGCGAAGCCGACTACGAAGAACGACTCGGCGATGTCGCCGAACAGAAACTCGGCGAGATAGACGAACGCCACCTCCGGAATGCGGGGCTGGACCCTGAGGAGGTGTTGGCGTAATGTCCTCCGAACCGACCGAACACGGCGTCGTTCAGGAACTCCGAGACGCACCGATTGACATCGCCGTCGTACTCGGAAAGGGCGACGACGTAGCCCTGAAAATCGGTGACATCGCGACCGCGACGACGCGGAGCGAAGCACAGATTCTCGCGGACGAGATCGACAGTAAATTGAATCGGAAGGAACGCGGGTTCGGCGCTGACGAAATGGTGCGAATCGACCGCTCCTCCGAAGGTATCGTCTACGTCTCCCCCGACGAGCGGGGGACGCTCATCGGGGCGTTCTACAACTCTCGCGGTGTGTTCCAGCGGAAAAAGCACGTCTCCGACGACCAGTTCGATACCATGCTCGAAATGGCGGACGCCCGAGACGTGCTGGCGTTCGACGCCGAGAAGTTCAACGAGGTGTCTGCGTAATGCCGTCAGCAAGTACGACGCGACGGACCGGCGGTGACGAGTTCGAGTTCACTCTGGACGGCCCCGGCGGTTTCGGTATCGACGTACCGGTGGAAGCCGAATCCGAGGCGGACGCGCTCGCGACGCTCGCCGAATGGACGTGGTACGAAGTCGGCGTCGAAGATACGAGCGGCGCGTGGGACCACGCGACCGTCGCAGCACCGAACGCCGAAGTCGCGGAGGTTCGCGGCGTCGAGAAGGCCGAGGCGAAGGCGTTCAACAAAGTCGACGACGGCCACGCCTACGACGTGACGTCGCTTGGCCGTATCGAGCAGTTGAACGACGACTGGGAGAGCGTCGACGAGACGTGGGGCGAGGACTTCATCGTCGTCCTCCAGGCCGACGGCACCGAGTCGCTCGCCGCGACGGGTATTCGGACCGCGACCAAAGCCGTGTTCGACCGGCTCACCTCCGAGAACTCGTCGTTCTCGGTTGCGAACCGCCCTGACGACCCATCCACCATCGAGACAGAGGCCGAACATCAGGTCGCGTGGACGGCGGAAAGCGAGTGGACAGGCGCGGTGAGTCGCGTCGCCCTTACGCTGAGCGGGTCAACGTCACTCGTCGACGAAGAAGGCCCGACGCTCGCCGACACGATCTCCGGAGAGCTGTCCGAACAGTGGACTCGCGTCGACGAGCAGGAGGACGCATGAGCGGGGAATCCACAGACGCTACCGAGCGGTCGGACCCCTTCGAAGGGCACCGAAGCATGGACGTGAAGGTTACGAGCAACGCGGCAGACGGTGCGACCATCGATGTGAACGGGACCCAGTTGTTCATCAAGCAGAACAACCGCCACGTGCCCGTACTCGCTGAGATTTACGTCGGAGACGAGTCTGCCCCACTCGGTTCAATAAACACCGCGAGAGGTGATACAGTCACTCTCGGCGGCATAGACGAAGGACTCGCCCACCGCGTAGATGAAATCCGGGAAATGCCGGTCAAAGAAATCCCCGCCGAGTTGGAGAAGCTGGCGTACCGACTGAATCCCTCAGGCAGGGAGAAACCAGAATCCCGAGAGCAGTCCAGCACGGAAGGTGAGAACTTGTGAGGAATCCGAAGGAACAGCACTCTGAGTGCCCGAACCCCGACTGTTCGGAACCTCTTGGCGACGACCAAGTCCGTGACGTACTCTCGGACCTGTCGTACTGTTCGTTCGGCTGTGTGCTCGACGACAGCCGGGATATCTTCGAACTCCGGAGTGATGCGTGATGCCGGTCGAGCAAGCGATTTCGACTGGCCCACACGAGAACCCCTACAGCACCGACTACCGTTGGTGGGCTTCCAAAGGACGGACCTTCTTCAACGGCCACGAGTTCACCGTCACCTGCGCGTGCGGCGCGCGGATGCAGTTCGACGCACTCTACGGGAACGGCCAACAGTTCAACTTCATCTGTGACTCCTGTACCGTCGAACGCGAACGCGTTATCGGCGACGGGTCGTTCGAATCGAACCTCTCGGTGAGCCTCTGTCCAAACGACGCCACTCCAGCGAACTGGCAGACGTTCGTCGACGGCGAACAGGCGACTATCGCCCGCGAAGGCGAGTCGTGGACGATTCAGCGCGACGACCGCGACGAGACATTCACCGTAGACTCCGAGACGCTTCCCGAGGCGGTGACGGACGCATGACCGCCCGCGAACACGAGTGGGAGGTCCGGGCGTACACCAACGCCGATGATGCGTTATGGACCTCCGACGACCGCTTCACCGACCAGAAGGACGCGCTCCACCAGAAGGCGCTCTGGGAGCGTGCAGGCGCAGGGCGAGTTACTATCGAGCAAGTTTCGACGGCGAAGGCCGCTCACCAGGAGGACGATTGCCTCCTCTGCGTGGCCGCACCGCACCCGAACTGCAAGAAGTACACCGTCGTTCAGATGCTCGTCCCCGGATCGGTTCCGCTCGGCGAATCGTACGAGAACCATCTGGTCCCGGTGCCGGTCTGTCTCGAACACTACCAAGCGTTCGAACAGTACCGAGAGGGCAAGAACGTCGCGGAGGTCGACGTCTGATGCCCCGGACCGAGACGAGAGAAGACGAGGACCCCTACGCGGACGTGTGCCGAGGCTTCTCGACGGGGATGCTTGTGACGGTCAATGCCAGCACGCCCCTTCAGGCCGGGACGCCGGAGTTAGAAGTGACGCACGTTTCGACCGACGAACCACGTGTAACGCTTCGAGAAGACCACGAGACGGTCTGGCGGCTCTCACCCTCTCGTGACGGCCGCCTCCGAATCAAGAAACTCGACACCGAGGGCTTCTCCGGTCGCGTTGAAAACGTAGAGACCATCGAGGTGATTGGCCTTGCCGAGTGACGGCCAGGCTTCCGGCAAACCGAGTCTCGCGGTGGCCATCGTCCGCGAACTCCGCGAGCACGACGACCACTGCATTCGCGTCGGTGGATACGGCGACGCCTACCCGTTCGTCCGCTATCACGCCGAGACAGGCGAGTGGCGGTGGGCCGACTACGAGCGCCAGCGCCGCGTTGCGGGACGCATCCTCGACGAGTCGACGGTCGTGGAGATCGTCGCCGCTAAGCATATCAGTCTCGTCGCCGTCGAGAACGCGGTCGGTGGGCTGACCGACGACGGGCCGACCGTCTGGGAGGACGCCGACGCCCAGGACGTGTTCAGCGAGTTCGACCGGTGTTTCTGGTGCGGCGGCAGTGAACGCACGCACGACCTCGCGCGGTACGAGACAACCGAGGATGGCGAGTGCCTGCTCTGTTCGGACTGCTACGAATCGTTCGACGACAGCGGCCAGATACTCGGGCCTTCGACAACGGAGGCGGAAGCATAATGTCGCAATCAATTCTCACGCAAGTGGCTTCCCGGCTTAAACGGTGGCACGAGTGGCTGTCGGCACCGCCCTACGAGAAGCGAACTGTACTCGTCGTTGAACCACGCCACGAACCCTACGACGACGGAACCCAGTGGGTCTACATCTACCGCGTCTGGCTGTTCGGCACGGGCGAGGAGACGACCGAATTCCGCCGAAAACTTATTCATCGAACGGTCGTCCCGGAGTCCGACCAGGGGGACAATACGGTAAAAGTCGAACTCGTGAACGAGAGGGCGTTGCCATGACTATCGGCCTCGAACTTCCCCAACCCAATGAATTCGAGCACGGCGATGAGGTGACGGTAAACGGCGGCGTCCACCGCGTCACCGGTAGCTGGACGGAGGACGGGATGAACGTCGTGGCGCTCAGCGACCGCGGCGGCCATCCGCACCTGAAACTCCGCTGGATGCCCGGCACCGACCGCGCGCTCTTACAGCTCATCGTCGGCGGCGACGTGGACGCAGAGTATCCCGTCGAGCAGTTCGTGTGGGGCGCAGTCGACTGCTACGACTACCCCGAAGTACCAGACCAGGACCGGGTGAGACTGTGACGGACGCCGAGAATCCTGGTCGGCGGCCAGTCCGCGGCGACTACCGGTTCGACTGTGCCGACCACGAGTGCGGGAAGTCGTGGTCTGGCGTCGACCTCGCGCGTATCGCCCAATTGGTCGCCTGGCACTGGAATCGCGAGCACAATACCGACCTGAAGCACGGCTACGAGCAGATAGATACCGTCGAACGCGGCGGCCACCACGTTCACGGTAACGAGTACACCGTCGAACGCATCCCAATATATCTCACGTCCTTCGACGTGATGGAGTGCATCGGCTACGAGGACGGCTATGCGGTGCCATCGGACAATGAGCGCGTCTGTGACGAGTGCTATCACCTGATTCCCAACGAGGAAGACCGCGTAGACGAAGAGAACGGCTACCTCGACGAATGGCAGTGCGCCGCCTGTCTCGCCGAGGCAGAAATCGAGCACCGAGCAGACGAGAACGAACAACTTTCGGAGTGGGTGTCGTGAGCAAGCGAACCCTCCCTGCCGACCGTCAACGCGGCCGAGATGAGCAGACCGACCGCCGGACCGTCCGGTTCGACGAATCGACAACCGAGCGACTCGACGCGCTCGTTGCGGACGGCGAGTACGTGAACTTCAGCGACGCAGTACGCGAACTAGTGAACCAGCGCCTTCAGGAGACCGACTACGAATGACCGTCACAGACAGAGACCTCGAAGAATTCTACGCCGAGCGAATCGAACAGTACCGAGACCTGAACGCCCGCGACTCAACGCAGGACGGCTACTTCATCGTCGACTGTCCCGGCGAGTGCGGGCGACCGATGCATCTCGGACGCGGGTGGCGCGGCTGCTCCATCCCGACTTGTCCGTCGTGTAACGAGACGGCCGACGAGTGGGGCGACGACCCCCGGATCTCCGAGGAGCGCGCAGACGAACTTGCCGCCGAGGAGACGAGCGTCCGGGAGTTGGTCGTCGAATGAGCGTCGTTCCCGAGGTCACGGAACACGAACTCGGTGTCCAACGCCTCTACCTCCACGACTGGGCGGAGGGCGTCGACCTCTACAAGCGCGCGGGAGAGGCCGATAGCGCCGCGGTGATGGCCGCTCACGACGGTCCGGTCCTGCTCGACGGTGCGTTCCGACGCGTCACGGAGACCGAGTACGGTGGCTACGACACCTTCCATCCCCACGGCGGCCGGATGGAGCGACTCGCCCCGGCCGACAACCCGACGGCGGTCCTGCTCGTGAGGTTGGAGGGCGAGTGTGTCCGAGAGTGAGAGCGTTCCGCGACGCGTCCGGCGCGGCCTCGAAGCGCACCGCTACTACTCCGGAAAATATGGCGGCTACGGGATGCCGCGAGGGCCGCTGAACACCGAGGGAGTCGGGCCGCCCGCCGCGATAGGCTTCTGTTCGTTCTGCGGGACGAACGCTCGCCAGACGACGAACGTTCGCGGGATGTTCGACTGTCCAACCTGCGTCAACGTCTGGTACGACCGACGCGTCGGCACGCAACCGAAATCCCTAGAGGACTTCTTCGACTCATGACTACCGAGATATTACATTTATTTGCAAAGAATTTAAGACATGTCACTATGAAGTGTTCCGGATGGGAATTGTTGGTACGTTGAAAACGAGTATCGTGAAGGTAGTCGCGGGCCTGCTCGGTTTCGGAGTTCTCATGGCTGGCGGTCGAGAAGTTACGTTTGGCAGCGAACCAGTTGGGACCGTCATGGTCCTCATTGGAATCGTGCTGTTAGTGTTTGCGGCAAAGCTATAGCGTCAGAACCACACTAACACCGCTTAAGTTTGCGTTTCCACTTTCACTAAGGTAGCGTAGCTTTTTATACTAATCCCCAGAAATGTTTATTCGCATGTCACAGCAAGTGAACAAACATGCGACTGAGGAACAGACCGACGACGGCGACGACGGCGATAACGACGGACCGGACTGGAAGGTCGTCGCGGCCGGTGGTGGCATCGGCTTTGCCATCGGAGGGCCGGTCGGCGCTGCGGCAGGCGCGGCAATCTCGGCGTGGTTCGACCAGCAGAGCGTCGACGACTCCGACGACCTCTCCGACCACCACCGCGCGCTCCTACGCGCCGCCCGAGAAGTCAACACCATAGCCGACGAGCAGGGCGGGCGGAGCGCGAGTCTCTACATGGCCCATATCGACGGCAGCGACTACGGAGTAGACGCTGAGGAAGGCGGGACGCGGAACGTACTTGACGCGATAGAAGGCGACCCCGACCTCATCTACTCCGACGTTGGCGGGCCGACCGGAAACATGATTGTCGAAGTCGAGACCGCCGAAGCCTTCGAGACGCAGACCGAGCACACGCTCGACCAGCTCGAACGCTACCGACTCGGCGGGTATCGAACCGTGCTCGCGGTCCCCGAATCAGACCTCAGTGCCGCCGAGAAGTTCGTCGAAGAGCACGACGTGCGAGAGCCGGTGTACATCGTCGCGGCGTCGAATTTGGCGTCGCTCCTGTAGACGGTCGGCTTGGGGAGCCAATTTTTGTCTTGGTGGCCGTCCAAGGCCACCTCCTCACGGAGATGGACAGAAAAGAATATAGTCGAGGGGTGACACCCAAGTTCATGGCCAGAAGAGTGTTCTTCAGCTTTCATTACGACCGTGATAACTGGCGCGCTGGACAAGTCCGCAATAGCGGGGTTGTCAAGCCCAATTACGACGAGACCGGGTTCTTCGACGGGGTGGACTGGGAAACCCTCAAACGCCAAAGCGACGACCGGATAAAACGGTGGATTCGAAAGCAAATGAAAGGCTGTTCCGTGACGGTCGTTTTAATCGGAAGCCAAACCTACGGCCGGGAGTGGGTTGACTACGAGATCAACAAGAGCGTCAGGGATGAGATGGGCCTTGTTGGTATCCGAGTCCACAATATCAAGGACCAGAACCGCCAAACGGACTCATTCGGAAAGAACCCACTTAGCAAACCAACACTCGGCAAACCGGGAGAGAAGCTCTCAGAGAAATACAACACCTACGACTGGGTACATGACGACGGGCAAGAGAATTTGGCCGACTGGATAGAAGAAGCCGCGAGAATCGCGAACAGATAGATGAGCGACGACGATGACGAGACGTTCGTGACAGAATTGGAGTTCATCCAGAACGTTATCGACCGGCAAGCCGATAACTCCTTCAAGGTTAAGGGATGGACTATCACGCTCGTCGTTGTGACGCTCTTATTTCGAACGAGTGATTCGCAAATCATCGTCGCGTTCATCCCCTTGTTCGCATTCTGGTATTTAGACGCCTACTACCTCAAGCTTGAACGCCAGTATCGAAAGCTGTACAACCACGTCCGCGAAAACCGGGACAACGCTCAGCGAGACAGTTTCAGCATGGACTCTTCCCCGTTCAAAAATAAAGTCAAACCAATCTGGCGGATAATGGTTTCGCGCTCCGTAATTATACTGTACGGGACAATCTTGGTCTTGCTCGTAATTTACGCAATTTCTGTTTATAGTGCTGGAGATCCGACGGGACAAGCAGCAAATGCACAAACAACGGTGTTCTCCCTACTCTGGTAATTGAGAAACGAGCCAAACTAACGGATGGGCTTTCAATACCGACTCAAACCCACGTCTACCCGATCCGCTAAGTACCCCCGAATATCGCCCTCCCGCCAACCGAGCGGCGATAGCACGCTCTCGGCGGCCCGTAGGACTTCCCCACGGTAGTACTCAGCATCGTAGTCCTCTGCCTCGTCGACGAGCGCGACGCGGTCCTGGGACGCCTTCGAGTCGTCTACGACGACGAACTCGACGCTCTCGCCGGGCTGCACCTCCCGGCCGACATTGCTCGCGGCTTCGAGCGCCGCAACGGTCCGCGTCGTGTGCTGGTACTCGTCGACGCGCTTCGACGCTCGCGTGGTGACCGCCAACTCCGCGGGGTCTACGTCATCGTCGCGAAGCCGCTGCACTGCGGCTTGCACGCGGTCACAGACTGCCTCCGGCGACCGGTACTCGTCGAACGTCTCGATTAGCTCTCGCTGCACGCCGGCGACGAACGGCGACGTACTCCGCTGGCGGCACTCGATACCCCGATACTTGTACTTCTTCTCGCCGTCCGCCACTGCGCCGAAGTACTTCGTGAGCGCCCCGGCGTCGCTGTCGCGCATCGGGACGAACGCCACCCAGTCGTACTCGGCCTCGTACTCCAGGTGAATCCCCACATCCGCGGTAATCTGCCCGGCCAGCACATCTAACGACTCCTGCTCAACGCCCTCGCGTGGCGTCACCCAAATCGAGTCGACGATACCGTGAACGACGCGCCACCCGCCGTCTTCCAGCGCCGTCTTCGCGTCCAACAGAATCTCGCGAGCGAACGCGTTGATGGCCTCGTGGCACTCGATACGGCCGAACTTCGCGTTCGAGAAGCCCTGATAGCCAAAACACGAGACGAGAATCCACTTTATCGCCGCCGACCGGCCCTCCAACTCGGCCCGTCTGTCGGGGTCCTCGATCGCTCGGAGTTCGGCCTTTATCTCGTCGCGGTCGTCGATGAGCGGCTGGAGCACGTCCGGCAAGTACCCGCGCTCGTCGCAGATACAGTACCCCAGTCCGGGGACGTCCTCGCGACCGCGGTGGCACTCGCACTGGATCTTCTCGGGTGAGACGTTCCGTGTACAGATGATGTTCGGGTACAGCGACGAGAAGTCGAGTTCATGCACGTTCTCGTGTACGCCGACGTCGGGCGCGAACGTGAACCCGCCGCGGTCGGCGTTGTGAAGCTGGCGCATGGTCTTGAACTGCTCGGGCCGCCACGCCTTCCACGGGACCAGAACGTTCCGCGACAAAGCCTCTCGTATCTGTATCGCCGTCAGGACGTTCCCGATGGATGCCCACGCAAGTTCCTGCAAGGGCTTGCCCGACCGGCGCACGAGGTCGAGGCAGCCATCCAGGTTCGACTCGCGGTAGAAGAACGTGTTCGACAGGTCGAGAATCACCCGACCGGGGACGTTGTACCGGGCAGGCGAGTGTCCGACTCGCCCGTAACTCGTGTACGTCGACGCGCCCGCAAGTTGCTGGAAGCCAAGTCGCCGACCGAGTTGAAGCCCGTAGCCGTAGCGGTCCGCAAGGCCGTGGAGTTCGGCAAGCAGTTGACTCGAATCGACGAGGAGTACGTCCGGGTCCCGACGGTCGACGATCTCCTCGATTCGCGGGAGCGCCACGTCCGGCGACCGGCCGACCTGTTCGCCGCCAACCGAGAGCGCCGGGACCTCCGAGTCGCTGAACTCGTGGGCCTGGCCTTCGATAGAGAGTGTCGTCGGCGTCCGCGCGGGCGTCGGGTCGCGTCCGGTTTCGAGACAGTATCGGAATTCTCGGGAGAAATCGACGTTGAAACACCGGTACTCGCCGGGGTCTCCCCACTCGTGTATCCAGCGCGCCATTCGCGGGATTTCGTCGACGGACGTGAGGTCGACGCGCACCACGTTTTCGGCGTTGTGGCGGAACCCCGGCCGCCGCTCCTCGACCACCGTCCGCGCGACGGTCGGAAACTGCTCCAGCACGCTCTGGGCGTCCGCGAGCGAATGTTCGTCGCCTTCGCCCCGGCCGACGTAGAACGTCGGCGTATAGTCCAGCACGCGCTCGCTCGTCGCTCCCCTGTCGGACAGCGACCACTCAACGAGTTCGCCGTCGAAGAAATCGATTTTGTAGGGCATCCGTCCTACGACGCCGATTCGCCGCTGGCGTCCTCGGTCGCTTCAAAGCGTTCGCCTTCGAGTTCGGCTTCGAGATCCTCGATTCGCCGCTGCTGGCCGAGACACATCGAGAACAGCACCACAACCATTGGGTTCGGGTAGTTCAGGTACCCGCCCGCGTCGGCGAACTGGTGGGCGTCCTCGAACAATCGGTCGAACCGGTCCTGGTCGGGCCGCCGAAGCGCCCGCCGGTAGTCCTGCCAGTTGTCCTCTATCGACCGAAGCACGTCACGGTATGTCGGATTAGTACGCCCCATCGACGCTCACCCCCTGGGGCGTCGCCGTCGTCTCGGTCGCACGCACGCGAGCCTCCAATACGTGTTTCCAGAACGCAAGCGTCGTCTGAACCATCCCGTTCTCCATCGGATAGACGAGCGTCTCGAAGTCGTCGCCGACGAACCGCGGGCCGAACTTCGTCTGCTCGCATCGAATCGTCTCCTCGGCGGCCGCTGCAATCGGTCCCGAGAACGAATCGTCCTTCTCTCGCGTCATCAGGATGGGAATCTCGTATTTGTCGGCGAGACGAGCGACTGTCGCCAGCGCCCGGAGCAGGAGGTCGTCGCCTTCGTCAGTGTACGTCTCGGCTTCCCGGTAGAACTGGTCGAACGCCGGACAGACCAACAGCGACGTATCCTCGTCGATCTCCTCGGCGACCTCCCTGATGAGTTGGTAGTGCTGGTGGGACGTGAACGCTCGCGCAACCTGGATTCGGTCGAGCGTCCGCATACTCGGCGCGACCGACGAGAGCGACTGCGTGACCGCATGGCCGCCCGCGTCGACCCACACCGCACTTCCGCTGTTCAGGAGTAGGTGGTCGAGGACGAGCGAGTGCAGCGGCCCGGTCGCCCGGTCGTCGCCTTCGACGTCAAGCAGTCGGATTCCCACTTCTAACTTGGGGAGTTCCGGTGCCTGCTGACCCTCTGTTTGTAAGCTATCTCGCATATACACCTCTACATGAGGTATCCGGATAAGCGTCTGCGCGTGGTTTCCAGATGTTCCAGATTATGTGTATTGTATCGAAACCGACTGATAGCTATACTGAACCGGTGATTCTCGGTGTTTCCAGAAGCTTCCAGATGGAGCAGGGTTGGCTGAAAGCGTGTGAAGGAGCAGATAGGGGGTTAATGGACGGTATATCTACTCCGTTTACCGAGTTCTCATCAGTTATGCCGTAAATGACCGGGTCGAAGAAACCGTCCGACCGAATTAGTGTCACACGCTTCGTAACGGAACTCACTCAGTCCGAGTTGCTACACCAAAGTGGCGAACAGTAGTATCTCGGTCTAACTCTCTGTTTCTAGCCCCTGTATTTAATTTTTCATATATCGGATTCAACAGTAAAACAACAGAATGCTAGTGAATTTCACCAAAGTCACACCTGTACATAAAGACAAGTATTTATAGGTCGCCCCGGTACAACGAATGGATGACAGATCTCATCGTCAAAGCCGCAGTTAAGAACGCCGTCGAAGGCAAAAACGTTTCCTCGGACTTCTACGATGCACTCGACGACCGTATTGAGAACCTTCTTGACGAAGCCGCTACCCGTGCTGACGCAAATGACCGTAAGACTGTCCAACCCCGCGACCTCTAAGTGAAGGCTATTCTGATTTCTTAGCTGCCTTATGCGTCCAGCCAAGGCTATCTTGAAAACTACCTTCCAAATCTCTGCCTTCTATAAAGGATTATGGTAACGGCAACGATACTGGCGTATGTTCTGTGGTAGAGCCCCGAAACTAACTAGGGTTTTATTAACTACGAATCTAGAGACGCGTAGCAGTTGACTCAGATACCCGTTCAACGACTGTCATCCAAGTGATATTATGAACAGAAAATCAGAGGCACTCCATTCAATTGAATACAATTCGGAGATTGACGCATATGTAACCTCCTTCGGTCCAGGAACACCGCCAAGTGAGGCGATTATTACTACAATTGCAGACATACAAGACTGTGATCCCTTGGAACTTCCGCCACTTCCTGAAGTGATCGCCCCAGACGCACTAGATAAGATATTCCAAGTGTCACAAGGAGGGGGAACTCCGCCAGAAGGCCAGCTGATATTCCAGTATTGTGACCATCAAATCACAGTAAAAGCAACGGGAATCGTTACTCTCCACTCTCTCTAGAACAGAGTAAAGAAAGAAAGGACAGAATAATGTTCTTGGATGGGTGATTTATTCACGCATATTATTTGAATATAGTATAATGGTTTCCCCTATTTTGTCTATTGAACCGTGGAAAATAGTGGAGAAACAGGACGAGAGGCACTCATACCTTCAATACAAAGACGATAAATTCCTGAAGTCACTTTACCAAATTGCCAAGAAAATCCTCGATGCTCCGGCAACTCCTACACAAGACAAGAGGCTATACATTGATGCCATAGAAGACATCAACACCCGGTATTTTGCCGCACAGCAAACTAAAACAGCGACGCAAGGCCAATTCCATAAATATGACACGTCTACTGAAGAGCATCTTCGAGAGATTATTGCTACAGAAGTAAGTCGCTGTCTCGGTGATCTTCATACCCTAATTGATGCCCACATTTCGGTGATTGAGGCAGCCACTACCCAGTTTACCAAGCAGTACGACAATCTACAGATACGGCGAGATACCGTAGCCACCTTCGAACGCACCATTGCTACCCGTACGATGAAAGGAGTCCGTGATGGTTGGTTTCCAACACTTGAAATATACTACTTCAGTCTCAACCCTGGAGAGCGTGCTGTTGAAGGTCGCAAACGGCGTGAGGAACGATTGTATGGGTCAAACGAGACCGAAGGCGTTGTAGACCTCCTTTCGAAGCAAGAATTGAACCAGATCACGCAACAGGACCTGGGCCAATTGAAATATATAAATTCGAAAAGTAACGTGAACGGCCATCCAGTTATTTACAAACTCCAAACCCAATACAATTGGGTCCTCTCTCCCTAACCTCCCCAACCCTCAAACTTTAGCACTACAGTACCAAAAGGGAATATATGACCGAAGAATCCTACCATCAACTAATTTCATATTTGAAATCAGAAACAGGTGAACTGCTCCGCGGTGTTATTACGTACGATAGTGACGAGTACGAAATCCACTACATCCGCGACGATATTCGCACACAGCATCTCAAAAACGATGTCAACAAAATCATCAAACGATTACGCCGAGAGTCCCGCCCAAGCGAACACCGTTCATTCCCCTTCGGCGAACTCAATGGCATCGTCCGTTCGTTCGAAAACGCAATGGTGATGCACTTCCCCGATACTCAGGGCCGAGGGACGGTCGTCACCCTCGAACCGGAAGTCGCTCGCCAGCTAAACACGTTTCTGGGGAACTGCCTCCAACGGATGGAATAAAATACTGACGACCGAAGACCAGCATCGAAGACAAATTCTATAGCCTTGTCGTATCTCTGTTTCTACCCTAGAAGATGACTCGGCAACAGATTTCTCAGTCACTATCGAAGTACCTGAACGAGCGAGTCGACGATCAGCTTCGTGGAGTCGCACACTATCGAGAAGACGAATTTAACGTCGTGTATCTTCGTGACGATATTCGGGAACACCGCCATCAGGATGAGGTCAAACAAATGCTGACCCGTATCAAACAGGAAGGAACTGCGAACGAAGAGCAATCATTCCCGTTCGGTCATATGCACGCAACGCTTCGCGTATTTGACGAGACCATTTTCATGCATTTCCCGATTGAGAATCGAACGGGCGTCGTCGTCTCCCTAGAACCGGAGGTAGCACAGAGTCTCAACTCGTTCGTTGGCGATTGTCTCGACCATATCTACGACCAGTACCCGTTTGAGGAAATCTGAACTCCGTACTCTCTCCGACGAACTAGCCTGACTGCTAGTTTCAACAAATCCTCCTACCCGGGGGACTCAGTAGCGCATTCGAAGGACTCCGCCACCGAGCAGTACGTCCGGTCCCGGCTCGTTCCCTCGGATTGAATCACATCGTACTGGTCCATCTTTGAGGGATAGTTCCGCTACGTCGTCAATATCTTTGTGAATCCTGTCGTCTGTGTGTTTTACACCGAGTAACTGTATCTCTATCTCTGACACTATCTAGTCCTCTGCCTGTGTCAAGAAAAATCTTCTATCGGTTGAAATATAGTTTGTCGGTGCCTCAAGACTCTGGCCGATTGACTAACCTCCCGCGTTTGTCCCAGTCGTTCGGGTCGTACTCAGTCTCTTTCGCAAACGACGGTCGAATCCCCGTCCATCGCATCTTGTCTTGTGTCACAGGTTCGAACGCTCACGGTGGGACGTCGGGGTTCCGCTCACGGAGGTCGTGAAGTACGTCACCGTGCCAGGACTGCGATTATGTCACGAGATTCCGATCTCGATTCTCGTCCCGTAACGCGGCGAGTTTCTTCAGTCCGGCCCACTCGCCTGTGAGCCAGTGCGCCTTTTCCGCAGACCGCAACCGAGGCCGAGACCAGCAGACCGATCGGCGGACCGTCCGCTTCGATACCAAGACCACCGACGCACTCGTTGAGGACGGCGAGTACGTGAACTTCAGCAAATCGGTACGCCAGACCGTCAACGCAGGACTAGAGGAGACTGACAAATGACCCACCCAGGGGACACGCAAGCAGGGTACAATCGGCTGAGGCCTGTCGTTGGGTACGTACTGTTCGGACAGCCTACTCTTCGGGCATGTAGGCGTAGGTGTTGATTTCGCCCAGACTATTCCCTGGGAGATTGTAGAACTTAGTTTCTGTCGGTGTTCGACGGTACAGCAGGTAATCTATCAAATCCCCTGCTGAGGCTGCTGTGTTCACCAATAGACTGAGTTGGAAGATTACCGTAGCAGTTTGCCCGAGCGGGAGCACGATACCTCCCCCTGCGAGGGCCGTGATTGCTACCACTGGCGCGAGAACCATTCGCATGTACTGTGATCGAGAAATGTACTGTTCGGCAATGAGGATGTACGCTCCCACCCAGTTCACGCCTGCCGTCCATTCGAACCCGTAATGTTCTGCGACTGCGACATGAATTGCTTCGTGAATTACTGTGATCCCCACGAAGACTCCAATGAACTGGGCGTCAATGTACGTCCCAGCGAGTAAGAAGTTCACGGGGTTCTCCAGAATCAATGAGACGTATGCAACCGTCATCGATGGCCAGAGTTGGAAATGAATCCCAATGAAGAGTCCTGCAACGAGAAGATGTTTCCGGAGTTCAAACTCGGGGATAACTACGGGGTCGCGGAAGCCAGCGTCGGGCCGCGGTACCCCGCTTTCGTTGGGGTCGTTGTGGTCCATAAGTATTCTAAAATAAAATAGATATTAATATGTTTGCCTTTTCAAAGGTTTTATTTTGCGTCCGGTGTGAGCATGGGGATGACCGCTACTGTTGATGTTGGCGTGCAACCCACTGAGGCGTCTCCTGACAGTGGCACTTATAATGGCGGGTTACGGTCGTATTGTCGCTCACCAAATGAACAACTTTGACAGATATATTTGAATGTATCTTTCAGGTCGGTTATTTGGCAATATGGGTATATGTATCGGCAAAACAGTTCGCCTATCCGCGAAACGAGTGGAATGGAACGGTCGGAGTTAAGTTACAAACTCCGTCTCAACTTCGCGAATTTCGGATCTGAAGACAGTGGAAGGTGGGCAGTGTCACCATCGGCCTCCATCGCCTTCATTGGACAACTGTTCTTACAACTGGGAATACCGTTCTCCATCGACCAAGTACCCGGTTTGAACCTGCGGATCCCGACCTGCGTCCCGGAGACACCGACTACGAGGTCCTGCAATCGTAGTAGCATCTGACCTGCGACGATTAGATTCAGCGCATTCGTACTCGGTTCTCGCTCGTCCTCGTCTTCGTTCTCGGTATCGACGTTCTCACCAACCTCCTCGTCCGACTCCATGTCGAGTCCGTAGTCACCCGGACCGGTCGCGTCAGGGTCGTTCATCTCGTCATTTGCACCCGTTTTCGTCCAATGCCGAGCGCAGTTCTGACAGGGTTGCCCTGGACCTGAGACGATGTTCTGTGCGTACGCCTTCTCGGTTAGAACTCCCGCTTGGTTGAGAAGGTTCGACCCGCCACTGATGACGGGGATAAGATGGGCGTGCGCTATCTCGTCGAGGACACGAGTTGGCCACTCTCCTTCCGCTGCATGGAGAATAACGTCACAGTCGAGAAGGCGATGAAGCGCACCGTATTCCGGACGACTTTCTGTCACACTCGCTTCAATCGCATCCACAGAGAACTCCGGTGCGGTGGCACCGAGTCTCGCAAGTCGTTCCCCGATTTTCGCCTTCGGTCGACGTGCGTCTACGTCAGCTTGCGTCGCACCTTGGGCGCGGTTCAGGTTTGCGGGTTCGAGGCGGTCGTAGTCCACCTGGACCACTTCCCCTACGCCCATCCGTGCGAGGTGTTCGGCAAGAATTGAACCGCCACCTCCGAGGCCGACGAGTCCGACTCGTAGCGCGTTCAACTGCTCTTGTCCTTCTTCACCCCAGATGTTGACTGTGCTCTCTTGAGCGTCTTCGTCAACGGGCGCGACTGCGCCTTCGACACCGGGAGTCTGGACGGTTGTTGGATACTCAGTGAGAGATTCACCGACAACGCGAACACAGTCACCCTCGTACACGTTCACTGAATCCGGGCTGTACGCGGGATTTTCTCGCTGGCCGGCGGTCTCTGGCGTGTCGAACTCGTACCCGAGAACACGCCACTCCCGAGAGTCGTCTTTCACGATAGCGATTCCGAGTGGTGCTTCCTCACCGAGCTTGCAGGCGTCTTCGAACAGGTCGGACTCCGCCGCGTCGAGATCGCCACGTGATGGGTTTGGTTGCGCCGTCTCGTCGTTCGCGAGGTTTGGGTGCGTGTGGACGTAGAGAAGTCCTGCGCTCTCACCCACATTTCGCGCCTTTTGGACGGCTTCGTAGCGGTAGTCAGCCGTGAATTGAACACGGCCGTCGTAGTTAACGTCACCAGCGTCGGGTTTGAGCACGTCGTGGACGAGGAACGAGACACGCTCTGTGCCGCTACTTCGGGTAACAACACAGATGACGCCGCGTTCCCATTCTGCCTTCGTCTCGGGGTCCTCGAATAAGACCTCCATGATATCTTCGTGTGCGCCCTCGGACATTCCGAGATGGAAGCCGTTGGCTTCTGAAAGCGACCGGTGTCGGTCGAGAAGTGAGCTAGTCGTCATCTCACTCACTCTCCTCGAACGGCCGACTGAGTACCGCTCGCATCCACGGAACTGCGTTCCGCATGGCCGAGGGGTCCCTGTCGTCGATGTCCAGGTAGTCCCATCTTCGGCTCCAGTACAGGACCTCTTCGACGCCGAGCGCGTCACAGAGCGGCTCGGCGTGGTCGCGGTCAGTCTGACTGCTTTCTGGGAGATTCCCGTCCACCCGAAGAACTTCATCCGTTGCGAACCCATATTTCTGGCCCGCAGGGAAGCAGTTCTTCAGACGAACGAACACTTCTGCATGGTCGTTGTCGTAGTCCGCAAACTTCGATACGTTGACGACGCCCAGGCTGATGAAGACGTAGTTACCCCCAGCAGGGTCGCCGTCGTCCGTTATCGTCACAATTCGCGGGTCAACAGCGTCCATGGCTTCTAACTCTTCGAAGCCGTCTTGGAACGCTTGCGGGAGACTGCTGAGGAGTTCGTCGTGCTGCGGATACTCCCGCCGTGGTTCGGATGGCGTTTCGGCACCGAGGTTTGAATCGTCCTCAGTTCGTTCGTCGCCGGCCGACATTAGACGTAGTTCTCGCCGTCGCCTTTCGTGTCGAAGAACTTGCGATGTTCCTCGGTGAGGTCGACTGAGTCGTTGTGGTCGAAGACGGCCTGTTCGGGGCCGTTTTCACCCTTGGTTGCTACGAGGTCGTAGTTCCCGGGCTTGTCGAACGAGATTTCGATGAGGCGGCTAGCCTTCACCGTGTCCTCGGAGATTTTGTCCTTGATGTTGTCCACAAAGACGACGTGAGGGTTGTTACCGTTGCCTCGTCCGTTGTCGTCGCCGTGGTGGTTGTCGTGAGATTCTTCCGTACTGCGGTTTTCTTCGGTCATGGTTAGTCTCCTGCTCGCGTTGACCTGCGAGCGGAGGCCGTCGGCTCCTCGTGAAAGCTGTGACGGCTGGGTGGTATCGCGAAGAACACGATTACCTACAGCTAACCGAGAGGGCTGACGTGACCTTTAGATTTGCCGCGTGCGTGTTCCGAAATCCGCTTACCGATTAAGCGGGGAACCGGACCACGACACCGATGGGAACGGAGCGGCGCGGGTCGGCTAGACCCAGTCGAAATTATGGTCCTATGGGGTTATAAATGTTCTTGTCCCACACCTCAATAATATCTCAATGGGGAAATTCACTAAAAACGCCCGAGGAGAGTCTATTCCAGAACAAATTAATTAATAAATATTACCTCAAATGGCCACCCTCATTTCTACTGGAGAAACTATGAATAGATAATTAACATATCGGTGAATACTAAATGAAGTATCCATAACCAGAAACGGCGAGATAGAGAAGTAACTTCTAATGATGCGGTACGGCAAGAGAAAACGACCCCTCGCCGCTCCGTTCCCAGTAGTAGCTACTATAGCAGTCACAATAAATCCGTCGGCTTAACGCCGTATGGTGATTCGATGGAAATCAACATGAATGAAAACCACCCTTGGTTCGGTATATCTCTATGCAGTTTAAGCTTAGGAAATTTCCGCTAATTCCTGAAGTATAGCCTTCTAACCCTCTAGAAACGGAGGATAATCATAAAACGCATTGCACTTGTGATTAGGCGAGGAATCATAAGTAGATTTTAGTAGGTCGCCGCCCTCGGTGAAGCACGAACCGTCCAATTCAGGCAGAGACCACCTTCTCGGCGGTCAAACCCCCCGATTCGACGGCCAGAGACCAACCATGCCTACGCCAAAGACAACAGGTTCCACGGAGAATCCAAATCTTGACAGCGGTCGAGCAGGCGTTGCAACTCAATACTACGACTCAGAATGTGGTCACAATGTCTAATCCCTACCACGACGCGCTAGACGACTTTCGGTGTGAGGAGGTCGTCGCCATCAAGGACGGCGACCGCTACACCGGGTGGGTGAAGGTCTGGAACTTCAACGACAAGTCTCTTATCCTGCTCGACGCGACCGGCCCGGATGGTGACCGCCTCGGCCAAACGCAACTCCGGCAGCCAGATATCGTCTACCGGACCAACCCAAAGGACGAGATTCGGCGCGTAGACCCCGAAGCAGTCGAACCATGCCCGTACAGCGTCCGCGAGTTCGACAACCGAGACTTCTATCACTACGTGCGGCAGGTCCGTCAGCACGACAGTCTCGGGTCGTACCCACTCGTCTGGGAGACCGACCAGAGCCTCCTAACGCTCGAAGGACACAAGCGCCTTGAAGCCGCCCGCCGTGCCGGACTCGACACGGTACCTGTTCGCACGACGACCGCTTTCACCGACTGGGAGTACACGGTTCACTGGGTTGAAGACCACATCCCCACGCCCGACATGGGTGCTGACAACAGTAACAGTACCCACCGTGGATGGTACACCCGAGAGCAGGTCCGCGACTCGTTCGAACGACTCCGAGAAGATTGGCCGGACGAACGACTCGGCCAGTTGCCGCAGTTCGAAGATCTTCTCGAACCGGAGCGAATCGACGAACCACGGTCGATAGAGGTAGCTGATGCCGAGTAAGCAGAGCCAGTCGCTCGATAGCCCGCTCGACGACTACCTCATCGACAAGTCGAAGGACAACGGCACGGGGAACTATCGGCGGAACGCCGAACGCGTCCTCCGCGAGTGGCTGTCGTGGACCGAAGAGGAACGCCGCACGTACACGTTCGCGGGCCTCGGCGTCGACGACCTCGAAGCCTACGCCCGCCAGTTGAAGCGCCGTACGAGCGATACGGACGGACTCGCGGCGTCCTCTGCGCGGAAGTACTACGACTACGTGCGAGCCTACCTGACGTGGTGCCAGAAGCGAGAATACCTCTTGGACAACCCCGCGGCGAAGAGTCGAGCGATGAACGCGCTTCCGAACGACGACCAGCGAGACGAGCACAGCCAACAGCTCTGGAAACCGCGACAACGGACTGCGATTATGGCGTACGTGAACCGGCGAGCGCACGACGCGATAGACGAGCGAGGTTTCGACGCGCTCGCAGAGGCGCGTGACCGCGCGTTCGTCGCAACAATCGCTTACTCCGGAGTTCGTGGTGGCGAAGTCCTGAAAGACCGGAACGACGACCGGCGCGACGGCGTTCGGTGGTCCGACGTCGACCTCGAAACGGGGACGATGAACATCCTCGAAAAAGGGTCACAGCAGTACCAAGACACCGGCCTCCCGCGACAGTGTTTGTCGGCGCTTCGACGATGGAGAGAAATCTATCAGCCGCCGAGCGATGCGTGGCCGGTGTTCCCGACGCTGCACGCGCCGACGATTTCCTCAACCGCGACCGCTGGTCTACAAGACCAGGGGTATAGTGAGGACGAAATCGAGTCGATTCGCGCCGAGCAGACGGCCCTGGAGGTCTGCTACGACTACGGGATACCACTGCCTGCACTGACGACCGCCGGGGCGCGGACCGTCATGAAACGGCTCTCGGCGGCTGCTGACGTACCAGGACTCGACACTGAGAACGGCGAGTACCTCGAACTCCACGGTGGTCGACGTGGCGCTGGCGATACGCTCGTGCGCGAGAAAGGGTGGGAGCAAGCCCAACGGCACCTGCTCCATGCAGATCCAAAGACAACGATGGACGCCTACTCGCATATCTCCGCCGAGGAGGTAGCTGACGAAGCGAGCGACGCGTTCGAGCAGACAGACCGATAGTACTTCTCGAAGTCTCTCCAGGCCAACCCCTGCTCTTTACGGGCACTCATGCGTACCCGCTGGTAGAAACCTATGCCTGAGAATTCTACTAATCTCGTTGACCGCGTTGTCAAGACCGTCGAATCGCAGACTGCTGGCCCCGTGCCGGACCGAGCGCGCGAGCGAACGATCCTCATCGTGCTCTCGGTGCATGGGTCGCGGGACTCAGACAGCGTGCGGGATGCGCTCGCAGCGGCGGTCGAGGCGGGCCGCCTCGAAACTGACGGGGAGCGGTATTGGCTGTCCGACGAAGAAGTCGAGAATCGGGCGGAGTCCGTGATGACGCTTACCCCGGAAGAGAAGACGGAGATGTAGAGGTCGAACGGTCGGGAACACGACTACTTTCACTTTCACTACGTGGACGGCGGAGGTATTTCACCCCCGACCCAGTATATTAACGCGAGGATGTCACTGAAACAAGTCGGACGCCCCCGAGAACATCGGTTAGCAAGCAATCGGAGGCTACTGTGATGAGCGAGTACGACGTAGAGCGTTTCAACGACATTCTACGCGAACATCTCTATCAGGCCGCAAGCGAAGGACTCGACGAAGACGAACTCGTCGCGGTTCTTCGCCAGCACCAGGAGGGAATCGAACGGGACGGGCTAGCGAGTCACGCCGGACTCGTCGAGAATCCGTTCGACCAGTCACGTCGAGACAGCGGCCTCGCAGACTAGAATCGACGCCCACGCCTACATTCGTTCTTCTCTATTCCGAAGTCAGTAGCGGTCAGAACGGCAGGAACGTAAACAGGCCGTCGACGCACGTCGCGGCGCCGTTGAAGTTCCCGAGGATATAATCCGAGGAGAGAGCACCGCCAGCGAACAGGAACATACCGAGGAGTAGGAGTTTCGGGTTCCGGGTGAGGCCGACCGTCCGACTCACACGACCGAGGCTGAAGAGACTCCCGACGATGCCGAAGCCGAGAAGCATGAGAAGCTGGGTGAGAATCACCGCGCCTTCAGCAGCGCGAGCGTTGAACGTCGCGGAGGCCGGGCAGTTCCCGAACGTCTTCGAGACACCGAGGAGGGTTACGGCTATGATACCAGCGATGGCGAGGATGACGTAGAATATCTCGTCGCCTTCGTTCGTTCTTTGAGACATCACTCCGAATTGTAGGATAGTTCACCCATAAGCGTTCTGGCGTTTTGGTTCGCCGCTACTGCTATGCCACACTCAGACCATTCGTGAAGGCTTAGAACTGTTTCTCCGCTTTTTCGAAGTGGAACCAAACCGCTTTCTCGGTCCCGTCGTCTACACTGTGCGAGACGACATTTTCTTTCGTCGTGACCGCTACCATTCCCGAGTTTTCGGTTCTCGCCACTGCGTCGGCTATTTCACCACATTTCAGACAACGCAAGAACTTCTCGGGTTCACTCCCCGTCTCGGATTCCTCACTCATTGTCGGTCTCGTCGGTCTTTTCGCGAAGATGCTTGGCGGTGAAGTCGCGGAGTCTCCCGAGCCATTCAGTTCGTTCGTCGTCCTCGTGGTCCACGAGTTTGTAGATGGTCGAGTTCCCGGCCTGCTCGCTGGCTTGCTCATCTTCGACGACGAGGCCGGTGGCGAGGAGACTGTCGAGGTGATTATAGACGGTACTCCGGGACCCGAGGGCGGCGTTCTCCTTGATGGAAGTCGGGTTGAGCCCGCGCGGGTAGACGTCGAGGAGCGCGATGAGGATGCGCGTTCGGGGGTGGTCGCCGACGACTTGTGCGAGCGGGTCGGTGGCGACGATCTCTTCGATACTTTCGAGGGTTTCGGTATTCTCTGATTCGGTCATCTCTGCCCATGTCTTCTATCTGAGATTGCTTAATACTGTTGGTTAGTTTGGACAGCACTGTATTTCTGAATACACAGGTATAAATAGTGGGGGTGTGATGTGTCAAATGCGCCCGAAGGGGCGTAGGAGGTGGAAAAACATGGCAACTGACGACGAAATCAAGGCCGTTGTGGTCGCGAAACTCCACCGCAAGGAGAAGTACAACCGGGCGGTCCGTGTCGAGAACGCCGCCAAATTCGGTGTCGAAACCCACGACCGTGGACGGGCCAAAGACCTAATCCACGACATGGCGGCAGACGACGCCTGTCCGGTCGTCTACAAACCGAAAAGTGGCACGAACGCCGTTTATCTGGAAAACGACTCGGAAGACTGGGTCGCCGACTGGATACGGCGTCACGACGAAAGCGCGCTCCCGTGGGATTTGAAGTAGTAGCCCCCTACGGGCGCTCGCTCTGCGGTATCGCCTACGAACCACGAACCCGTAATTTTTTCGCTCACCGACCATCGATAGCTGGCCGCGTGTTCCCGATACCAAAACCCTTATTTCCGGCACATAGGAAAACGAAATCGCGGAGGTCGGCTTCCACATTCACCCGACCCCGCATCCTGTGACTCTCAAAGCTCTCGCGACTACTTTCAGTTTCACCACGGCTGGCACGAATATATTTGCGCCCTCAGAGAACATCGAACTATGGCGACACAGCACGATGCAACCGGCGAAAGCGAGTACGACCGCTGGCTTCTCTGCGGAACTGACAGTTGTACTGACGAAGGACAGTACAGTTTCCAATACTACCTTCTCGACGACGAAGGAGACGTGTGTGGAAACGGCCATGTTCTCTACTGTCCCTACCATGCAGCAGTTTGCGAGCGAGAGATCCGCGCCGACCCTGCGCGCGAACTTGAACGGATCTGCGTTCTCGAAGAGACGTTCGACTCGTGGTCTCCGCCGCGGCGCTGTCAGCCCTACAATATCGACCCCGAATTGGAACTCAAAACCTTGCTCGACTACCTCGAAGCGCAGGACGCAACGACCAATCCCGCTCTTGTGAGTCGAATCGAAGGTATCCAGGCCGCGCTGACGATACTCCGCGAAGAGGACGATATGTACGGTGCTGTCCGAGGGTGGCAGGAACCGTGGAAGGTAGACCCCCGGTCGCCAGCGTCCGTAGACGAATCTTAAGCCTGCTCGGGTGTTTCGACTGTCGAAGTGTGGCGGGTTTGGTGGGTTTCGATGTTTCTCTTGAAACCCAATATAAGATAGTAAAATATAAGTGGCGGGGGTGAATCTATTCGAGCGAGGCACCCCAAATGGCACACCGAGAATCCGACGTGACCGACGAGCAAGCAGACGTCGACCCGAGAGACGACCAAGACATCCCCGACTTCGCCGACCTCCTATCGAGGGACAACGGCCTTCGGATGAACAACGACCTCGACTACCTGCTCGGACTCACGGGCGAGGCACTGCGGAGCGAGGAGTTCGACACCGACCGCGACCGAGCGAAGTGGGTCGTCGCACAGTGGTCCCAAGAACTCCTCTATACCCCCGACCTCCGGGAGTACACGCCAGGAAAGTGCGTCCCGAAGGGCAACATCCCCGAGAACCGGTGGTAGAGAGCACTCGTAGCTCCACGACGGACTACTTCCTCCGATGCAAACCACGACCCTACAGAGCCGACCAGCTCCCTGCGACGACGCAAAGGCCGCCTACGAACGACGGCGAGCAGACGAACTAAGTAGACAGGAAACGCTCTCGTACTACGGAGGACAGTCGTGACCGCTGAATCGTGCCCCCAGTGCAAGTCCGAGAAGACCGAGTACCGCGGTTTCTTCGACGGCTGGCACTGCAAGTGGTGTGGGCGAGAATGGATAGACCTCCCGACCGAGCAGATCGTCACAACCGTCGACGTCGGCGATGAGTTCCGCGTCGGCGACCTCAAGAACCCGCTCACCGTCACGCGCGTAAACGGACGAAAACTCTACCTTGAAGGCCAGCAGTCGGGCGAGTACTACCTCCACGTCCATGAAGACGGAAGTGCGACGTTCTATCGGAAGAAGGCCGGGAGTGAGCGAAATCAGTTCGGAAAACGGTGGTCGCGAGAAGAACGGGATGTCGAGTTAGAATATCTCGACAACCAGTAGTACTGTCACCTTGTTACGTCGTTCGGAGGTATCCCTCGGCTGGTTCGTACACCTCTCCCTTCTGCTTGAGTCTGTCTAGTTCGTGAGCAAACTTCTTCTCTTCCATCCCAAGATACGCACTGGCTTCTTCTATAACCTGGTCTATCGGTGCTCCATCGTCGTTTTCCATTTCAATCTCAGCAATAAGTTGTTTGACGTTTTTAATACGTTCTCGTTGTCTCTTTGCACTGACTTGCTCTGCGACGTCAGTGTTAAATTCACCCGTCTCTGGGTCAACACCGAGGTCCAACAAGCACGACCGAAGCAATTCGATTACGCGCTCGGCGTCCTCGACTTCCACGCTGTCGGAGAGCCGCATCTTCGCGCTTGATTCGGCGAGTCGAACCAAGCCTTCCAGCTTCCGCGCTGTCACGGGCACAGGCGCGTCCTCGTCTGCGCCCTTCGAGCGCAGGTCGACGTAGAAGTCCTTGATGGACTCCATCGCCTCGTCGGTCATCGTCGGGAAGCAGTTCTGGCGAGCGTACGCGATATACTTCCGCAGAAGGCCGGGGTCAATTGTTGGTGCGACTTGCTCCGACTGGTTCCGGAAATCGTTCGCCGACACGCTCGGCGCATTCGATTCAGTGCGTTGGGTGTTCAGTTCGCCGACGTAGTTCGATTGAAGAACATGGTCGGCAATCTTCTCGTCTTCGACTTCGTCCGGTTGGTCGGTGGTGATGAAGATAAGGTCGAACTGCGAAATCAGACCGGGGTCGAGATCGACCTGTTCGCCGATGGGTTCGTACTGGTCGAACCGGCCGTACTTCGGGTTTCCGGCGGCGAGAACGGACGCTCGCGCTTGAATGGTCGCCGAGACGGTCGCCTTCGTGAGTTCGATAACCTGCTCTTCGAGCACGTCATGCAGCGTCCGTAGATGCTCGCTTCGGAGGTCGGTGATGTTGTCGATTCGCGCGAGGCCCTTGTCCGCCATCGGGAGCGCACCCGCTTCGAACGTCCAGGTCTCTGACCCGCTGCTCGTTTTCTTCGTCGTTGCGGTCAGCCCGACCGAGGACGTGTTCTTCCCCGAAATCTTGACCGTCCGCGGTGCGAGGTTCCCGGCGTAGCCGATGAGACGGCTTTTCGCCGTGCCGGGGTCGCCGATGAGCGCGACGTGTAGATCTCCACGAATCCGCGTTCCGTCTGGGAGGTGTTTCGTGACGCCGGAGAACAGTTGGAGCAGAATCGCGAGTTTCGCCTTCTCGTTGCCGTAGACGGAGGGTGCGAACGATTCGACCATCTGCTCGTAGATGGCGTCCTCGGTCGAGAGTTCGACGATTTGGCGTTTGTCCTCGTCGGTGATGTCGAGACCGTGAACCTCGGTGGCATCCTCGACGGTCACGGAGTGCGCGCCGATGAATTTATCCGCGACCGACGCTTCCGTTCGATTCTCGCTCGCGAGATGGACGACGCCGGTCACAGTGACGTTATCACCGGGAGAAACCGTTCCGGCGAGGTCGTCTTCCAGTTCGACGACGATGCTCGCTTGGTCGTCCGTTTTGACGCCGGAGAGCCGCTGTTTGACGTGTATCGTCTGAGCGTCTACGTATTCAGACTGGTCCTGGTTGACTTGGAACGGCCCCTGTCGATCACAACCCTGGCACTCGTGAGGCTCTTGCGTTTTTCCCAGTGTACTTTGTGGGATGTACGTCAGCGTCCCACACCGCTGGCATTCGAATGCAGCGTCTCGGAGGTCGCTTTTTACTTCGGATGCTCGCTCGACGGTCCCCTCGATGGACAAGTGCGTGTTGATGTGCCGAGAGCGAATTTTACCGATGTCCGTCGTTTCGGGGAGGTTTCGGATGCGGACGTGCGCTTGCCCGAGAGATACGTCCACGGGCAGGTCGTAGAGTCGGAGAGCCTCTTCGGCGTACTCGCGAAGCTGGTCGGGTTTCGAGAGAAAGTCGTCAGCGAGGTCGGCATCGTACCGGTAGAGGTCCGACCAATCGACGTAGAGTGACCGTTGGTCCTCCGGGTAGTTTTGGGCGAGTTCGCCGATTTCTTCCTTGTAGTAGCGCCGATAGAACTGCTCGATTATGTCTATGAGTCCATTATTTTCTGCTCGCGCCATCTCTCGGGGAGAGTGTGGCAAATCCTATAGTTCTTCGGACTCGCAAGGTTCTCAATTCTTGGACCGAGAACCCCGTCTGTAGTAGTCGAAAGAGTCGTACTAACCTATTTAGACTCTGAGTGCTAACACGGTGATATGAACGACCCGCCGCTTTCTGACCTCCTCGATTCCCGGAGCGATATTCCCGACCTCCGCGGGCGAATCAAGGAGATGGCCGCCCAAGCGCGCTCGCAGGGCGAGGACGCCTCCGTGGAGGATTTTCTCGCGCTCTCGCGGAACAACGACACCGCCTACGTCCAACCCTCAGATTTAGAGCGCGCCGAATGGTTCGCCGACATCTACGACCAGGAGGGCTGTCCGGAAACCCACCCGCGCGGGTTTCACTACAGAATCTTCGCGAAAGACTACCAGCTACGCGACGGCGACGACTACCAGAACACGCAGAAGTGCTGGAATGAGTTGAAGAAAGGCGCGTTCTGGGCGCAAGTCCTCGGGTTCGTCGACCCCGAGCGGATCGGCGACAGCAAGAACACGACGGTCACGCCGACTGCGTTCGACAGCCACGACGACCCCTGCTCGCCACAGGCGTCCGGTGTCAAGTTCGGGGCCGTGAGTCGGTCGGCCGCCGACAGCTATCGGGATGCCAGGCTCGCGCTCGAACTCTCTCCGGCGCGCGTCGAGGCCGACGATGCGGACGAACTGATTCGTGCTCGTATTCAGCAGATTATCGCGCAGGCGTTCGCGGGCGTTCAGTACGACGAATTGGGGCGGCAGGACTACTACCTCGAACTGTGGGCGGAGAAATCGGGCGTGCTCGACGAAGACCTAGCACGCGAGTACGGCGCAACCCTCCGGCCCGCGGGCGGCGGTGAGTTCTCCTACCAAATGGTCCGGGACGCAATCCGTATCGCGGACGCGCGCGACCAGGACCTCGTGGTGGTCGTCGTCTCGGACTGGGACCCGAAAGGCGTCGATATGCCCGTCTCGGCAGCGCGGAAACTCGAAATCGAGGCGGCCTTTCACGACGTTGAAGCCTACGTCCACCACGCTGCGCTCACGCTTGAGCAGGTCGTCGAGTACGACCTGCCAGGGACTCCGGCGAAGGACCCGTCCGGCCTGGAATACCGAAATCCGGGCGCGCTCGCCTACGAGCGCCAGAAGGATACGTTCGCCGAGTACGCCGACGACATGGATCCCGTGGAGGTCAACGCATTCGAAGCCCGCCACCCCGAAGCGTACCGGGACGCGCTCCGGGACGTGCTCGACCGGTACTACGACCAAGACCTCGGCGACCGTCTCGACCAGGCTGTCGACGACGCGCGCCGAGAGGCCGAGTGGCGACTGTTCGACGCGTTCGAACAGCACGAGGACACGATTGACGCTGCGCTCACGGTCCTCGATGACGCACTCGACAAGTACGAGCGTCGCCTACATGGTGAGTTCCGACAGGCGCGCGAGGCCCTTGAAGACCTCCGGCATGAAGAGAAATTGGTCCGCCGAGAACTGAAAATCGAAACCAAGCGAGACAAGCTGCGCGACGAGATCCGGGGCGTCGACGAGGACGATGTTCTCTCGGACGTTGACGTGGCGTTCCCGGAGACTGAAACCGGGGGTTCAGACGGTGCGTTACTGGATACGCGACGTGGGTTCCACGAGCAACTGCGGGCGTACAAGGAGTTCGACGTTCGGTACTCATAGAAGATACAGATTATCGAACTTACCGATTAGGATAAAATACTTATATAGATACAGCAATTCGGTGTTATGTACAGACGAAAGCTTCAGCAACCATCACGGGAATGGGAACTGCTTCTATTGCCGGTTGCTCGTCTATAAGCGGGATGCTCCAGAACCGGAAAGTTGGGGACTCTTCGACACATAACGGAGTGGAGTTTACCCCTACGAAATACGTCTTGACGGATTCTCTAATGCGCGTTTACGGAAGAAATAAGCAAAAACTACATACTGAGTCAGGGGCCGTGTTTCTTCTCACTCATCTAAGTGTAGTTCACAACGGCGATTCAGAACAGGAATTTCCGACGACAGGCCCATCGGGGGATGCAATAGATCTCTACTATAAAGGCGAACGAGTTGATGATGGGGGGATGAGGGACGACATAACCGAGAGATACATTGTTGAGGGAAAGAAGCTCCAGACGTACCGGAACTCTCTCTATGAAAATGATGCTACAAGCGGTGTATATCCCGGCAAGAAGGTAGATGGCTGGGTATTCAACAAAATTGCCGAGAATTTCTCGCCCTCTGAGCTTCAGCTTCACGTCGTATGGAATCAACAAGCGTTCACTAATGAGGGGGAAACGGTAGATAAGTGGGCCTATACCGAAGACGCAGAGGTTTCAATCGAAGAAGTAGAGGGAGAGGGTAGAACAATCTCACTGTGAATCTCAACTACTTCTCTGTCGGATAGTAGTTGGTTCGAGGTACGGCTATGCTTTCGGGGAACGTGCTCGGTGTATGGGTCGAGAGGAGGGCGAGTACGTTCCGGAGGAGAAGTGGGAGCGAGTGAATCGTGACGACTTGCTCTTGTACGCGTGGGGAGTCTGTTCAGACCGCGACCTTGCGCGGAAGTATTCGTTCTTAACGCCGCGGGAGGTCGAAGCAGAGGGGCCGCCTGTCATCGGGCGAGGTCAATCGGTTGACGCGATTATAGACCGCGAGTTACAGGGCGAGAACGACGAGTCCGACCGCTGAAGTAACCCCGCTATTTCTGTTGGTCGAGCTGAAAGATTCGTCTTGTTGTGACCGTCCCTGGAGGACACGATAGACTCCGCCGCCGAACACCAAAGTGTACGTCTCAGGTTCAGATTTCTTCTAGTCGTGGTTGACTCTAGTTGATAGTGCGTAAGGGGGCGCGCTCGCGAGTGGACGACCGGACGGAGCCGGTGTTTCTCGGCGCGCTGGCTGTGCTGGCTAAGGTGCCTAAGCTACCTACGGTGGCTGAGGTATCCGGACGTGGAATGGCTGAGGCGCGTGACAGCGCCCGCTGAGAGGACGCCTTACAGTAAGAACTAATTAGTCCGACTGACAGAATAAAATGATGTTCGAACTGAACCTCCCTGCTGACAAATGCTACGACAGCATCGGCACTCTCGACATCGAAACAAGCGGGTTTGACGGCGACTCCGACGACCTCATAGCCATCGGCGTCGGCTACCACGAACTCGGCAGCGACGACGCCGACGTGACGATGTTTTCACGGAAGAACGTCGTCGGCGATGAAACTGACGTGATTCGGTCGGCCTACGAGTGGCTGAACGACCGCGACCCGGAAGCACTCGTCTCCTACGGCGCGGACTTCTTCGACCTCACATTCCTCGGCGACAAAATCGAGGCGCTCGGGTTCTCGGACTGTCCAACGCTTGCGTGCGCGAGCGAGCACGTCGACCTGCTGGAAATCCGCAAACCCATCGCCGACGAGATGAACAAGAAATGGCCGTCACTCGAAGAAGCACTCGACTACTACGAGATTCCCGAGTGCGTCACCACGTGGGAAGGTGCGAAACTCGACAACACGCGATTCGGCGAGGAACTCGCACCGAAGTACATCGAGTCGCTTCCGGAGGACGGCCGTGAACAGTGGGACGCGCTTGAGCAGACGGTTCTCAAATACACAGAATCGGACATCGAGGCGAACATTGCCCTCTACGCCGCGGACACCGGCCATGAGTACATGCCGACCTACGCGCTGTAGACTACCGCATCATCAACCGGCCACCGCCGATTTCGTCTAACGGTTCGTTCGCGTCCTCGACCAACTCGGCGATTCTGTCCGTCGTTTCTTCTTCCCGGACACCTTCGTTGGCGAGGTCGTCGACGACCGCCTGTTGGGGGACGCCGAACTCGTCACTCGCCTGTTCGCCCTCGACGAATGCGAGAATTCGGTCTTCGAGCGCCGACTTCGAAAGCTTATCCGCCTTCGCGTCGACGTCGCGGTCGATGTCCCACACGTCGACGTAGGTGTCGAAGATACAGTCGTCCTGCTGCGGGAGCGTCTTGTAGACGCCGACGACCGTCACGAAGTCGCCCGGCCCCACGCGGTCCACAAGGTCCTCCTTTACGGCAGCGTCGAGCGTCGGCGGATCGGCAAGATTGCTGTCGACGGCTTCCAGCTTGAGCTTCCGATAATCGACGAGTTCTGACTGCTTCTGATTGATGGTGAACGGTCCCTGTTGCTCGCATCCCTGGCATTCGGCGGGTTCGCGGAGGTCGCCGAACGACTGTGGGATGTAGGTCAGGGTGCCGCACCGTTGGCAGGCGAACGCAGCGTCCTCGGCAAACGGTTCGACTTCCGAACACCAAACGACTTCGCCCTCGATTGCGAGCAGACTTCCGAGGTCCGAGACGCGGTAGTCGCCCACGTCGAACGTTGCTTCGTCCGGGAGGTTCCGCACGCGAAAGCTCGCGCGGCCGAGACTCACGTCGATGGGGAGGTCGTAGTTTCGAAGCGCCTCTTCCGCGTACTCGCGGAGTTGGCTGCCGTTTGAGAGCAGGTCGTCGGCGAGACTGTTGTCGTACTGGTAGAGGTCGGTCCAATCGACGTACAACGCTCGGTCGGTCGGGTAGTTCCGGGCGAGGTTGCCGATTTCGTCGCTGTAGTAGCGTCGGAAGAACTGTCCGAACTGTGCTTCGAGGCCGTCAGGGTTATGGGTGTGCTGTTGGTCGTTCATCGTCTCAATAAACTGTATTACGCTCTAAGTTTTTCTTCGAGGACTTCCCACTCGATGTTCGCCACCTGCTCGCCGACCGGTGTCAGCTTTATCTTCGACCCAGAGGTGTCGAAACAGGGTTCGAGGCCCTCGGGTTCGACGTAATTCCGCATCGTCGACTCGGGATACGAGAGGAATTCGTCCATGTCCTTGTACCACTGGAACGGGCCGTGTTCCTGGAGGATGCGGCAGGCTTCGACCATCCGCTGGCGGCCGGGCCGCGTTCGGTCCGCCAGCCACGGCTGCACGTCCTGCGGCACGCCGAACTCCTCGGCGAGGTCGTCTACACCGCTATCCTCGGGGTCCGCAGGCGCTATCGAGAGGTCGCGCTGGCGGTTGCCCGCGCCCGTCTCCGCGAGCGAGAGGTCCGTCTTCACCGGATACTCGCGGCGGTTCTCAAGCACGTCTCGAATGAGCGCGCGGTCGACGTCCTCCCGCTCCGTCTCGTCGGGGAAATCCTCGGAGAGCAGGTACCACTCGGAGTACGTATCCCCAATTTTCGGCGGGTCGTCCATCTCGCGGACTTCCGCGTCGGGGACGTGTACCCACCACTCGCTGTCGCTGTGTTTCGTGTTCCAGTAGTCGTTCAGGCTCTGGCGGACGCGAGCGCCCCACGCGCGGCCGTAGCGGTCGAACCAGTGCTGGTCGCCGAGTCCAAGCCCGCACGGTGCTCCTCGGAGGTCTATCGGCCAGTACGCCTCCCCACCCGCGAGAATCATGCCCTGGCCGATGGAGAACTCCGCGAGTTGGTCCTTCTGCCGATAGTCGAAGTGGTACGACCGGTCGAGAGTCTCGATTTCCTCTTCACCGAGACGGAGCAGTATCTTCGTCGCCATATTCGACCGCACGGGCTTGTATACGTCGTTCAGCTTCTGCGTACTCCCGAGCATCAGAATCCGGCGTGACCCGCCCTGCGTCGAGATGAAGAAAATCGTCTGCTGGAGCGTCTTTATCGCGTCCTTGTACCGCACGTCGGCGAGTTTCGACGGTGCGACGTTCTTCAACTCGCGAATCTCCAGGCAGACCCGCGGCAGTCGCGGGTTGTCGTCTCGGGCCTGATAGATGAGTCTAAGCCAGAGGTCCATAATCGTGTACTTCAACGCCTCCTGGCCCTGTTTCAGGAAATTACAGCAGAGCACCGCCGCCTGTTCCTGGCGTGCGATGACCTTCTGCATGTCGAGATTCGTCACCGCGTCGGGTGACGTGACGAGGCCTTCGCCCGCAAGTTGGCCGAGTCGTTGGGCGGCCGTGTTCAGCGCGTCCTCGGCGTCCATCTGGAAGTTCGCCGTATACGTCTCGGTCTCATGCTTACCGGACTGACGCTCGTGAATCTCGGTCCACTCGATAGTCGCCTCCATCTGCTTCGCGTAGCTTTGCAGGCGCGCGACGAGTTCGGTCACCTGACCGGTTCCGGCGAGTGTATCGTCGAGCGCCTGCTTGATTCGCGCTTCGACCGTCTCGTCGCTCTTCGTGACACCCGCAAGTCGGAGAATCAAGTGCGGAGTGAGCGAGTCGATGCCGATGCTGAACCGTGTAAAGTTCTGCGGGAGGCGCTCGGGGAGGCCGTCCATCGCGGGGACGAACACCTCGGCGTCGAAGGCATCCGGTTCTTGTCCGAAGCGTTCGAGGTTCTGTTGAATCACCTTCTCGTCGTTCGGAATGGCGAGCATCGGCGTCTCCATCCGGCCGTCGTCGAGAATCGAGAAATAGCTATAGCCGTGTTCGTCCCACAGATTCTTCCCGATGCTGGCGAGCGTCGAGTCTTTCCCACTCCGGGGGAGGGCGACCGCAAGGATGTGGTCGCAGGATTGATGTGGGATTTCGACCGCGCGGTCCTCGGGGTCAGCGGGGTCGTCGTGGCCGATCCGTCGCCGTCCGATTGGAGTCGGGTTCTCGACTGACTTCGCGCCCGGTTCGTCGATGCTTTCGAGGCGAACGGGTGCGTACTGGCTGCGGTCGGTCACGGAGGACTGATACCCGAGCGCCTTCGCGACTTCGTTGAGAATCTTGTACTCCTCTTGGGGGTCGGGTCGGATGCCGCGCTCACGGTCCACGTGACACCGCTGGAAGTACCGCTTATACTTGCGAGCGAGGTCGTCGTTCTGCGGATGGAGGACCTCGGCCCGGTCAGGGTCGAGCCAGAGGTACCAATGGAGTTTCCCCAGGAGTTTCTCGGGGATGTGCTCGCTCTCTCCGGCGAGGGCTTCCTCGGCTTTCGAGATGATCGAGCGGACCTCGGCTTCGACTTCGCGGTTCTCCCGGCGGAGTCGGTCCCGGATTCGTTTCTTGACCTTGTTCTCGGCGGCGACGGCCGCCGACGTGTCGTCTTGACTCTGAATTTTGTCGAACGTAGACATGGCTATGGTGGCTGTGGGGGCTTCGGTGGCTGAGGTAGCTTCGCTGGCGTATGTACCTGGGGTGGCTTAGGTAGCTTAGATGGCTTAGGTGGCTTAGGTGGCTAAGGTACCTAAGGTTCCTACAGTGGTTCAGGGGACGGAGGTGGCTGAGGGACCGTAGGCTATTCGCTCGGACGCGGAATTGGGAGTTCCTCGCCTTCAGCCAAGCAGTGGCTTTCGGTGTTCAGGCGCTCCATCCGGCGACGATGCCTGCGGCGCTTCGACCGCCGTTTCAGTTCGACGCAGAGGTCTTCGGCGTCCGCCGAGAGGTCGACGCGCTCTAACGGGTACTCGAAGTGCTCTATCGGGAGTCCGCCCTTCGCGTTGTCGTTGGCGATCCGCACGCCGTCGGCGACGATGTGGAACCCGTGGTTCTTCGCGCACTGGATTTCGACGGTTCGGTCGTCGATAAGTGCTTGCAGTACGACTATGCTGAGAGAAATTTTTACCATCAGGCCCTCGGAGCGGGGTCGAACCGCTCACGCGTCCTTACGAGGGTGGGAGAAGTTCAAACAACCACAATGGTTTATATACCGCCTGTGAGAATTGTAGATTGAGGTATGAGAGTAATACCCCACTGCCCTGAAAACGAACGCGACTTCATTGAGGTCCGCGACGGCCTTGCCTCCCACTTTTTCACGGTCCTCTCGCCGAACGTCGTTCGGTTCACCGCCTTTGGCGGAGAGAAGCCCCTCGGAGAACCCCACCTTCCGACTGACATCAAGTCGTTGTTCACCAAACACGGAATCGCGGTCGTCTAAACCTCCGAGATTTTTGGTAAGCACTGGTTTGAGTCCGTACTGACCGAATCGTCTCGATGTGTCTGTACCTGGAAGAGCGAGAGTAGGCGAACTACGTTCGCTCGGGAACGACGAACCGGTCGGCGTCCTCCTGGATTTCGAACTCCGGCAGGTCGTACCGGCTCTCGTCGTCGCGGGCGTGGAACCGTTGTGAGAACGCCGCGCGGAGCTGCTCGGTGTTCTTCGGGAGTGGTTCGGTCCGGAGTCGAACGACCGTGCGCTCGGACTCGTCGCCGTTCCCGCCCGTCACCCTGACGGTCTCCTCGACGAGCGCCTGTGGGACGAGTTCCTCGTAGGCTTCCGCAATGAGTTCCGGGTCGTAGCCGAACCCGACGAACCGCAAGCCCCGCCAGATGTACCGGCGGTCGTGTTCGACCACCGCGTCGACGAGGTGGTCTTTCGCGATAATCCCGTCCGGCGCTCGCCGCACCGTCTCAACGAGTTCGTCCATGACGGCGGGCTTCTCGACGTTCTCCCGCCACGACGCGAGCGACGGCAGGTAGCGTTTCAGACACCACGCGTTCCGCTCTTCGAGCGCGGGCGCAGGTTGGAGTCCGTTCGCGCGCTGGTGAGCGCGCTCAGCGAGCACGCGAGCGAGTCCGTCGGGGTCGTCACTCGCATACACCCGACCTGCGAGAAAGCCGTAGAAGATGGTGAGTTCGTCCGTCTCGGCTTTCTTGACGAGGACGGATACCTCGTCCCACTGGTTGGCAGTCGCGTCCGCACGGAGTGTGTCGAGACGCCGATGGCGACGCCATTTCACCGTGACGTACCCGAGTGCCGCGACGAACAACGCGACCGACGCAAGCACGAGGTACAGCCACCAAACGACCCATACCCGAACGACGAGCACTTCGAGGACGAACACGACGAGCGCGGGGACGGCGAACCGCCACAGCACGTCGTCGGTGTTCAACGCGCTCGCGAGGTCCATCCGGAACAACTTCATGCGTTCCGGCCCCGAGAGCGCGCGCTCGTTGTCGTCTCGCGGCCACTCGACGGTAAGCGCCCGCGACCACCACGACTCCGTGTCGACGTACTCCGTCTCCTCGATTTCGGCCTTGATACGTTCGTTCCGTCCGTCGAACCCCCAGCGGAGGTTCTGTGCGAGTTCCTCGATGGAGTCCGACGAGAGCGCGAGCACGCGAGTCGCACCGTCGGGCGTCCGGGCTTCGGCCGCGAGTCGTTCGATAGTCCCTGTGTCGTAGCCGGTCTTGCGCGCGGCCAGATGCACGAGGGATTTCCGGAAGCCCCAGAGACTCGACCGCGCGAAGATGAGCGCGACCAGGACGTACCCCCATCCGTTCGTACCCCATTCCAGCATCGTCGTGAGGAACGGGACGCTCGACCCCGAGGTTTCCATCGAAGACGTGAGCGCGACGAACAAGCCGGTGAGACTCACCGCGCCAAGGAGGACGACGAGACCGACGAGCAGGCGCGTCGTGTACGATCCGCCGGGTCCGGCAACCCGCGACACCAACGCCGACGCGAGACCGCCTGCGGTCCGTCTCGGCAGGCCGAGCAGACCCGAGAGGCGTGGTCGTCGCATTAGTCGCTCCCTCCCTGTCCGGTACCACGATACTGGCGGGCGTACCACCCTGCGACCACGACGGTCGCGAGTGCGTAGGCGGCCGTCGTCGTCTGAGACGGATACGCGAACGGTTTGAGGATGTCGATAGCGATAACGGCGGCGTACATCCACGGCTTGAACGCGTCAAGGCCGAGTAGCCAAACGAGGAACACTGAATGAAAGAGGCCGCCGAGCACGTTTATCGCCATAAAACCAATAGCGAACTGTACCGCCCGAGGGTGCAAGCGTTGGCGGAATCGGTCAGAGAACATTAGTCGCTCCCTCCGGAGACGGTGGGCGTCTCACGGCGCTTGTCGAGTTCGCGAATCAACTGCGCGCACTCGTCGCGGGCCTCCCGGTAGACGTGGCCCATACTCCATTTCGTCTCCATGTGCTCGCACGCGGCCTTCAGTTCGCTCAAGGCGTGCCGGGGGGAGGAAATTCGGTTCTGGCGGAGCACGCCGTTCAGCCAGCAATCAGGCGTCCCTATCGAGTCGACGTCGAGGTCCGAGACGCCCGCGTGCTCCTGTGCAAGCCCGTCGGTCGTGCGCCGATGCACACCGCGCGCGGCGAGGTCCGCGAGGTCCTTCGGCGAGCGCGCGCCGAATGCGTCCTCCCAGTACACGTCGTCCGACCCGACCGCTTTCACCTCTCGGAGTGATTCTTCGGCGGCGCTCTGCTTTTGCTCCTCGTACTGAATCGCGAGGTCCTTGCGCTTCCGGTAGGACTTCCCCGAGTCGTTCTCAAGCACGTCGAGCAGGCCGCCGAACTTCTTGCGGATGTACTGAGCGAGCAGCGCGACACCCGCGAGGAACAACAGCCAGAACAACCAGTTCATCGCGAGCGCCAGCATCAACGCCGCGAGTTGCGCGGCCTTCTGTGACAGCCAGCCTTCGACGAGATCCGCGCGCTCGTTCACCCACGAGATATAGTCGAGAAGCGCGTCAGGATTCGTCTCGTAGCCGTGTTCTTCGGCGCGGTCTTGTAGTTCCTCGATGACGGGTGCGTACGATTCGAGGTCCGACGCTGCGACCGAGACGCCCGTCTTCTTCGCGTACAGCGAGACGGTCTTTTGGCTGCCGTCTTCGAAGTACAGTTCGAGCTGGTAGAGCGACTGCTCGCCGGACGGTGCGGCGTCGTCCTCGTACTCAACGAGAACCTGTCGTCCGCCAGCGAGCACGGTGGCGCTCGCCGGTTGTTGGCTGATACGGGCGGCTTTCACGCGCTCCGAGACGGAGAAGAGCGCGTGCGGGCCTGTCGTGTTGAACACCGCGTCAGCGTCGGCGACGGTGACGCCGAGGTGTTTCTCGTCGTACTGAACCGGCGAGATACGCACCGACCCCGCAGTCGTCGGCCCGGCCGTCGAATTGTTCACGGCCTCTTGGACCGATACGGCGTACTGCGGCGAATCGAACACGGTTTGCGCTGGCGTACTCGCCGAATCGCTCGCGGTGACAGCCCCAACGGGACAGACAAGCACGGCGAATACCAAGAGGACCGAGACGAGGAGTCGTCGGGTCACGCCGACACCCCCTCTCCGTCGCCGTTCAACTCCTCGATGTCGCGCTGACTCCGTGGCTGTCGCTCTCGCCCACGGTCCTGTTTCACCGTGTACTTTGCGGAAGTCTGCTGGAGCGTGTTTAGAATCTCCAGCATGTCGTTCTTGAAGCTCTCCCGAACGTCCGTGTCCTTCGCTTCTAGGCGGTCGCTGAGCCGCCGGACCTCCTGTTCCGTCTCGGCTAGCTGTGCTTTCATGGAATCGTACTTCATCTCCATCTTCTGGACGCGCTCGCGCTGTTTCACGTAGGACTCGTAGTCGAGTTGAATCGGCGGCGCGTACCGGTAGTCCGCGGCTTTCTGGTCGGGGTTTTCGGTCGTTTTCCGTTGAGTCGTGAGAATCACCCACTCGTTATCCCTGATCTGGGTCGCGTGAGAGGGGATTTCGTGAGCAATCTTGTCGTGGAGAATCGCGCGTTTCCCGCGGAGTTCGCGGTCGTGTACGGCGAGTTTCCGGCGTTCGAACAGGCCGAGAATCCGCGTGCGGAACGTCTCGTAAACGATGGGGTTGCCGTCGCGGTCGGCCTCCATCTCGCTCGGCCGGAAGTACTTCGTCTCGGACTTCCGGACTTCGCCGTCGCGGTCCTCGTGGATGATTTCGAGACGCCCGCGCTCCCGCCGATTCGCGTACCCGACGCCGACGAAGAACGATACGGCGACGACGGCGAACTGCTGCATCGCGTTCGCGTAGGGTAATTCGACCGGTGCGCCGTTCTTCAAGGTGAGATAGACGTAGGCGAGGCCACCGACGAAGATGAGCGAGACGCACACCGTCAGAACCTTCGCCGGTAGGGTGAGCGTCTTATGTTTCTTGAATATCGATACGGTGTAGTCGTCGTACTCGCGTTCAGCCTCTTGGCGGAGTCGCTCTGTCCCGGAGTTCGCGTTCTCGTCGTCGGACTCGAAGACACCCCATCGGTCGATAGCGACGAGCACCAGGACGACGATGAGCACGGCGACACCGCCGAGAATCAGCGTTGTGTTAGTCATCGGCGACCGCCTCCGTCGACGGGTCCGACGCGAGCGACTCGCCCTCTAACTGTTCGTCCGTGTGTCCAACGTCCGTGTCGAGACGCCGGTATAGTTCCCAGCCTTCCCGCGTGAGATCTTTGTAGCGGTCCTCGTACTCCGCGATGAACGCCGGAATCCGGTGGCAGTCGTTGCGTTGGGCGAACGACCGATACTGATTCTTGACTCGCGCCGGGGGTTCATCGACCAGTTCGTCCTGTAGCTGTTCGCGCTGTGATTGTTGGGTCGTCCCACAGAACACGGGACACCGCGTCCCGTAGTGCGTACAGCCTTGGCAGGCGTCCGGGAACTCCGCGGTCCCGTCGTCGCCTGACCGATACATATCGAACTGAGAGACGTGCGTGCCGTCGTCGCGACTCCGGAGGTCCGACAGCCGCCGCTCGATATAGTCGAGCACGGTTGACTCCGGGAGTTGGTCGCTCCGGGTCATCCAGTCGATGATGTCCGATTTCAGTTCGGCGTCCGTGACGTACCCGAGCGAGAGTCGGAACTCGTTCTGTAGGTAGTCGATGCTCTGCTGGCGAGTCTGCTGGCGTACCGTAGGCGTGGGCGTGTAACTCATAAGGTTAGTTCCTTGAGGTCGGTCGCGGTGAGCGAGCAGTTGTCGGCGAAGCGGTCGGGGGATTCTCCGAGCGCCGCGAGGAGCGTGGCGAATGATACGTCGACGTCGGGCGGTCGGAGTAGCAGGCCCGAGTGCGGGAGGACGCGGACCACGAACTCGTCGCCGGGGTCGAACACCTGTAAGGAGTCGGCGCGCACGTCCTTCGGGACGTAGAACTGGATGTTGTCCGTGTGGCCGACGCCCTGGACGGTGCCTTCGCCTTCAAGCGCCACCGGAACCTCCTCCGTTCGGGCAGACCGCGGTCACGTAGCGGTGAATCTCGCCGTCCCGAACTACGTCGACGTAGACGTGAACTGATTCGACGTTCTCCATCGGAACCCGAAGCCCGTCGTGGATATCGTCATACCCACCAGGTTCGTCGTAGGAGGTCGTCCCAACCCAGTAATTGTGGTCCGTAGGATTCTCACCGTAGTATCCGCTGTTGATGATTGTCGCGTTCCGAAGCGCCCAGTCTGTCAAACGGACGGAGTACCGAGTGTCGAGCGTGACGACACTGCTCTCGGTATTGATTTGACCGGGAGCGATTTCGAAGTTCTTCGGGCCAGCGTACGTCTGTTTTGGCGTGTAGGATTCGACGGCTTTCGGCGAGTCTATAGAACCGCACGCGAGGACCGTGCCGGACTGGTACTCGCCGTAGGACTGGTTTACATTCTCCGCCGGGTCGAAACTCGGCCCGTAGAGTCCGTCCCCATACGCCGCCGGGTCGGACGGGTCAGCGACGCTAATGTCGGTGCTGGATTCGGCGGTCTCGCTCGTCGGTGAGAGCGTTGCAGACGCACCAACGGCCGCGACGAGGACCACAAGGACGACCGCGACGGTCACGTGGAAGCGTCGCGTTCGGACCGTCCAGTCGCCGGTCGAGAAGCGGTGGTAGACGCCCGTGAACAGCGACGGGAACAGCGACAAGCAGAGGGTTTTCCCGGCGGCCGTGGTGAACGACTCCCACGCTTCGGTGGCGACCTGCATGAGTTCCGGCGACGTAATGAGTCGGGCGATACCGTCCAAATCCGAGAGGATGTAGACAGCGACTACAACGGCCGGCACGATGAGTCCCGTGACGGCCCAAACGCCGACTATTTGGAGTAAGGGTCGTTGGTCGCCATACCGCCGGTCGACGAGTTGCCAGACGCCATAGAAAAACGGTGCTACGATGAATGCAGCGATGATTCCGAGGGCGACTGTCGACAGTAGCCCGGTCGAGAATCCGAGGTCTGCGACCGACCATTCGCCACTGCCGACCTCCCACAGCGTCAGGTATTCCGTGACTACATACGCGAGGACGATAGCGACCATCGTCCCGAACAGGTCACCCGCGACCGCTTTCCGGTTTACCACTCGATACGTCTGCCGAAGCTTCGTTATTGATTCGTGAATCATGGTTCGTGAATTGTCGTTGATTCCGCGTACTGTCGGTGAGTTCGAACCCGGTTAGAATCCCGACCGCGAGAAAAAGACGTTGGAGCGACGCGACGTCGCCCCGACAGATGCGGGGGTGTGCATTTAGCCGTTGAGTTTCCCGCGGAGGCTTCCGCTGTTCGTACCGTCAAGTCGGGAGGCGTGGCCGCGGCCGAGATACCAACTCGCGGTCAACAGCGTCATGCCGACCGCAATGTGAAACCACGTGCCGCCCATCATCGTGAGAATCCCGACGAGCGCAAGCCCGACGTTCCGCACGAGGCCGAACGTCGCCGCGAGCGTGTGCGACCCGCCCGAATAGCGGCCGAACAGCAGATTGCCAACGACGACCGCGACGAGAACGGCTATCGGGATGAAGTACATCGGCTCCATCTATTCTCGCCCCCAGGTATCGTCCGTACTGTCGCCACTGATAGCGTCCTGTACGTCTCGCCGTCGCGCGCCAGCCTTCGACCCGATGTGCTGTTTCTTCAGCAAATCGAGGCCCTCACGGCCGCCGTACGCGCCCACGACGACCGACACGGCGAGCACGAACGCGATGATGAATCCGCCGCCCGCCAAGACCGCAGGTAGGAACGCGACGGCCGCGAGGCCGAAGACGATCTTGTCGAACGTTCCACTCATGCTATCAGGCTCCTCGGGGGCTGTATCCAGAATAGATTTGAGATGTTCACGAGTCCTTTGAGTCGGTCGAGTCCGAAGTCGTAGCTCCGCCACGAGTGGCGGGCTTTGTCCGTGAACGTTGGATTCGCCGTGAACTCGACGGTCGCGTTCGCATCGTTGAAGATGAACTGGACGTGTTCGCTGTCGGTCTTCCGGTAGAACACGGGCGCGGTGCTCTCTTTCGAGACGGGAGACCACTCGCCGTCCGGACTCGTGCGGTAGGACGCCTGCCATTCGTCGATGCTCCGGCCGTCCGACTGATTCGAGAGCGCGACCGTGATAATCGTCGAGTTGTTCGCGCCCTCCGGCGAGAAATCGTAGGTGCGTTGTTCGAGGTCGTCCGACCCGAAGAAGTCCGGGAGACTGATGTTCCCGAACAGTTCGGACCCGGCGCTCTCAGCCTTCCCTGTCCACGACAGCGATTTCACGCGGAGTTCGGAGGGCGCGAACGTGGCTTTGGTTCCGGCGGGAAGCGTTAACACAACCTCCGTGTACGTCTCGTTCCGCGAGAAGTCACGGGTGGCATGCCAGTCCGCCGAGTAATTCCCGTCGTTCGAATCAACCGACCCGAGTTCCGCGGGCGAGACGATGGATTTGTCGAGACGGACGTGGAATTCGTTACAGTACCCATTCGGGTTCTCCGCCGAGACTCGAATGAACCCGGTTGCCTGTTCGATGGTGACTTCCGTATTCGAGACTGTGGAGGTCGCCGACGAATTCCGTGCCTTCTCCACCGTACTATTATCGAACCGGAAGGCATCATGCACGACCATGTTCGAACACTGGCTCTCGGACTCGCCTGCGCGGGCGGGCGTCGCCGGAACGACCGCTGTAATCGACGCGACGACGAGCATGACCGCGAGCGCGACCGCCGGATTTCGAGCAGTCACTTGAACCACCCCCAGGCCTTCGAGCGATAGGACTGTGCGTCCTCGTAGGCGTCCTCCCCCGCCTCACCCGTCCACAGTCGATGTGCCTTCCCCCGGATTCGCTGAATCGGGAGAACCACGTAGAGGAACTGGCTGAGGATGACGCCCGCGAAAACGACGATAACGACCGAATTCGCGGCCACACTCAACACGAGGAACACGAGCACAAGCGCGAAGAACAACCCTATCGAGACGCCCTTCGCTATCGAGCGCCCCGAGAACACGTCACGGTCCACGCTTCCGCTTCCGCGGAGTCGTTGACGGAGGTCAGGCATAATCAGTCACGCTCCCACCCGATAATATCGTAGTCGTTCTTGACGGGGAGTTTCGCCGTCGTGTCCTGCCACGTCCGATTCACGAACGGGATATTCCGACCGAGCGCGACAACCACCATGAGCGTAAGAACCACCGCCGCGCCGATGAGCAGGCCACCCGTCAGGAACGTCGCAAAATACGCGAGCACACCGAGAATCACAGCCGCCGAGAACTGCTTCGTGCGTGGCGTCCCCCGGAGTCCAAGCGCCTTCGGGAGAAGGTCGATTACTTCCTGAATCGCGCCCGCCAACCCCGACGGCATCAAGCGGTCTAGCGTAATCCATCCGAGGAATCCGCGAGTCCGCCGCCACGTCCCCACGGTCTGTCGGGCGAGGAACCCGAACAGGGTCATCGGGAGTCCCAGCACGAATATGAGCGCGTCCGTCACGCCCTCTCGTGACTTGCGTTTCACATGGTCCGTGGTGTTCTCCCACCGCGAATAGGCGGCTTCACGATGCTGTTTCGACTTCTCTCGACGGTCATCGTCAAACGGCATCAGGCGTCACCTCCGAGATAGAAGCCGAGTTCGACGAACACGAACACCACGTCGACGAGAAGGACTTGAGCGAGGCCGTCCTCGAACTCCGGGGGGACGATTTGGATATGCTCGTAGATGAACTGGCCCGCGTCAAACACCGGCCATGCCCGTGTTGTTATCCCTAGCCAGACGATGATCGAAACCGCGAGCAAGAGAAGGACATGCATTCCAAGCCGATTCATCCCGTTCCGTCGCTGTATTCTATCGAGATTCATTCCGAGTCACTCCGATTCCGCGCCCACATGTCGCTCTCAAGGCCACTCCCGTACTTCGCGACGAGCTTTAGCTGGTAGCCCCGCGTGAGGCCCTGGTTCAGTTCCGCGTACTCCTCGACGAACGTATCCAACTCGTCGGCGGTGTGCTTGCTCGCGTACCAGTCCGCCGAAATCCAGTGGTCGACACTCCGATTCGTCGACGCGACGACACGGGCGTTCGACCAGCTTCCGTTCGACACGTCCGCGACAACGTACCGCGTCACGTTCGCGCCGCTCTTGTCGTGGAAGTACACCGCGAACGTATCGTACCCAGTTGTGGGGTTCAGTCGCTCGCTCGCATACGACTCGATACTCTTGTTGTTCGAATTGAACTCCGACTGGAAATCATTCGCGTACTCGATCGCACTCCCCGACTCGTCACTCCCGAAGCCGGGGAAGTCCGCGCGAGCGAACCACCCCGAAATCCCGGCGGCTTTCACCGCGGCACGTTCAAGCAGACTCGGCCCATCGTCGTCGCTCACAAGACCGTCAAAGAAATTATCGTCTTCTTCAGCGGCAAGGGTTGGTGTTGCGACCGCACTCGACACGAGGAGCACGGCGAAAACGATACTCGCGAATCTGGGATGTACCTGTATCATGATAACAGTCTATAACGCCCACGTCCGGAGTCGAACCAGACCAACTGCTCCAAAGATGGGTTTCAGGTAGGGGTACTACTGGTGTCGGTGCTACTTCCGGCCCCAACGCGGACTGTCGGAATCACCGAACAACGCCCACGTCCCGGTGCCCTGCGTCTTCCTGTACGCTCGGGGCACCATACCGTCGTCGCTCAAGCCCTCCTTGCCAGTAACAAGCTGGTAGAGAACGTCGACGAGGAACCAGAGTATCGACACACCGAACAAGATCGGTGCGACGAGTATGAACGCAAGATAGTAGAACAGGCCGCCGCCGAAGCGAACGGCCGCATCTCTACGTTTACTTCCAGCCATCGTTCAGCTAGAAACTCGCGGCCTTGATGGCGTCGAGCGCGCCGAACGACTTGAGGAGGCTGTAGGAGAACCCGTAGTTCTTGTTCCCGAACGAGTTCACCGTCACCTCGTCCTCGTCCTCGAACGTCTCACCGAGTTCGTACGTGATACCGGCTTGGCCGCCGATATCCGACGAGTAGACACCGTAGCTATCGCCGTCCGAAACGCTGTCGGGCGCTTCCTCGTTGTAGACCTTCACGGGCGTCGTACTGAGCAGCGATGCCTGACTGATGAGCCAGTCGCCCTCCGACGCATCGCTCGCGACCGCGTTCGAGTAGTCTTCTGCGACCGTGCCGTTACCGAAGACGACCGTCACGTCCGTCGCACTCCCATTCACGTTCCGGTCAAGGTCGGAGATCTGCGAGTAGTCCTTCGTCGTGAACGGAATCGTGAGGCCCGCAATCGTCGTGTTCTTGTTGAACGTCTCGATGTCGTTCGAATCCTCGACGTCGAAGTCCGAGACGTAGACGACGCTGTTGTTCGCGCCGTTTCGGAGCGTGACCTGGATGGTCGTCGTGTCGGAGTTGGCCGCCGCCGTATTGTTGATGATGGTGAAGTCGAGCGTGACGTTCTGGTTCACCTTCCGCGGAACGTCTGCGAGCTCCACTTCTGAGAAGTTCACCTTGTACGTGTTCGACGCGGAGTCGACGACCTCTGCCGAACTGTTCGCGTAGAACACGGCGTCACCTTCCTTGCTGCCGTTCAGCGTGACTTTGAGTTTCGAGTTCTCACTGTCGGCGGTGTACTGGATGGAGTGGTAGTCCGACGCGTTCGCACCGTTGCGAACATCGATGACCGACCCATCCGTAATCTCGGAGGTAGAGGTCGTGTTCGTAGTTTCTGTGTCGATGCTGGGTTTCGCCGCGAGTGCGCCCTGCATACCGCCCGTGACGAGGAGGGCGGCGATGGCGAGTGCGACGAACTTCTTGACGTAGGTCTTGCTGTTGCTCATTGCTGAAGACTGCCGGAATTGGGATGGTCAGAAGATGATTCACTGGGGAGTATGGCCGCCAGTTTCGGAGGCGGGGGTACTCCACCTGTCTCGTACCGGAGGTGGTTCTGTCGTGGATTCGTAAACATGGCTCTCACACTCTGTTGGTTCGGAATCTCGTAGAACTGTAGTTGCGGATTAGTTCGCAGAAACGTCCGGAAGCTTCGGTACGGTTGTGAAGCTGAGGACGTCCGGCATCGAGAACGAAACGCGCTTGTTGAGGCTGAAGAGCAGTCGGTCGATGTAACCGGGGTCGTTGTTCACCTTCAGCGTTAGCGTCCCGCTCGCGTCCGTGTACGTCTCGTAGACTGTCCCGTTCGCTGAGATGGAGTACTGGCCGTATCGCGTGCTTCCGTCCATCGTGAGTGGCTCTCCGTTCCGGTAGACGAGCGCGTTCTCCGAGAGTGCCTTCCCGTGAACCGTCACTTCGACGTGGCGCTTGAGTTCGCGGTGGTCGCCACAGCGAACGAGCCGAATCTCCGTCGTTGCGGTGCTACTCGGTTGGACACTCTCAGTGTAGACGTGAACGCTCGACGGTGCATCCACCTCGCAGGGGAGTTGGCCGACGATGCTCACTGACTGACCGTTCGATTCGACGTCGATGCTTCCGTCTTGGAACGTATCGCCTGTGAGGGCGTAGACGCCGACGACACCGCTCTTCGCGCGGATGCTCGGCGGTCGCGCCTCGCTCTTCTTTGCGGCCGATAGCCGGAACGTCTCAACGTGCTGCGTCCCATCCGTCGTCTCTATCCCGATTCGGAGCGAGTACACGCCCGCGCCCTTGGTCTTGAAGGTGAATCGATTGCCTTCTGAGACGTTCGACGTGTTCAGTTCAGCACCACTTGGTCCATACACCGTCGCACCGGTTACGCGCCGGAACGACGAGTCCTCGGCCGGATTCACTGCCACAGCGACCGTCTCCTGCGGCCCCGGTCGGAGTGTCGAAAGGTCGATGCTCGATATCTTCGGGGGTTCACCCTCCGCGTGCGGGTTGGAGAGACGATTCGTTGCACTGCCAATTCCGTTCTCGCCAGCAACGCGGAACGAGAACGATAGGCCCGCCGGGTCCGACTCCGTAATCGGGTAGTCCTCCACACGCACTGTTGTCGTCCCGAAGTTCACTCCAGGGATGTTCGTCGTCGTACTCTGGTCGAGCGTGATGTACTCATCGGGAACCACGAACGACGTCCCGTTCGACCAGTGGCCGGTTACGACCACTTGGTCTTTCGTGAGGTCCGCACCGAACGTCCGGATCGCCGTCACCGCGTTTTGGCCGACGTTCGTGCTTCCGTCGCCGACCTCTATCGTATCTCGGAGTTCCGTAATCGTCTGCTGGAGCGCCTGAATCCGTTGACGGAGCTCCTCATTGCTCGCGTCCGACCCATTAATTTCGACGTTGATGTCCTGGTTCTGGCGATTCAACAGTTCCTCGTAGCGGTCGCGAAGCCGGTCATTCTGTTTCGTCAGTTGGTTCAACTGCTCGTAGACCTGCTGGAGACGCTCGCGCGACGTCCCGTTCAACTGCTGTTGTAGGAACGCCGGAAGCTCCGAGAACGACTGATTCCGGAGTTGCTTGAGGAAGTCCGTCCACGACTGGTTGAACAGTGACGAATTGTAGAACGGCGGCGCAGACAGTTCGCGCGTCTCGACTGTGAGGCCTTGGGCGTTCTCGACACGAACCGTCTCGACTTCCGTAGAGATGTAGACGGAGCCGTTGTAGCCGCCGTTTTCCATCACCGTTCGAAGCCGCTCCATCGACGGGTTCTTCGCGTCTTCGAGAACCTGCCCTCCCTTGTACGCCTGAACAGCCACCGTCTTCAGCATCGGGTCGTCGACTTGATACGAGAACTTCCCGTTCTCATCCGCCTGGACAGTGATACGCTCGAACTTCCCTGACTGGAGCCGTTGGAGAGTTTGTTTCGCCTGTTCTGTCAACTGGTTCGCGTCATTCCGGAGGTCCTTCTGAATCGTCTCAGCGACCTCGTTCGGACTGCCGACAACCACGGGATACGAGACGGCTTCTTTGCCGTCCTTATTGACCGTGACCTCGTAGAAACCTGCCGAGAGACGCGTCCGGCCGTACTTGAGGCTACTCGGGTCGCCGAGCCCGCCACCCTTCGTTTTCGACAACGCAACCTCGTGCGGACTACCGACTTCATCTCCGAGGTGGTCAACGCGCTGGAACACTACCTTCCCATTCCGAACATGCTTGCCCGGAAGCTGGCAGTTATACTCGTTGCTCGTCACCCACGCACCGACACCACAGCCAACGCCGCCCCTCTCGGGATTCCAGGCTGTGACGATGATGGGTTCACCAGCAGGGAGTTGGAGTCGAGGCGTTCGGAGATCCGCGCTGTCGGACACCCACGGCGCAGTCCCCATGTCCTCCTGGGTGTAGAGCGCCGGGTAGAGCTTACTCGTGTTGCGGAAGATGCCCGTTTGTCCGGTGAGTGTGCGGTTCAACCGGAAGTTCGGTGGTTTCGGATTCTTTGCTTGTTCGAGGAGTTCCTTCGCACGGTCGAACTTCGACTGGACGCCCTCAGGCGTGATGTTCGCGTGCGACACCGCCCAGATTTCGACCGTCGCGTTCGAGACAGTCGGGCACGTAGCGTCAGAACCCTGCTGGATGCGAGTTATCGCTTGACCGTCTGAACAGTGAACGACCGTCCCCGAAATCGTCTGCTTCGCGGTGAGCGTGATGTCCACGGTCTTTGGACTGCCCGAGACTGTGAACGTCTTTGAGAACTCTACGTAGCCGTTCTTGTTTGCGGTTAGACGGTAGTCGCCATCTTCAAGCTGGGCAGAGAATTCCCCGGTGTTGTTCGACTGGCCTGAGAACACTTCGGAACTGTCAGATGTATCCGTGATGGTCAGATTCGCTTGAGCAATTGGGTTGCCGGATGAATCACTGACAGTCCCCGAAACCGGAGACGAATAAGACGCGACGTGCCCCGTATCGAGTGACCCAACCGAATCAATCCCGAAGTTAACGTAATGTACGTTACCGCCCCGTTCAATCGCTTCGCCCGTTTGGTCGGTGTTCGCCAGTCCGGTATATGCGTGTGCGACTCCTTGAGACGAAACGTTATAGGCATGAACTTCAGACGCCGACTGAAGGCCATAGTAGAGGAATTCTTCAAATTTTCGCATACCCCTTGGTTGTTCCCCCGCCGAAGCTATTTGGTCGGAGAACAGTTGATTACCCGATTTATCTACGCCCCCGATATATACCGGATTCCCGTCTCTCCCGCCGAAATAGACTCCTGTGGAATCAACAGTGAGAGTCTTATACTGAATTGTCGAAGGGCTATAGACCCATTCTCGAGAGCCATCAGTAGCGTTAACTGCATAGATACCGGCATCAGACGCAAGATATACGCGATTATCCGATTTTGAGTAAACGAGCTCCCTTCCCCAGTCCCCAGTTGGGCTAGTCCATTTTACTGAACCATCCTGGTTCATTGCCGTTATGTTTGATTGACCTGCGAAGAATATAGTTCCGGAGTCCGAAACCTCTATTGCTCTTATGTATTTCTGTTTTATAGAGATGTTCTTCACAAATTGTCCGTTTGACGCGTCATATATTCCTATGGTACTGGCCCTGTATGTTAGATAGAGGTAATTCCCCTCGTAGGATACCCCATAAACTTCTCCTGTGGAAATATTGTATTTATAAGAACCAGTCTCGGCATCTATAGCAACTACTTTAGAGTTAGACGCACCAAAGACGGTTTTGTTCTGCTTATCATATGCCGAATCCATGTAATCTCCATCCATTGGAGAATTTTGCCAGTCTATCGTTGAAGTCCCGTGAGCTTCTGCCGTGTCAGTCGGGGAAACATGAACGAACGGCCCGATACCGCTGGTAATGAGAAACAGGCAGAAAACGAGAGAAAGGGCTTTGCGAGGTAGTTTCCAGTCCATGAATCCAGCACGGCCGGCCAGGGCTCGCGGGTCGCGGCTCGAGGCGACCAGGGCGGCGAGCAGGCCCAGGACGAACACGGCCGCGGCGACGGTGACCGTCAAACCGGTGTTGGGCATTCCGATAACGATACCACTCTCAAACCAGGGTTCTTCTAACATGTTTGTAGTTTACTCCGTGTTGTCGCTTGCGCTCGCACCGCCGATGTCGATACCAGGAACTAACCCGCTGATGCTAAGCATCGAACTATAGAACAGCTTGTTCATGCTCACTCCGTCTCGTCCTTCCCGCCACCAGTGACGGCGGCCAGACCGTCCGGACATCTTCCAGGGATTCCGTGCAGTCCCAGGAGCCAGGTCGTCTTCAAGGCCATCGTCAAGCCAATTGTTGAAGACATCGAGCAGGTCTTCGACGGAGACGAACTCCGCTTCCGGACTTGCTCCGAGCGAGTACTGGTGCCACGGGCTAACTACCGTCGCCTCGGGGTGTCTCCCGTCATAGAGCGGTGGTACTGTCGCCCGGCCGCGAAGCCAGTGGTACGCGCTGTAGATGACCTCTCGGACCTCGCCCGTTTCGTCATCGACGAACACGTAGACCGGCTCATGGTCGCCGAGGTGCGAGTCATGCCCGAACGGTGAGAGGCCTGCTTGAAAGGAATAGGCAGTCCAGAACACGGCGACGTCCGTCGAATGCTCGGGACTCGATGCCTTCCATCCGTAGATCGCTTTCGGGAGAGTGTCCTCCGGGTTCGTCTTGACCGCCGTGAGGTCGAGACGCGGTTGGTAGGATTCGAGAAACACTCGGTCGAACGTCACCGAAACGTGGTCCGGTTGATGCTCACCGTGGTCGGCATGAACGTGCGTACTCCCTACGGCCGTAACGGTTCCAGCGAGGGCTGTCGCTCGGAGGAACTGTCGTCGAGAAACCTGACTCATATCCTTAGACTCCTTCTGCGATGACGGGTGCGACCGAGAACGGAAGCCACGACGTATCGCCCGCGAGCCCGCTGGAAATCGTCACGACGCTCGGCGGCCTTGGTCATCGCGCCCTCCTGCTCGGTCTTCGGGTCCGTCTTCGAAATCGAATTCGCGGCGTTGAACATCCCGTGTCCAACCTCAGTCTCAGCCGCGTGAGGGACGGCGACCGCGCCGTCTCGAATCCAGTCGCGGAACGTCTTGTTCTCCCACGACGGGTGTGCGTCGACGAGGAGCGCCGCACCACCAGCGACCATCGGGGTCGCCATCGAAGTCCCCGAGAGCTTCGAGAGCTTCGTCCGACTACTATCCTCAACGGGAACGCGCACGACGGTCGCCATTCCCGGCGCAACCACGTCGATGCTCGCACCGCGCGACATCCCAGTAGAGAGGTCCGTCGCCCCGCTGTCAGGGCCGTACTGCGAGAAGTACGCGCTCGCCGCGTGCGATGGTTCACTGCCGTTCGTCGCGCCGACCGTAATCACGTCTTGCGCGTCTCCCGGTGACGCGATACCAGGACTTCGCGCGAATCGACTGTTCCCGGCCGCGACCGTCACCACATCAACCCCGTGCGCGTACGCGTATTCGACGGCCGAGACGATTGCCTCGTCGTACACCGGCGAACCAAGCGACATCGTAACCACGTCGGCGTTCTGGTCGGCCGCGTACCGAATCGCCTCAGCAATATCCGACGTCGACCCACTGCCATCGTCCGAAAGCGCCTTCAAGACGAGCAGTCGAGCGCCCGGCACAACGCCGTCGTGCGAGTCGTTCGACGTATTCGCAGCAACCGCCGAACTCGTCCACGT
>NZ_CP100003.1 GCF_024138165.1 Halorussus vallis | reverse complement strand
GGTCGGCCTCGACGCGAGTGACACCCTCGATCGTTTTGAGCGCGTTCTCGACGTTCTGCTCACAGCCGTTGCAGGACATCCCGGTGACCGCAATCGTTTTTCGCTCCATATCGCAGGTGCTACACGCTCCGGCGGCAAGACCATTACGGTAACAATGATATCGGTATAATACAGTTAGAAAGGGGGCCGAGAAACGAGTTCTCGTCGTGGAAGGTAACTGAGTTACAAGAAGACCAGGAGTAAGCGCCCACGTTAACCAACACAATCATCGTCTCGTCTGCCGCCGTTGGTTAATAGCAGCCTTCAGAGCGGTTTTTCGCCCCCTGAGAGGGTGCGGGCGGCCAGATGTGGCCGCGCCAGGCCCTACTCATGTCACTTGATCAGCACCAGCAGCAGCACTGCGCGAGAGATTGCCGCTGCCAGACAAGCCGACGTCGTGGCGTTCCTGCACCGAGTTCCGTTCGCGTTGGACGCCTTGAAGTTCGACTTTCTTCCTGGCTTTCGGGAAGACTGTGGCTATCAGCAGACCCAGTTTCAGCACTTGGACATCCCCGTCGGGATGCTCGATAATGATTTTCGAAATCCCGATCTTGACCGGTACGTCTCCCGATTTTTCGAACACGAGCCCCGAGTTGGTGTGATCGGGGATGCATACGAACCCGACGAGGTCGATGAGTACGTAGCCGCTGCTCGCGAGATCCAGGCGAGCTATCCCGATGCAGAACTCGTTATCGTTCCCAAGTGTCGAGAGGTGATTCACACGATTCCCGACGACCTCATCCTCGGCTATTCGCGCGGGTACGCCGACCGATTGGCCCACGAATTCTCCGAACCGACTGACTGGCGTGGCCAGCGCGTCCACATCCTCGGTGGAAGCCCACCCAAACAACTTGACGTCATCCGGCAACTGACTCGACCGACGCTCACGGACGAACCACCCGCCGACATCGTCGGCCTCGATTGGAACGGCCTGCATCGCGGGGCGCAGTTCGGGGAGTTCTGGACAGCTGATGGCTGGGACGACAGCGGTCGCGACGCTGACCATGTTACAGTTCGCAAGACTGTCCGGCACAGCCTCGGTCGTATTCGGGGGTTCTGGAAGGCACACGGCGTCTGGCCTGAGTCGACGCCGCAGGAGAACGGCATTCACATCGAGTACGAGGGACCGTCACCAAGCGATCTCGACAGTGCTACCTGTACTGAATGTGGCGCAAACGTCTGGATGACCCGGCGCAGCCCCTACATCGCTGAGTACGATACGGGCGAGATCTGTGGCTACTGCAGCTATGATTGCTACTTCGCGCATCGTCATCGGAACAATCTCGAGGAGTTCGCCGGCGAGCAGAGCGTGTACCTCCCGCCCGCGTGACGCCACGAGCAGTTTTTTCGCGCCCGGAGAGGGCGAAGGCTCGATGGAGAGCCTTCACACACAGGTGAACTTCGTGAGTCAACAACAGAGTGCCAACAACATCTCGATCGACGACATTCCAATCGATATTGCAAACACGCAATCAGGGAAGGTCGATTCCGCCGAAGTTCCTGAGGAGATCCGGTCGATCACTCGTAGGCTTGCAAGCGAACAGCCACCGACGAATCCGCTCGTCGTGTTGAAGGCTGCTCGTTGGTGGTACATCCACGGAACGGGCGGTACCGACCCTGCGTTCCGGTGGGCTATCGAGTGGGCGCGACACCTCGCGACCGACACGCCCAGCGACGTTGAACAGTTCGATGAGTTCCTCGAGTACCTCGTGGCGGTCGGCTTCGCTGACGAGAAGGCCGTCCTCCGGTGACCGCCGCCGCGAGTTTTTTATGCGCCCCGAAGGGGTGCGGCGCGATCTGAACTGACGCAGTCGCCGTGAACGCGATTTACTGAAAACATGGCTACGACCAGTGACTCATCGGTCTCGTTCAAGGAGACCGACACGCGACACGACGAGATGCACAGTACCATCGAAGCGTGGATCGACGACCTCGTCGACCACGTCGACGATGCGCAGGCCAGCGATGAATTCCAGGAGTGGCTCGACGTCCAGAGTCGGTTCCACGACTACTCCCACCGAAACACCCTCCTCATCAATCTTCAGTGTCCCGAGGCGACGAAGGTCGCGGGGTACAACACCTGGCGGAATGAGTTCGACCGGCACGTCCAGGAAGGCGAGTCAGCCATCTGGATTTGGGCCCCGATCATCACCAAGCAGTGTCCTGAATGCGAGAACTCGCCTAGCTACCACGAGCAAAGTGACTGTGAATACGACGAAACGTCGCCGGACGAGTGGTCGAAAGGGCTTGTCGGCTTCAAACCCACGTCTGTCTTCGACGTGTCCCAGACCGAAGGTGAGCCGATCCCCGAACTGGAAACCGAGGCAACTGGGGACGCCGACGATCTCGTGCCTACACTCACGGACGCAGCCGCTGATATCGGCGTGACGGTCCGTATCGTCGACGCTGCCGAGTGGGAGCATGGCGACGCAAAGGGCGTCTGCAAATACCGGAGTACGCGTGATCTCCAACCAGTCGTCGAGGCGAAAGCCCGCACGAATCAGGCTGATCTCGCCGTGACACTCATCCACGAGTACGCCCACGCACTCCTCCACGCAGACGTCACCGACGAGGCTGAACGGGCGAAACGCGAGGTCGAAGCGGAAGCCGTCGCGTACATCGTCGGGCGGTATTTCGATCTGGATACGAGCGGATCCGCGTTCTACGTGGCCGCGTGGCAGGGCGATGAGCCGGACGTGATTCAGGATCGTCTCGGTCGGATCAGTTCGACGGCTCAGGAAATCATCGGGAAGATTGTCGAAGACTGAATCAGCGTTCATTCAAACTTAACCAACAATCGGGTGTAATCCGCTCTATTTGTTGGTTAAGTTTATCATCGCCCGCCGAGGGGCGGAGGCGCATTCCCGTCTCCACTAAACCATGATTGACCAGTATCTGACCGTCATCCTCGAGGAGGCGGAACGAGTTGCAGAACAGCACGACCAAATCGCCCGGCCGACAGACCACCCTGCACACGAGTATCTTCGGTACGCCATCCTCCGGGTACTCGAAGGCGAGCCTGATGCGACACCAAGAACCGTGCCGCAGATCGATGGCCTGACTGTCGGCTACGGGACGGACGAAGCAATGTTCGACAGTTGGGGCTCCAGCGAAGACTGGTGGGAGACCATCCCGCCGCAAGAAGCGTGTACCCGCTTCCGGGTGTTCTTCCCGGACGACCACGAGACAGTTCCACGGACCATCGTCGACGTGATGGCCGCGCTCGGTGCCTGGCGAGTCTGGACCGGCAGCGCGGCCGCGTGTGGATCCTACGACCATCGCGAGCGTCGCGAAGTCCACTACCTCTGGCCGGAAAGCCATCCGGTCGAGGAGCTGCTCCACGAGCGACTCGCTGGCCCTACGGAAGCCGTCGCCCCGGACGGTGGCCGAACCGGCGACGTCCGCGACCGGCTGGTCGTCGACGATGACCCACAGCTACAGGACGACCTCGAACCACGTACCCAGCGCGCCGTCAGCGAAGCGATGGACGTCTCGCTCCTCTCGAAAGGTGGCCGCTACGAGGTGCAGTCCGCGTCCGGAAACAGGTACGAAGTCGACGTCATCGACGAGTCGTGTACCTGTCCCGACTGGCAGCAGCGCTCACCCGAAGGTGGCTGCAAGCATCTGCGTCGCGTGGATCACGAAATCAAACAGGGACGTGTTCCCCGACCAGATGGGCGACTTCCCTCACCGTAGGGTGGCGACCGGACTACTCCACGGGACGGACTGTGTCGCCATCCCTGTGGACCCGGTCGAACGTTGAGAGATACGCGATCCGGTCGTCAACCTCGTCGGTATCCAACTCCAATTCGGCGACCAGTTCGTTGACGGTCATCGGTTCGTCGAGTGCCTGGAGGACTTCGAGCCCGCGGTAGTATCGGTTCGTCAGCTCTTGGATGCGGTCCTCGATCGGTGTGGTCACCCCGTACCGCTCCTCAAGCTCGACCAGGGCTTCATTCGCAAAGGTGGCGAACTGGTCGTCGCCGAGCCGATCGATCTGGGCTTCGAGTTCATCTCGGACGACGTCGTAGTTGAGGCCAGCCTGCACGAGCATATTCATGTCCTCGATGTCGTCGTCACGGCCCGCAATCAGTTTGAACAGGAAGATATCCTCGTTGCTGACCAGCCGGACCGTCAATCGGTCGGTCGCGAGGAACGGCTCGCTTCGGTCGCGCATCCCCTCGGTCAGCACGAGCTTGTTCGCGACCTGCTGGTTGAAGATGTCGAGGCGGCAGCCATCGTCATTCTCGACGCAGCTGGTCGCACCCAGCGCCCGATAATCGGCGTCCAGCGACTGTACCTCGGCATACCCGAGGTCCATCAGGACAGCCCACAGCTGGCCGTACGCGTCGCCATCCGGGACGACCAGGTCGATATCTTTCGTCGCCCCCTTGAGGTCGCGCAGCGACATCGCGCCACCACCGATCAGGTAGACCGTGAGCGGTTCAGACAGCCCGTCCCCGATTCGCTGGAATTCGTTCTCGATGTATTCGCGTCCGAATGTTGGTCTCATGGTGATAGTGGCACCTCGTAATCAGCCGCCAGCTCCTGGAACTCGTCCCACTCCGGGAGCCGCTCGTCATCAACCTCGCCGTGCGTCTCGAGGTAGAGCAGCAAGGCGTCGATTTCGTCTTCGAGGCCATACTTCACCGCCTGCTCTCGGAGATCCTCCTCGTCGACGTCGACGTGGCTGAGCAGGAGGAGACAGTACGAGCGGTGGCGGCTGCCGTCGTCGATCAAGAGGGCGTGACAGCAGAGCTCCGCCGGCGAGACTGCGTCGAGTTCCTCGGAGTAGACGTAGTAGCGGTGGCCGGTAAGTAGGAACTGGAGGTCGAAGGCCGCGAACCGAGCGAGGCCGGTTTCGTGGAACGCCTCCGCGTCGATCTCCCTCTCGGTCTGTGTGAGGAATTCGTCGTAATCCTCCCAGAGAATCGTCCCCTTTGGGGCGACGGCTTCGAGGCGTTGGCGATGCAGATGGTGTGCGAGTTCACGTGCGAACTCGTGGAGGCGGTCGAAATCGGCGTTGAAGTCATTGCGGCCGTCGGCCGTCCCGACGAGACCACGGTCACGAAACCGCTTGAGGACGCGGTTGACCGTGTTACGGTAGTTGTCGCTCCGGTCGGCGATCTCGGAGACGGTTCGCGGCTGGTCGAGGTAGTACAGCACCTCGAGTGCCTTCCCGGTCAGCAGCTCTGGGAACTCGATGTGGGAGTGCTGGCGGACAAGGTCCCGATAGAGTTCGACGGCGCGAGCATCCGACGGGACGACTCGTTTTCGCCGCCCGTCGCGTTCCGTGTAGACGAGTCCCTTTTCGACGAGGTCGCCGACGGCACGAGAGAGGTAACTCTCGCTGTGGTCGAGCTTCGTCGCGAGCTCGGAGATCGTGTCGCCGCGGTCGACCGTGGCGAGTACCTCGAGTTCGATACGCCGGAGCACGGTGTAACATTGTACGAAACTACTATATAAAGAAGTTTCGAGTAGTGTTGCAGACAGAGAGGAACAAGAGCTTGCTCCATCGTCTTAACCAACAAAACTATGGATAGAGAGTTCGTGTTGGTTAACACGGAGAGAGTCGATGTCCTACGAACCACCGTCCCCACCGGCAAACCTCCCGACGGAGATCGTCGACGCCCTCAGCGAAGCCACACCGGAGCATCTTCGGGACGCTGCCAGCTACGCCGAGGCGTTGGCCGAACACAAGGAGCGTGAAGCTCGTCTTGAGGAGGAAGCGGACGACGCCGACGTCGAGGAGCGCCCCGATGACCTTCCGGACGACGTGCCGGCGAAGGCGACGATCACGATCAAAGAAATCAACGACAACCGCTACTACTACTGGCAGTGGCGGGAAGGAGATTCGGTGACGTCGAAGTACAAAGGGCCGGTGAATCCCGACGAGTAGACTAGATGGAACTGTAGCCTGATGTTCTTTTCAGTACCATTAGAGACGAAGCAGACGGCACCCCCCAGAGTGTGAATGGGATCGGTTTGCCCAACATCCCTCAGTGTGAATGGGTCCGGTCAACCCGGACGAGTAAAACTCGAAGAGGGAGGACACCCACCCCACGTTTCCGTCGTAACTGGATGTCGGTGGAGGGGGTGAAGCTGATTTCGAAGGGATCACACCCCCCGCGTTTCCGTCGTTTCTCCACGACGGAGTAGGGAGAGGCTACGATTAGTACTATGCAGCTGCTAATCATGTTGGCCTAGAAGCAACCTAGAGATGAACTAACTTCTGCAACACATAGATTAAAGTAGTATAGCTGAGAAACGTTCATTAAGTGTACTTCTGCCAAGGAGGGGCGAAGTACTTCGCCCTCTCAGATGAAACAACCCTTTCCAGCCATTTCTATAGACGGCTAGCTATGGACGGCTAGGCCGCTTTTGTCTTGGGTATCTCGTCGTGGACGTCTTCTTCGAAGTCCCTCCCCACCTGTTCAGTGATTACGACGGAAACGTAGGGTGTGTGTGTTCGGAATTCGAGATCGAGGCGACGCTTCCGTCTTCGGGTTTCCTACCTCACGTCGGAAACGCGGCTATATTGTCAGCAATCCAATTCCACCGAATTAGGGCATTTTCCTGCTGATATCGGACAAGGAACGTCGGAAACGTAGGGTGGTGTCCTCCACTAGATTTATACTCCCCCCGCTCACACCGTGTGATATTCAATGACGCCCGACTCTTCACCCAGTTCTGTCGACGACCCACTCTTTGAATCGGGGCATCGTATCTTCGCGAACAAGGATCTCCTGAAAATCGGCCACGTTCCGGAGGCTGACCGAATCGTCGGTCGCGACGAGGAAATCTCGAAGCTCGCGAAACGTCTCAATGGTGCTGTCCACGGGTACTCTCCGGAAAACGTGATGATCTACGGGAAAACTGGGACCGGTAAATCTCTCGTTTCAAAACACGTCTGTCAACGAGCTCAAAATGCCGCTCAGGATGACGTCGAGATTGGAACAGCGTATATCGACTGTGCTGAAGACAATACCGAGACCCAAGCAATCTCCTCACTTGCCGCGAAGCTGAACGATGAACCTTCGACTGGAATCACCGTCCCCCATACCGGCCTCAGTACGTCGAAATACTACAAACTCCTCTGGAAGACGCTCGACGCTCAATTCGATTCTGTGATCATCATCCTGGATGAGATCGACTTGATGAACGACGACAGCGTGCTGATGAAGCTCTCGCGCGCTGAGGAGGCGGGGAAAATCGACTGTAGCGTCGGTGTCATCGCGATCAGCAACAAGATCCAGTACGTCGACAACGTGAACGAGCGCGTGAAAAGCAGCTTCCAGCACAAGGAGCTGTTCTTCAAGCCATACGACGCCAACCAGCTCCGGGAGATCATGTTCAACCGCGAGGACGCCTTCCAGGACGACGTCCTTTCCGAGGACGTGATTCCGCTCTCGGCTGCCTTCGCCGCGCAGGAACACGGCGATGCTCGGAAGGCGATCGATATTCTTCGCCACGCCGGGGAGGTCGGCTACGAGGCCGGGGCAGAGCAAGTGACGGAGGACCACGTCCGCCAGGCACAGCAACACGCCGAAAAGGATCGGTTCAGAGAACTCGTGAACGGCGCACCCACGCAGGCGAAGGCGGCGTTGCTGGCGCTCACGGAACTGAGTGTCAACAGCAACGACGATGCTTTCCTCACGAGTCGGGTGTACGACCAGTACGAACGGATCTGCAACCATCTCGATATGGACATCCTCTCCGTCCGCCGGTTCCGCGACATCCTGAAAGAGCAAGCCTTCCTCGGAGTTGTCGAAATCGAGAAGATTAACAAGGGGAGTGCCGGCGGCATCCACCTCCAGAACCGACTCATCGAGGACCCCCAGGTCGTCCGCGAAACGATCCTCGAAGACAGCCGGATGCAGGACTGGACTCGCGAGTAGAAACCTCCTACTACAGAGTGGGTACGGACGACGGAAATCTGGGGTGTGGCGTGAGGAAACGACGGAAACGAGGGGGGTCGAAAATTACGTCGGAAACGTGGGGTTGGATCGAAACGACGGAAACCAGGGGTGGGGACCACTACGACAGTTCGTTGGTAGTCCCGAATGAGCTCAAAACAGCGTCCCTCTCACCGGAGAGCTCTCGACGAATATCGGTTCGGTCCCACCCGAGCGGTGAAAGCACACTCTCGACAGCTCTGACCAGCTGCGTCTCGTAGTACGAGGCGTCGTAGGTCTTGATCGCTTCGTGGGCGAGGGCGACACGCTCTCGTGAGGATTTCTCGTCGTCGACGACCACGTACTCGATATCCTGCCCCGGGTGGACTGCCAGGTCCTGCTCGCGGGCTCGCTTCAAGGCGGCTACGTTCTGAGTATTCTGTGAGTAGCCTTCCAGCGGCTTGGAGACACGATTCCGCTCGACGAGTCGCTCCACTGCTAAGTTGCCCGCCTGCAGTTCGTCGATTGCTCGTTCGAGACGCCCGAGCACAGCGTCCGGTGACTGCGTGGCATCGAGCCGGTCGAGACAGTCCCGCTGGACGGCCTCGATGAACGGCGGGGTTGAGCGCTGCCGGGCTTCGATCCCTCTGATCTTAAAATCGTCGTCGCCGGCGACCTTCTCGAAGTACTTCGTCAACGCGCCCGCGTCGCTCTCGCGCTGCGGCACGAACGCCACCCAGTCGTAGTGGGCTTCGTGTTCGAGGCGGATCTCGACGCGTTCCGTGATCTCTGTCGCGAGCGTCTCGAGGTCCTCGCGGTCATCGTCGTCGACATCAGGGTCCGGGGTCACCCAGATGGAGTCGACGATGCCGTGGACGACGCGCCAGCCGCCGGCTTCCAGCCGCTGTTTCGCCGCCAGCAGAATCTCGCGAGCGAACGCGTTGATCGTCTCGTGACACTCGATTCTCCCATACTTGCTATTCGCAAAGCCCTGATAGCCGAAGCAGGCGACGAGGATCCACTTCAGCGCTCCCGACCGTCCCTCGAGCTCCGCCAGACGGTCCTCGTCGGGGTCATCCCGTTCCTTCTCGCGACGGATGGCCGCCTTGATCTCGTCGCGTGCGTCGATGATCGGCTGCAGCACGTCGACGAGGTAGCCCCGGTCGTCGCAGATCGAGTACCCCAGGCCGGGGACGTCGTCGCGGTCGCTGTGGCAGCTACACCGGATGACGTCCGGCGAGACGTTCCGGGTACAGATGATGTTCGGATACAACGAGGAGAAGTCGAGTTCGTGGACGTTCTCGTGGAGGCCGACCTCGGGCGCGAAGATGAAGCCGCCGCGGTCGGCGTCGTGGAGCGTCCCCATCGGCTTGTAGAACTCGTGGCGCCAGGAGTTCCATGGCACGAGGACACCGCGGTCGTGGGCCTCGCAGATCTGGATCGCCGTGAGCACGTTCCCGATCGACGCCCACGCGAGCTCCTGGACGGGCTTTTTCGAGCGCGACACCAGGTCGAGGACGCCCTCGAGGTTCGTCTCCCCGTAGAAGAACGTGTTCGACTCGTCGATGATCGCCCGGCCGGGCACGTTGTACCGCGCCGGGGAGTGACCGACGCGGCCGTAGCTCGAGTACGTCGACCGGCTCGCGAGCTGCTGGTAGTCGACGTCCGGCCACCGACTCAGCGAGAAGTCGTCGACGCCGGCAGCCGTCGCCATCTCGTACAGCGTCGGGACGATTTCGCTCGTCGAACAGACCAAGACATCTGGATCGTGCGCTTCGAGTGCCCCTTGGACGGCGGTCAGGATATCCGTCGGCGAGCCGGTGACGGTGTCGCCGGCGACGGACAGCTCCCCATAGACATCGTTGCTCGTTTCGGTCACCGGAACGCTGAGCCGGAGCGTCGACAGCTCGCTCGCCGGCGTCGGATCGGCGCCGGTCTCCAGACAGTACCGGAACTCCCGCGAGAAGTCGACGTTGAAACAGGCGAGATTCCCGACTGGATAGTCCGACAACTGGCGTGCCTGCCGGGCGAGTGGGGTGACGCGGTCGATGTGGGCGACGTTGACCGCGAGAACGGTCTCCTCGTCTCGTCGAAAGCCCGGCCGTCGCGCAACAATCTCGGTAGCGACGACATCCGGGTGCTGGTCGTACACCGACTGGAGTGTCGTGAGGTCGAGGTCGGTTTCTGGGTCGCGAGCGGCGACGTAGAAGCGTGGGGTGTAATCATCGCGTTCGGTAGCGACGGCGCCGTCGGCGGTTGCTTCCCACAGGACGCGGCCGTCGTCCAGAAAGTCGATACTGAACGGCATCGTCACGGGTTCGCGTCCGGTGGGGCGCTCTCCTGGTCATCGCGTGCTGCGACCGCGGCTTCGAGCTCCTCGAGGCGCTCTTCGTGGTCGTCGAGGCGGCCCTCCTGTTCAAGATCGATGCTGAGTAGCGCCGGCAGCAGCGGATTCTGGTGGTTCAACAGCCCGCTCGCGTTGGCGTGCTCGCGGGCGTACTCGAACAGCCGGTCGAAGCGCGGCTGGTCGCGACGCCGCAGTGCCCGCCGGAACTCCGCCCAGCGCTCTTCGATGGCCCGCAGCGCATCTCGGTACGTCGGGTTCGTACGCCCCATCGCTATCGGCCTCCTGTACCGCTCGCCGTCCACGCATCGAGCAAGGGGTCCGCGGTGGCCGACACCGTCTCACCGTCAGCTGTGACGCCCGTCCCGACACCCTCGGGGGTCGGCGTCGACGGCGCCGGCGTCGTCGGTTCCACGCCGACCTGCGTGGCGCGTGCCGCGAGCAGCTGCCGCCAGTACGCGAACGTCGTCTGGTAGTACGCGCCGTCGTCGACGGGATAGACGAGCGTCTCGAAGTCCTCGCCGACGACCCGTGGGCCCATCCGCGTCTGCTCGCACTCCAGGGGGTGGTCGGCGACCGTCGCGACTGACTCGGTGAATTCGTTTCGTTCGTTTCGCGTAACGAGCACCGGGATGTCGTACCCATCGGCGTAGGTCGCCAACCGGGCGAGAGTTCGAGCCTGAAGGGTTTTCGCGTGGGTCTCGCCGAGGGTATCGTCGGCGCGGTACTGGGCGTCGACGGCCGGCGCGACGATGAGGGCGGGGGTGTGGGGCGACGTGTCCTCGTCACGACCTGGCGCCCCTCGACCAGCCGCCCGGGCGTCGGCGGTGGACGTCTGGATCGACTTGTTCACTGCCGTCGGGAGATCACAGACGGCGCCGTAGTGCTGGTAGGCGGTAAATCCGCGTGCCACGTGGATTCGGTTGAGCAACCGTTGACTGGGCGCGATCTGGGCGAGTGTCGTCGTTGTCGCGTGTCCGTTTGCGTCGACCCAGAAGGCGGGCCCGTCGTGCAGGAGGAGATGGTCGAGCACGAGCGACTGCAGGATCGGGACGCCGCGGCCTCCCTCGACGTCGAGCAGCGTGATGCCGTCGTCGAGCTGCGGCAGCAGCATCTCGTCCGTAGTCGGATCGGCCTGGTCAGCGAGGGACCGATTACGGTCAGCCCCCGTGTCGGCTGGTCCACTGCCAATCGGCTCGACGTCGATGTTGAGTGCTTGGACATACTCAACTAGATGTACACGTTCCCGATAAGCCGCGGCGTGTCACTTCCGCGTTTCAGGGAATCGATCAGAATACAACGAGTGGCGTCGCTGTTTGCGTGTTTTCGTGTTAGGATGGACACTTCCGAGAACAATTCCGATATGAGGCGCCTCCTCCGTTAACCAACAATTGGATGCATACGCCCTCTGTCTGTTGGTTAATACGTAAGGAGCTCAGTAGGCCGGTGTCTCAGTTTGATTTCTGTGAAAATTCTAAGGAAACTGCGACGTGCAGTTCTCTCTTTACTTCACGTATTTGTCTATCAAGTAGTCGGTAATCTGCTCTTCGCGAGCCTGAATAAACGCCTGTGCGTTCTCCGGGGTCGGCTCGATATCGGGATACTGATTTACACGTTGGATACGCTCAGCCTCGGCGTTGCCGAGGTCGTCCAACCAGTCGTGGGGCCACTGATCGCTTTTGATCTCTTCGTTCATCTCGTGTGGCAACAGCTGTAGATTCCCGATTCGATTAAGATCAACAGTCTCTCCAATGGATTCAGATACGGATTCTTCCCTGCTTTTCGGGTAGATGTGATCAACCGAGTAGTCGCCAATACTGGTGGACGTCGATTGCGTATATGATTCCTCAATGAGTCCGAGTACTGCCGTGACATCTGTGTCAGTAAATACAGGTTCTCCTGGGCTGCTCTCGTAACGAGCGTTGGCTACGACCCGACGGATGTCTTCAGCAGATGGGCTGATGTTCTCAGATTCAAATAGCTCCTCTCCTGGGAAAACGGTGGGCTCATCGGGTTCTGGCTCCCATTCGCGAAGATATCGCATCCAGTTGCGGCACTTGCCGTAGGTCAGAACCTGGTAGTACTTGTTCAGCAAGAGAGCTCTTGCGACGAACTGGAAAACACCCTCACGGTTCGCGTCGGAGACCTCAGCATCCGAATTCTGGTAATAAAACACGCCAAGTAGGGCGAAGATCGGCATCGTGTTCATAACCGAGCTCCGAATCCCGCTCTCGATTACTGTCTGGAATGCCTTTTCGAGCGATGTCCGAAACCACTCGAAGCGCCGTCCGGCGACGACGGGCTCATTATACAGCCACCGCTCGCGCATCTCGTCCATTCTATCTTCGTCGATACTGCTAAGATTGCTGCGGAGGAGGTCTGTTCCGACTAAGTATGCTGTATACCGGAGGAACAGCTTCCGGTCGATTTCTTGCTCATACTCAGGGAACTTCTGTTTAAATTCGTCAATCCAATCTTGGATGACCTCCCTAGGATTGATCCGCTCGTCCTCCTCTTCTGCGTACGGCCAATAACTCATTAGTTTTGAGAGAAGGAGCTGGTAGGGCTTCGGATCAGAGCCCTCCATGTTCAGCCTCGTGAATATCTCGGGAATTTCGGATCTATCCTTGTTCGTACTGTCAGTTTCGAGATCGTCCTGTAGAACGTTGCTCGTAATGTCTCTCGCGACGGCCATCGAAATACTGCGCAGTTGGTAGCGGGTTTCGTTGTCCGCCCTCAGTTCGGCGGTATCCACGTATTCATCGACGACTTCGCTAAGCGATCTTCCCTCAAGTACCGTGGAGTTCCCGGAGCTCCCTTCGTCGCCTCCGTTCCATAACTCCCCGACCGGCATCCACAGGTGTCGCGTGTCGCCGGTCATGGTATAGCCCGTCTCGTCCGTTCCTCCAAACTTCCCTGTCGATTTGAACTCAAACTCGTAGTCGCCTGCTGTATCGTCGCGATCGTACTCTGGGTGACCGAATAGGTCAACACACAGCCGCTGGCCTTCCCAGTACTGGAGCTGATCACTGGGCTTCCCCCGCCCGCCATTATATACTGTAATTCCCCCCTCGACACCGATATAGAGCGAGTTCAAGCGCTGCTGGCCGTCTATAATCAGAATCTCCGGTTCTTTGTCTTCAACCTCCTGATTGTAGAGGTCGTATTCCGCCAAAACTGGATCCGGTGGCCGATAGTCATCGGCAACGTACATCCGCAGGAAATTATACGAGTTGTAGTCGCTGATATTGGCCGCTCGAACTCTCCATTCAGTTATGGCTCCGATTGGATAGTCTCGAATCAATGAATCGAACAGTTCCTCAATCTGCCTGGGATTCCAGACAAACTCCCGCTGGAGGCCGGGAAGAAAGATGTGGTCGTTTATTTCAGACAAATAATCCGAGACCTGTCTGGACATGGTCACCAGAACGAAAGAAGAGTATAAATACTCTGTCGTCGCCCATCGAATTCCGGGTGTATATTGCCCAGAATCAACTCGAGTGCTTAGCTGGATTGCTAGAGGTACTGTATGGGTGAAACAGTCGCCGAATTTTTGCGGTTGTGCGCTCGTTTCCGAGAAGTTTCCAGAATCAGGCTTGTCTAGTACTGCCTCCGTTAACCAACACTCTGTGCGTGACGGGGCGTATGTTGGTTAAGTACGTCGGCGCCGCGAAGTTCCTGTGCGACCATGTTGAAGATGCCTCCCTCCGAACTCTCAGGTATGTGTGGCCGAAACTCTCTCTTCATCGACCAAGCCGACCTCGAGACTCGCTTCGACGCCGAGGCCGTCACGGACGGCGGGTACACACCCCGATACAACATCGCGCCCGGCGACGACCTCCACATCATCACGAACGAGGCTCCAGACAAGATTGACGCTTACCACTGGGGGCTGATTCCGTTCTGGGCGGATGAGCCCGAGGAGGGCATCATCAACGCTCGCTCCGAGACTGCCGACGAGAAACGCGTCTTCGAGCAGGCATGGGAAACCCGTCCCTGTCTGGTCCTCTCGTCAGGGTTCTACGAATGGAAATCACCGAACGGCGGGTTGAAACAGCCCTACCGGATTTACCGCGAGGACGACCCCGCGTTCGCGATGGCCGGCCTCTGGGACGTCTGGGAGGGCGACGACAAGATGATCTCTTGCGTCACAATTCTCACGACGGAGCCGAACGACCTGATGATCCCCATCCACGACCGGATGCCGGTCGTCCTCCCACAGGACGCTGAGTCCGACTGGCTCGCCGCAGACCCGGATACCCGCAAGGAACTGTGCCAGCCGTATCCGAAGGACGATCTAGACGCTTACGAAATCTCGACGCAGGTCAACAATCCCGGCAACGACGATTCTCAGGTCATCGAGCCGCTGGACCACGAGCAATCGGGCCTCAGCGAGTTCAGCTCCTGATAGGTGACGGCATAACGGTTACTGCATCGGCGACGCAGCGGACGAATCGACGAGCGAGTACTCTCGATCCCGACTCGTCCCCTCCGCCTCGAGGAGGTTGTACTGCTCCATCTTCGAGAGGTACGTGCGGATAGTCCGTTTCGTCCGGGGGTCATCGACGGCCTCGGAGTAGCGCTCGTGGATCTCGCTCGGCCCGACCGGGCCGTGCTCGCGAACGATGTCGTAGACGACGCGCTGGTGCGGCGTGAGTGAATCGAGGCTCTTCTGCTTGATTTGGGCTCGGGCATCCTCGGCGGCGTTCAGGAGAATGTCGTCGGTGATGTGCTCGTGGTTCTCGCGATCAGCCTTGCCGGCGGCCGTTCGAAGGATGCCGATTGCGAGGCGGGCGTCGCCGGCGGCCGCGTCGGCGATCCGGTAGAGCTGGTCGTCGGTGATGACGTTCTCGTCGAGACCCCATTTCGCACGAGCACTCAGGATGTCGTACAGCTGCTCGTCGTGGTACTTGTCCATCCGGACGTGCTCGCTGGATCGCAGGCGGCTCACGAGGCGGTCGTCGACGCGGCTGAACAGCTCCTCTTCCTTGTTCGCGATACAGATAATCGCGAACTGTGGCAGGCTGTGGAGGTCGTAAATGACGCTGGGGTCCTCTAGCTGGTCGACCTCGTCGAGGATGACCACCGTTCGCGGGCCATCGTGCTGTTGGAGGCGGTCGACGAGTTCGTCGTGAGGCGTCGACTGCCGGTGGATATCGATGGTCGCGCCGAGATCGTCGAGGATCTGGTAGAGCGTGCGGAACCGGGTGTAGTTGCGCCAACAGTTGACGTATATGGCCTCGACGTCGAGGACCTCTTCACGCAGCCGTTCCGTGACGAATTTCGAGATACACGTCTTCCCCGTCCCACTGGGTCCGGTGACGATGGCTGTGTCGGCTGGTTCTCCGTTCGTGATGGGCTCGAGAACACTGGAGAGGTGGTTGACTTCCGCGTCGCGATGCTCAACTTCCCGAGGGACGAACCCGGCGCGGAGAACGCGAGCATCGCGGATCATTGTGTTAGTAAATGACTGGTTCTGCCTCAGGCCATAAATACGTGACCGGGCTGTTTCCGGAAAGCAAATTTCAACAATTGGCCACCGGTTGGGTACTGGGTCTCCTGGTGGTGATTCTGTAGAACTCTGAAGTGGCGGCTTTTCGGAAGTTCGCGGAAACACGAACCTTCCTGAATAGCAAATATCCCCCTTGGGTTTAAATACCCAAATTGCGATGTATCGCCTGTGACACCCAACGAAAACGACCCTGTCACCAACGTCCCGACCGTCGAGGTGCAAAGCCCCACTGGAAGCCTTGACGTGAATGCCCTTATCAAATCAAACGGGGAAGACGATCCGTTTGCTGGCCTGTTTGAGGAAACTACTGATGAATCCGATACAACATCAGTTCCAACCGCAAACCAGCAAAACCCCGATGTCGTCGACCTTGGAAAAGAACTCCTCGCCGGATATGCGGACTGGAAAGGTGGACAAGTCGATCATGATCCGCATGACGACCCACTTCGTTATCTCTGGCACGATGCTCCGGAACTCATTATCGCTGCTGCCGTAGCAGGCTATTTCACATACAAGGGCGCTCAGGGACTTGGTGGCCTAGTTTCATCTGGTTCAACAACAGATGAGACCGGCACGTCGACACAGCCGCGTCTCCCTCTGGAAGATCGACCGTATCGGGTGTTTGTGAGTCACTCGTGGAAGTACTCCGAGCAGCGTGAACGCATTGAGGAGTTCCTCGATGATGAAAATCGACTGGACTGGCAGAACTTCAGTGTCCCAGAGGACGATCCGATGGAGTTCGAAGATAAGAATGATCTTCGTCAGCAGCTCTATCAGCAGGTTGGGCAGGCAAATGTGGTCGTCGTCGTCGCTGGGATGTACGTCTCGCACAGCGAGTGGATCGAGGAGGAGATTGAGATGGCAGACCACTTCGAGAAACCCATTATCGGTGTGCGACCGAACGGGAACGAGCGACTTCCAGCAGTGGTAAAGGAGGAAGCCGATGAGATTGTCGGTTGGCGGCAGAAGTCTATCGTGAACGCCATCGCGAAGCATGCATGATCTACCCTCGGACGAGTATGGCCCAATGCAGGGGGATGGCTGTACACGATCTTCACTCAGACGGCCAGTGCGTGATGAGACGCTCATCAACCAGTATGGGCACTACGCGGAGAGCATAATGGCGGTTTCCGAACAGCGTCTGGATCTAAACTGTTTCTACAGTTCCCTATTCCCAGAATGGCACAAAGCATCATTCGTCGACACCTTAGCGGAATATGCCTGAATCTGCTGACGAGACTCCTGGTGAGAGCGAGCCGAATAATGCAAATTTTGGCGAAAATACCGAGGACAAAGACACGCCTGAAACGGAGCCGGAACACCCCGAAGAGGTTACTGGTGGTGACCCGGCCGAACCGACCGATTCCGATACCGTAGGGGATGGACCGTTAACGAATCTGAACAACGAAGAGACGGACCGCTTGATGGATCAATACATCCACTATGGGGAGGTGGCAATCGAAACTGCGAATCAGCGGGTTCAGATGAACCGATTTTTTGGCTTGATTTTGACGTCGATACTGCCGGACTCTTCGCTCTCGCCCGAGGAAATTTGACGACTACGAGTGCTGCAATCGTTCTATTCGCCTCTGGATTTGGAAGTCTGATCTGTTACTTTTGGTATCAGAGTTTACAGTCGTATCGCCGGCTGAACAAGGCCCGATATGCTATTCTCAACCAAATCGAATCTGCCCTTCCTGTCCGAATGTATCTTGATGAATGGCGATACCTCAAGCGGGAAAAGCCTGATCCGGAAATCGTTGAGCCTCGACCTGATGAAGACCCAGATCACCGCTCGCATACGATTGTTGAACAGTGGTTTGTCCGTCTCCTTGCCGCTGGATACCTTACTATCGGAGGATACGCTGGCGGGTTCATTCTAACTCCTTTGCTCACGGGTGCAGGCTATTCTCTGCCGTCTCCGACGACAGTCGGGCTAATAATCGGTGCAACCGTTATGGTTGGTTCGATAGGGCTATTCTGGATTCGGAGCTGATGACACCTACTATGAAACGATTCGATATTGGAGACACGGTCCGAATCGATGTCCCGGACGAGACAGATCCAGATCACGAGCGCCTCCATGGACGTCGAGGAACAGTCGTTGAGATCATCCCAGACGATGCAGGAACTGTAACTGGTGATCAACGAGAGGGCTATCTTTTCCGGGTTGAGATTGCTAATGGTGACACCGTTGACGTCCGCTGGCGGGATCTTCGGCCAGTTTGATTGGCCATAGTATGGTGACACCTCTGTAGTCTAAGGTCACTAAACACTAAGTTAGCGTACTGAATACATCTCGGCATTACGATGCTCTCGCTTCCTCCGCTTGTCGATAACGCCAACAGAACACTAGAAGACGCTTACAAGCGAATTATTCCCCAGATCGAGGAGGGCCGTATCGCAACTGGATACTTTTATCTCTCAGGATTCGACCTCTACCGGGAAGACCTTGAGAACCTGGCTGACCCCGACGAGCTCGGCCACGCTCCGCTTCGGATCTTGATGGGCCGTCAGACGAATAGGGGAACTGCTGACGAAATCGGTGAGGGGCAGAATCTCAAAGAGGAACTCAAAAGAGAAGTGAGAGAAAGCATCTCGGAGCTGAATAACGCTCAGATCGGGCGACTAGACCGGCTACGAGACTTTATCGCCGAAGGCGAGGTGAGCGTCCGTGTGCGAAATCCTGAAAACGGTTACTTCCACGCAAAGGGTGCATCATTTCGAGCGCCACTCGAAGATGATGAAGATTGGGGACAAGACGAAGATGAAGACACCCGCCCATGCGCTACAGTTGTCGGCTCCTCGAACTTCACCAAGAGCGGCCACCAGAATAACATCGAACTGAATCTCACGAGTCAGGATCGACACAAGGCCGAAGCGTTCGAGGAGTGGTACGACAACCAGTGGGCCAACGCCGAGGAGTTCAGTGAGGAGATCATCCGAATCATCGAGAACAGCGATGAGTACCAGGACTGGAAGGAACAGCAGGAGGACGAGTCCGACAAGGAGACGTCATCCGAGGAGCTGGGCACGTATCTCGAGCCGTTCGAGCTCTACAAGCTGCTCGCCTACGACGAACTGAGTGGGAACGTCAACATCCGTGACAGCCCACTGTACTACTTCCAGAAGCTCGGGTATGAGAGTGCAAAGGAAAAGCTCTCCCAGTTCAACGGGTGCATCGTCTCCGACTCGGTCGGCCTGGGGAAATCATTTATTGGCGGTGAACTCCTCCACGACTACCGCCAACATGGCGACCACTGTCTCCTCATTGTCCCGGCCAACCTGACTGATCAGTGGGAAGACCTACTCCAGCACGACACTGACGAAGACGGCAATCCGTACTTCGGGTTAGAGGTGGACGGCACGCATCTTGATGTGATGAGTATCAGTAAGTTCCAGAATCTATCCTACGATGAGGTGCAGGATCTCAAAGACGAGTTCGACGTCCTGCTTATCGACGAGGCTCACCGGTTCCGGAATTACGGGAAGTGGCGACCGAACCCGGACCACGATGACGACTACAAGGGGACGCGACGACACGCGAATCTCAGGCAACTCCGAGGAAAGACGATGATCATGCTGACCGCGACCCCGATCAATAACAGCGCTACCGACCTGAAGAACCTCATCAGCTTGTTCACCAGCCCGGAGGAACTTCGGAACAAGGCATCACTCGACTTTGATGCGTTCGACGAATACATCGAACTCTCGGAGACGCGAAAACGAATCGCGGCCGGGAAAGAGGAGGTTTGCGACGACGAACAGCAGAAAATCACTGAACAGCTCCAGCGACACTCCTCTGAGATCTCGAATATCCTGAACGAAGTGATGGTTCTTCGGACGCGCAAGCACGTCAAAGACCAGATTCAGGACAGCGAAGACTTCGAGATGAGCTTCAAGCCGCCGAAACTCAACAAGCAACAGTACTCCCTGCCGGCGGCCTACCAGCCAGTGTATCGGATGCTTCCCGACGTGATGGACGCTCTCCACCTTCCCCACATCACAGTCAAAAACCCGAAAGCGGGGAGCACGCTGAAAGCCCTCTACAAGCTGAACCTCCTCAAACGGCTCGAGTCCTCAACGTACGCGTTCGTCCAGTCGATCGAGACGCTACATCAGAGCGAACGCCAGCTTCTCGGCCTTCTTGGTGAACTTCCCGAGGACGAAGACATCGATATGCTCCGAACTGTTCGGGAAGGGGATGACTCTGAACTCGGTGACTTTGTCGAAGGAGCCGACGCTGCTGAAGATCTCGAACAAACACTCGAAGAATTCGGTTTCGATACCACCGCTATTCAAGCGGAAGAAGGAGCTGATACCGAGGGAGATGAACTGGCAGACGCCACCATCGGCGAGGTGAAGACGTACATCAGGGAGGACCTCACCCTTCTCTCGTATTTCCTCTCGCAGTTCATCGGTGATGTCGCCCGTGATGCGGGTGATGTGAGTGATTATGCGGTTTCCACGCGGCAATGGCTCGCTGACCACGACGCTGGTGTCCTCCCAGATATTCCTGAAGAAGAGATGAATCCGATTCTCTACCCGAATAGTGACCTGAGCGAAGTCGACCCCGCCACACGCGACTTTTACGAGGCCGTCTTTTCACTCCGCGAGTTCCGCGACCCGAAGATCGACCGACTTGCAGATGTCCTCACTAACCACGATCAGAAGGTGCTCATCTTCACACAGTATCGGGCAACTGCAGACTACGTCTATCGAACCCTCTGTGACAACGAGGATTCACCACTCACAGAGGCGAACAGTGCCGTCGTCAAGGGTGGCGACGAGAATAAACAGGACATCATTCAACGCTTTGCTCCCGAGGCGTCAGGCTACCAGCAAACGCTCGCCGAGTCGGGGGACTCAGAGCTACAGTACGTAGTGGCCACTGACACGCTGAGTGAAGGGGTTAATCTCCAGGACGTTCATGTGGTGGTCAATTACGACCTGCCGTGGAACCCGATGCGGATTGTCCAGCGTGTCGGGCGAGTCGACCGGATCGGGAGTACCGCCGAGAAACACGTCCACAACTTCTACCCGGACGGCGACATCGAGGCGGCGATTAAGCTCCTGAAACGCCTGCAGGCAAAAATCAACGATATCGCGCTCATCGTCGGAAAGGAGAACAATATCCTCGATCCGAACGAAGACCAGATTCTCGAAAAGACAGGTGTAGACACGGAGAAGACAATCGGGGAATTACAGGTGGACGAGATTGAGGACTCTCTCCAGAAGTCCCGTGAAATTGACGACGTGAATGAACTCGACGACACGAGCAAGAATCCGCTCCTCCGCAATGCTGGGAGTAATGAACATGCTGCGTTCGAGCGGTACCTTCTGAAGCGAGAACTGAACGAGGATTACGATCTGACTGCGGAAGACTTCGAGTACGCTGAGGACTTCTTCGATGACCCGCCCGAAGAACGAGAATTCCTCTACACGAATGTAACTGACCACGATGCCGGTCCTCGTCCGGGCGTGTTCGCCCTTGCCCACCTCTGGTTCGACGATGATGACCACGAGTCCCCGCTTGGTCGCGTCCGTCGTGCTTTCTACTACAAGCCCTTCGCCGACGAGGTCAAAGAGCGGCCCGTGAGCACGCTCAACATTGACCCTTCAGTTGACGGCGAACCGATCACCGGAAATCCAGATACGGTGTTGTCGAACCGTGAGGAGATTCAAGCAGTGCTTGACGAGCGTCTGGAGGTGATTCGAGAAGGCCAGGTTGAGGGAGCCTTCAAACAGGGAGAGGCCTTCTCGAAGGAACAGGAGACGATCCTCGATTTCATCAGTCACTACGTTCAGCCGAATCACGGCGATGAGCCGGCGCCTGTCGAAGAGTTCGAAACGCTAGGAGAATGGGCTACCGACATCGAAGAGCGGCTGCAGGAGGTAAAGCTGGCGAACACAGATGAAGACCGAATTCTACGGGAGATCTTTCGCCAGAACGAGCAGTACGACTCCTTCCCAGAGTGGCCGACTGTGGAGTTCCTCAGTCAGCTTGAGGAGTTCTTGGAAGAGAACGTTGAAGCCTCTACTGAATACCAGACAAAACTGATGGGAGAGAGTGATGTACAAGCGAAGCTCGTATGCTGGGGGTTGTCGGACAGTGATTCGGGAGCTACGGTAGGGGCCCCTTCTGGTCCAGCAGATCATATTTCTCCAAGATCAGATCGAAGTACATCTCGTCCATCAGCTTCGGATTCTCAACGCGATGGAAGTCGTCGAGGACAAACTTCACGTCACGACGTTCCAGGCCATACGCGTGGAATGCGGCCGCGTCGATTTCAGCCTGTAATTCTCTGCGCTCTTGATCTTCTACCGCTGCCTCGATTCCGCTGAGTCGCTCACGAATTTCTTTGAATTCTTCCCCGTAACAGTTCAACCGGGCAGCTCGTTCAGCGATATAATGGAACCAGTCATCTCCGTCGGTGAGGCGTGGTAGCTGGGATTCCAGTAGCTCACGCTTGATGATGTGCGTCTCGACCTTGGTCCGCATCAGGAAATCGAACGCAATGCTATTCAGGAGTCCAGTCGCCACGAAGAGTTCCCGATCCGTGAATCGCCGGATGTAGGGTGACCGAAGCGGAGACTCTGAGAGGTGTCCCTCTTTGGGCCTAATATCGAACGGTTTGAACGTGTTAATCGTATGGAGGCAGATGATGTCTTTCGGGAGTACAGTGGCGATTATCGTCCGCTCATTTGTGGAGTTCGTAACGTCTCGAATTCCGACGCGATACTCGTCACAATCAAGGAGTACATCTTCTTCTTCTAATCCGTGGCCACGATGTTCCTTGAGGAGTTCGTCCACGAATTGTACTTGTGACTTGCTGGTTTCTGGCCCACCGAATGCCTCGTAGATTGCTCGTTTCAGGTGGCCTCTATTGAACTTCTTTTCCCGGACACGATATTGTGCACTATTCGGCGGATCCTGGAGTCCCTTACTCCAGTACTCAGGACCTGCTAAGTCACTATTGAGGCTATTATCGTGCTGGAATTGATGGATATTTTTACCCCCGTAAACTGGGTAGTCAGCACCTTCAGGTGTATTCTGTAATCGGTCCTTGTCAGTCGATTCTACAAATTCCTTCGTCAGCATATCTACTGTCCAGGCCCCCTCCACCCCTTCTCCCAAAGACGGTTGGTCAACCACTTTCTCTAAGACGCTTGCTTCCATCTGTGAGGTGATTGAAGGGAATATCCGCCCCTCAGGCGAGTAGCTAAGAAGCACCTCTCGTGGGATAGTAACTGCTTCCTCCTCGATTCGATATACGATGTCCATGTTATGCTGGTTGAAGATGCCGCGAAGTACTGACGTCCTCCCTCCGTATTTAAACGTCAGTACAGCAAATCGATAGCGATCGTCAATCGCCTCAAAGATGCCCTTATTTTCGAATCCAATGAGATTCTCTACGTCTGTGTGATCCAGTAGATGTGTCCGGAGGTCTTTCCCCATCACTCCACCGAAGATAGTTCCCGGGAGGAGCAGACTCACCCTCACGCCGTCTCGAGAGAGTCTGAAGACCCGCTCTAGAAAGAGAGCAGACAGTTCATTTTTTGTCGGCATCGTCCGACCGCCCACCACCGGAGATTGGAGCTTGTAGACGTCTCCCTGCGTGAAGAAGTCTGCCTGAGTTTCCATCGAGCCCTTGTAGTCCTCCCATTCCCACGCAACTTCTGGGCTTGAGAGGAGGTTTTCCATCACACCGTCTTTTTCCTCCGACGGATAGGTACGGAACTGCTCATCGTAGCGGATGAAGAAGTCGTCGCGATTCGCGTAGAGCATGTCCCATGGTGGGTTCCCGATGAACACGTCGAATCCACCTTTCTCGAAGACGTCGGCGAACTCCAACGGCCAGTGGAAGGGGGACCACTCCCGAATTTCCTCGATCGTTATGTCGTCAAAGCCAGCGTCTTGGAATTCTCGCCGAAGGATTTCGTCAAATTTGTCCCGGTGTTCCTCTATTCTGTCTTCTGCCTCCTTCCGCCATTCTTGAGCTTCAATACTGGTCTCCGCTTTCTTGTGCTTCTCGATAGCCTCTTTCACATCCTCAAAACGAGTTTTCACCTCCCAAGAATCGAGATCGCTGTCTCCGTCTTCGTTACTCTCGATGTCCGTATCGAGTTGACCGATTAGGCTGTTGCCCTGTCGTACGTTGAAATCGATGTTGGGGAGTGGCTCCACCTCGCTCGGTTCATCCTCGATATCAGCGACCATCGACAACCAGAGCCTGAGCTTGCAGATCTCAACAGCACCTTCGTCGATATCGACTCCGTACAAATTGTTGAGGATGGCCGTTCGCTTTGCGTACAATGATGAGGAGCCTTTTCCAGACTCGATTACCTCTATCTCTTCTCGCGTTCTGGATTCTAGCTCCCAGCCTTTCCCTTCAGCTTCGAGCCGCTGGAAATACTCAATGCATTGCATGTATAGGTCCATCAGCACCTCCTGTGCGGCGAGCAGGAAGGCGCCACTTCCTACGGCGGGATCGAGAATATGCGCTTCCTTCAGAATGTCGTGGTAGAGAGTCTCCACATGGCTGGTTTGGACGTTTTCCGTTGGAACTTGCTGAGTTATGGTTCCGCCATCGGCAACAGCTTCTGTGCTGGTATCTGCCTCCGGCACGGGGAATCCGAACACATTGTCGATCTCGTCATAGTCCGCGTCCACAGCCTCGTTGAGTTGATCGAGCAGATACGGATGGATCGTCCGCCGGGCCATGAACCCCGTGATCTCTTCCGGTGTGTAGTACGCCCCCATCTCCTTCTGATTGACCGTTTGCTCGAAGATGTGGCCCAAGATCGCCGGGGAGAGGTTCTTGGGATCGACGATGTCGAGTCGTTCGTCTACGTTCCAATTCCAGTCGGAGAGGAAGTCGAGGATATCGTCGAAGAGCCCGTTCGTTTCCTCGGCAGAGACACCTAATTTCGCGTCCTCAAACTCCTCTTCGACAGGATTCCTTGCGAACAAGCCACCGTTCAGGTACGGAAGACTACCGAAGTCAGGGTTCTGTTTGTCTTCTGCGAGGTATTCGAAGAAGAGCGGCTCGTAGAACTCTTCGTAGTGGTCACAACCCTCGTCAACGACTTCATTCGGCTGTTCGTGAAGGTAATTCGGGTCCCGATCAAGGAGGCGCTTTTCCTGGATGAAGTATAGGAATATCATCCGGTCAAGAATGACCTGCACATATCGTTGCTTCGCATCACCCCGATCGTCAGGGATGCCTGTAACCTCTTGAATGAGATCTGTCCTGAGTTCCTCGAACTGTTCATAGAACTCCTTGACGACCTGTTGCGTGTCGTAGAGCGTATCGTATATCGCAGCAGAGGAACCGTACTCGATCGAGTTCAGCTTCTGGAGAATAGTGTTCTTCTCTCCGCTGTCCCGCGTGAACTGCTCCTTCGAGAACGAAATCTTTTGATGCTTAATTCGACCGTGCTGCTGCCCCTCCCAGCTTCGGACTCGGGTAATGAAGGTGAAGATCTCGAAATCGTTGGTGGCAACAAGGTTGGTATGCCGTGAGCGATTTTCCGGTTTGAAGTCTGTGGCAGTCTCCCCGGGGCCCGCGTTGACAATGACGATGAATTCGTCATCATCAAGCTGGACTACGAGTTCGTTATCGCCCCCAAGTTTCGGGCGTGGTTTGAGCCCGCGTTTTTCAAAGGAGTTCGCTATATCCTGTAAAGAGTCCCAGCCCGCGATATCGGATGCGGTGATCTGCTGGAGAGTCATACCACCTGAAAGTTGCTTTACTCATATGAAAATGATGGATATGAGGGTGGCTTTCGACTGCACTGGTCAATACACTTGTTGAATAGATTGTAAGAAGCAGCTTGTATTTCACCGGCAATCGTAGATAAAGTCGAAAACAGCCAATAGCGAGACGATCAGTTGATGCAATGCATTGAGTATTTCCAGCGGCTCGAAGCTGAAGGGAAAGGCTGGGAGTTGGAGAGTCGTAGCCGTGAAGAATTGGAGAGAATAGAAGAGGGACATGGAGGGGTCTCACTTTTCGCAAAGCGTTCTATCATCCTTCACAATCTCTATGGAGTCGATATTGGGGACGGGGCAGTCGAAATCTGTAAACTACGCCTGTGGCTGTCGATGGTCGCTGATATCGAGGACGAACCGAACGAGGTCGAACCCCTCCCAAATATTGATTTTAACATCCGTCAGGGTAACTCACTGATCGGGTTTACTGAGCTCCAAGAAGTCGCACGGGAAGATGCGGGCGACGCGTCACTCTCGAATTGGGGTGTCGGAACTGCAGTCAAAGATCTCTATGAGGATGTCATCCGGGAACAGGACCGCCATCGAGCTGCGGATTCTGCCCGTGAAGCGCAGAATGCTCGTAAAATGGCTGAACGAAAAATCGACACCCACAGCGAGGAGCTTAATGAGAAGATCCGCGATCAGTTCAACGAACTTGTCGATGAGGATATTTCTCTTGAGGAATTAGAGGAGTCCTCACCGTTTCATTGGGTGCTTGAGTTCGCGACAGTCTATCGGGAAGGCGGCTTTGATGTCATCATTGGGAATCCACCGTGGGATGAGCTGAAGCCATACCGGACGGACTTCTTCCCAAAGTACGATACTGAGTTTCGTAGCCGCCCACCAGGTGAAAAGGACAAGAAGGTAGAGGAGCTCTTAGAGAACCCTGAAATCGCTGCCGAATGGGAGAAGTTCCAGCGTGACAAGGAACGGCAAGCGACCTATATCAACCAGAGTGGAGAATACGAGTACCAGACACCAAGCGTAGAAGGACAACAGGTTGCACGGACGAACGACCTGTCCCTACTGTTCTTTGAGCGAGTCTATGATATCGTCAGAGACGGTGGTTATGTTTCACAGCTGCTTCCTGGTCCGTTCTTCAATGCCGCCGCTGGAAAGGATTTGCGAGTACATGCATTGGAAGAGTCTGAGATTCAGAGTATCATCGGATTTGAAAACCGCGGCATTTTCTCCGATATAGACACTAGGTATAACTTCGGTATCGTTACGCTCCGAACAGAGGGAAGCACTGATACTGTCCACGGAATATTTCATCAGACTTCCGTTGATGTTCTTCGGTCAATTGACGATGTAGCTCTAGAAATTCCAGCGCGAATCCTCAAAGAGTATTCTCCTGGAGCTCGAATTTTCCCCAACATCGAGGACCAGCAGGAGATCTCAGTGCTGGATAAAATTCTCCAGACACCACCATTGGCGACTGAAATTGAAGGTGCTTGGCGAACGGTCTTGTACAAGGAACTGGATCGAGGACGAGATCGGGATAGATTCATCGAAGACGAATCCAAAGGGGATTATCCGGTCTATCAGGGAAAGAATATTCACCAATTCTGTTATGAGTCGACCTACGTCGACGACCTCAAACCCATCTCTTTGTGGAGTGTCGATGAGGATAACGAGGAGCTGAGCGCGAAGCGTCGCGTTCGAGAGAAGAACTTCCGTGCCCGGGACGATGCGATCAGCCTGAAGAAGGCTATCTACAACAAGTTCGCTGATGACCCTGAGTTCCGCCATCTCCCGGCAAGTTCGCAGAAGCGGTTCGTCAATCGGTTGCTAACAGAAGAATTCGACCGCCCCGAACTTTCTTTGGAGGACATCCGTCTCCATAGTTCTGAGTACCGGCTTGTGCTTCGTGAAGTCGCTCGTGCAACCGACGAACGGACGCTCATTGCGGCTGTAATCCCACCGGGTGGAGTCGTCGTCCATACGCTGTACACGGTTCGACCATTCGAGGCAAACCCTAGCAAGGATGATCTTTCGGAATTCCCGATGCACAGCGCTTACGACCGTGTTTTCACTGAAAAGGAGCTTTTCGTCGCGCTTGGGCTGATCAATAGTATTCCGTTCGATTTCTTGATGCGGACAAAGGTTGATTCTCACGCCTCGAAGTACAAGTTTGAGGAGTCACAGGTCCCCCGACTCACTGATGGCGACGACTGGTTCCACTACATCGCTGATCGCGCGGCGAAGCTCAACTGCTACGGTGAGGAGTTTGCTGAGATGCGTGAGCGACTCGGCGGAATTGAGCCAGCGACGGATATGGAGACCCGGCGTGAACTACAAGCCGAAGTCGACGCGGCCGTGTTCCACGCATATGGGTTGGATGAGGAGGAAATGCAGTTCGTCCTTGATGACTTCCATCGGGTGTCGAATCCTCGAATTATGACGGAAGCGTACTTCGAGAAGGTCGCTGAGAAATACACTTATCTTGGAGATGTAGGCTCGATGGAGTAATCACTGAAATAGCGCTACGCCTGGTTCCTGAATATCAGTGGGTTCAGATTTACTGATGAATACTGTCCAGCGCTCGTCGGGTCATAGCTCCATCGACATTTAGATATTGACGTGCGGTCGTGATGTCCTCCCACCCGAACATTGCTCGGAGTGCGGGAAGATCCAAGCCTCTTCCTGCATGGTACGACGCTGCTGTGGCACGTAATCCATGTAATGAGGTTGCGTCGTTAGACAATTCTGGGGACAATTTCAGGGCCGTTTCTAGACGTCGCTGTAAGGTCGAGAACGAATACGGCCAGCCACTATGTTCGTCGAGTAACAATTCAACCGCGACTCGAACCCGATACGAAAAGTGGTACGGAACTGTTCGAGATGCGGCTTCTGTTTTCGGGAGCCAATAACGCTCAGCAAAGCTCTGAAAATCCGTATTGGGATTGTGATCTAGCCGTTGTTTCACCGCCTGCCGGCAGTATCCACAGATGCCACCATCCCGTCCCTTCGTACAGTTTTCCTGTGTGGGAATCTGGATCATCTGCCGCTCTAGGTCAACCCACGATTTCGACAAGTGCGTTGTTTCTCCTGGTCTAAGTCCAAGACGGCCTCCAAGGAGAATGGCCGCTCGTGTTTCGAGTCTCTGTTGTGTATCATCTATTCGCCCAGCACCTTCTAACAGTAGTTCGAACTCGCGTTCGCTAAGGGCCCTCTCTCGTGTTGCTACCATATTCATCGCTGTCTGTCGATACAAAGATAATCCGCTTCTTCTTCGAGTGGCAAGGTGAATCGGTTCACAGCCGCCAGAATTGCCGTCTGATATGACAGGAAGTACTTATGGGTGCCCTCCGGACGAAGCCTATGGGACTCTTTGAGACCTTATTTAGCTCATCCACTGGGGATACTGTCCCTCAGGCACAGCAACCGAGTCAGCACGAAATCTTCCCCGAGGATAAGTACAATGTCGCATACGCTGTAGCCGCTCGGCGTGAAGAAATTCGGGCGTTAGAACACCTTCTAGAAGCGGATCAGACCTCACCTACCGCCCTGGAGGCTGAGCCTTTCCTTCAGGATATAATCGAAGAGATGGAGCGGGATCGGGAATACTCCCTCCGCCTTCGCACCTCTGGGGAGGAGCTCGTCGACGATATCCGTGAACTCATAGAGCATTGGGACAATCAGGTAGATGAGCAGATAGGGACGATTTGGTGGCCAATCGGAGCAGATACGAGGTTCAGGTTGTACCTCCATTATCTGGAACTCCGTGCTGACGCGGAGGATGACCAATTTTCGTTCCCGGAGTCTGCTGGACAGGTTCACACTCTCGTCCAGCGTGGTCTAAGTGCAATAGAAGATGATGACGACTCGAAGCTCGCTGTAGTCCATAAGCGAGACATTCCTTGGGAAGAACCAGCTGAGGACAGCTGATCCAGTTCGCTCCTTCTCAAAGAGACCGATTAATTGTATCCAGTATCAAACCCAGTTATGGTAGAAATCTCAGACTCCCTGTGTTCGCTTTTCACTGCGAAAATTAAGGAGGAGGATGGCACTTTCGTAATCGAGATTCCTCCGAGTGAGATCAAGCACGGGGCGCTGACCGGTGATGAAACGTACCGCATCGCTCTCCTTGATTCCTCCTCCGAAGCTGAATCAACATCTCCGCAGGCCCCACGGCATCCCGCCTCTCAGGGGAGCACGAGCCACGATTCATCTGGTCCTCCTGTTGATGAGGGAGAAGTGCGCGACGTGACAATCGAAACCGTCGGTGATCAAGGAGACGGTATTGCGAAAGTCGAACGGGGGTACGTCGTGATCGTTCCCGGCGCTCAACCCGGCGACGAGCCAACAGTCGAAATCGAACAAGTTCAGGAGAACGTCGCGTTTGCGAGCATCGTCGATAGCGATCCGCGAGCACTCTAACCCATTGTCCCTTCGTGGATCGGTCTTCTTCTCGGGAAACCAGCGGTGTGAGAAGGCTCCGTTCGCGTTTGTCTGATGGAGGTGGTTCTGAAAGTCACGTCACGTTTTCTTCACGCGCTCGCGATGGCACAACCTTCCAAAGCCGAAATACAATCTATGACAAAGGAACCGATTGAGGTACTCGACGACCTGGCCGACCAGGTCGCCGATGAGTTCGAAGCGTACAGACAGCCGGACGAATTCAAGGATGTCTCGCTCGTGATTGAGAACAGCGACGAGGAACATCCGACGCTGATCGTCCACGTTGATAGAGAGGACGCGGAGTCCCTTGCCGACCGTATTGATGAGTTCCTCCGCGAGCATGGTGCTCGTACTGAACGGGAACGACACTCAGCTACGGATGTCCGTGTGTTAGCGACGGTCGACTGACACCGCCCCTCCAATTTTTTGACTGACTGTAAACACCGCTGAAGGACCCTATCTTCACTTCCGATCAAGGGGGTCCCGACCGCTTCAGCTCAGGTGGTTAATCTGTGCAGACAGATACTCTTGGAGAGCGGTGACCGTTTCTTCTGAGACTGCTGAGGCCCCGAAGTCACTCCGATACCCGTGCTTGAGTTCATCGCTCTCTATGATCTCCAGTCCACGCTCAAGCTGCTCCCGTAGCGCATCTTCGTCCCCTCGCCGAAGGTGAGGCGTGACAGCGTCGAGATCGATTTCTTGTGCTACTGCCAGGACGTCCCGGAGGTCTGTTTCACGGCCGCTATGGAGCTTTGCCGCGACGAGGACTGCCCCATCGATGACTCTGGCTGTGATCGTCACTGTACCTCCGCTCACCTCCTGTTGGTGGCTGTGGTCGTACAGGTAGTCGAACGACCACTGTGCCTCCGTCTGGCGACACCCGAGTCCGTTTACCAGGAGATCGAAGCCGATCGGCTGCTGCGGCGTGAGCCGCTTCTCGTACTCGATTACTTCGGTGTCGTAGAACCATTTCTTGGCGTGACTGTCCGTTTCCTCGAATCCCTGCTGTTCAAGGAACTCGACGAAGTCAGCTTTGGAATCCGGCGCGACGACGATATCGAGGTCCGTGGAGAAGCGAGCATTGAACGCTGAGACAGCGTAGCCGCCAACAAGAACGTACTCGTGGCCCTCTTTGGTGAGCTCTTCGAGCAGTTCGATGAGCGCGTCACTTCGGTTGTTGAAGCTCATGGCTGCGCCCGTTCGGTCTCTCGATACGTGACGCCGAGGTCGAGGTCCTCGTACATCCGGTCGAGCATCGCCAGCGCCGACTGGAACTGGGCGTAGTTCTCGCGCATGTACTCGATCGTCTCGGTTCTCGGGGTGACCGGGTACCCCTCGACGTGCTCAATGTCGAGTGAGGGGCGTGGCTCGAGGACGATCTGCAGCGGTCCGTCCAGATCGTCTCGGGGCTGTCTTTCGAATGCGGTCGGGAGGTCAAACGAATGGAGAAACGCCTCCCAGGCGTCGACGTCCCGCTCACGGACGGCCAGGAACAACGGATAGTCGTTGGGCTCGCGACCGACCTGGTAGCCGCCCTGGGTCCACACGTAGACGGCGTCGATCCGCGCAAACGCGAACGGCCAGTCACCGAACTGTGGGATGACGTAGGCCTCTTCGATGGAGGGCGGACTGACGCCGGCGCTGGCAGCGACGAGCTCGCGGGCTGCGTCGCGTACGCGCTCGTCGACGACAGTGAGGCCATCGTCATAGGAAACGTAGCCTGCGTCTTCCAGCCGATTGACGGCCTGTCTCACTGTCTCGTAGGGCGTGTGGAGGTGTTGGGCGACACGGCGGATGGAGTCACCACTCTCGATGGCGAGGATGGTCTGTGCCGCCGTGTCGTCGAGTACCTCATACATCTGGTGGTTACCAATAATCCAGTAACAGTTAAAAGTTTTACTCGACTGCCCATGAAGCACGATCTCTCCCTTCGTCTCGAAGGTAGTCCTGATTCCCGCTGAAAACACGCGGAACGACTATAACGAATTCAACGAGCAAAACGAACGGAACGAGAAAAACGAATGCATTGAACGCATTCTGAGAAACGAACTGGTAGTGGATGAACTGGCTGCCCCGTACTCGATGAACAAAACGAGGGAAACGAACGTAATGAATGGAACGAATGCGTTGATGGCAACGAGTGTGTTTGCTTCAACGAGTGTAACGAACACTTGGTTTTAACATCGTAGTATTCCTCTCACCGAGTGAAACACCCTCACCGAACCAAACGAACAGAACGATTAGAACGAACGAAACGAACACAACGAGGGAAACGAAGGAAATGACCGACACCAACACCGCACGAATCACCGTGGCGAATCAGAAGGGAGGCGCTGGGAAGACGACTGACGTCATTCACACAGGCGGGGCGCTAGCTGCCCGGGGCTACGACGTGCTCCTGGTCGATATCGACTATCACGGAGGGCTCACCTGCTCACTCGGCTACAACGATCTGTACTACGATACCGACCGTACAACGCTGTTCGACGTCCTCGACTTCGATCAGATGGAGTCGGTGAACAACATCATCGTCGAGCACGAGGAATTCGACATCCTCCCCGCGAGCGAGAAGCTCGCGAACAACAAGAACATCCAAACGTTGCTTGAGGCGCCGAAGAGTCGGGAACGTCTGGAGATGACTCTGGACGAACTCGATAGGGATTACGACTACATCATCGTCGACACGCCGCCATCTCTGAACGTCCTTACCGATAACGCCCTCGTCGCGACCGGCAACGTCGTTATCCCCGTCATTCCGGAGAAACTCAACGCCAACAGCCTCCAGATTTTCGCAAAGCAGCTGAGCTCCCTCGAACAGGCGTACGGAGACATCAATCGGCTCGCCATCGTCTGTAACCGTGTCGAGCAGAACGCTGAACACCGCGACACCATCGAGGAGATCAAGTCGGCGTACTCCCTTCCAGTGTTCGAGATTCCGAAGCGGACCGACCTCTCCCAGTCGATTGGCGAGGGGGTATCCGTCTTCGGCTTCGGCAAGGAGAACCAGCGCGTTGAGGATGCACGCGACCTGTTCAACGAAATCGCCGACCTGTTCGACGAGACGTTTGAGAAGACCGCACCTGGGGAGGTGGAAGCATGAGCGACGGCTGGGGCGATGCTTCCGGCATCGAGGGCAACTACGAAGAGGAGGACGATGAGGCTGATTCCAGCGAAACGAGTGAGGTGAGTGAAACGGTGGAAACCAGCTCATCGACTGAAACGAACGAATCGACTTCAACGAGTGAAACGAACGAAACGAGCAAAACGGAGACGAACATCAAGGACGAGTGGAACGGGCGAACGATCTACATTCCTGACGATGTCCTCGACGAGATGGAGGACACCTACCTCGAGTCCCAGCTGAAGCTCCGCAAGGCGGGCCAGGACGAGTTTAAGAAGAACCGCCACTTCTACCCGCTACTCGTCCAGTTCGGTGTAGAAGCGCTCTCTGATGCGGATGCTGAGGAAATCCAAGCTCGGCTTTCGGAACTCGGCGATGAATGACCTCTCGCAGAACGAGGTCCGAGTGAAGTTCCGAAAAGGGGTATCTGTGCATTGGACCCTCACGGTCCTTCACAAATTCTGCTTCGTCGTCTCGGAGTCAGTCTCTCTCGCTTCTATCCCTATCGTCCTTGATGCTGCCATTGCCGTGCATGAGCCGACCGATGCGTTGCATCTCTTGGCGGCGTGACGCCCGCGGAAATCGTGTTCGATACTTTAGTCTGAGTGCGGAATGGACATCCCCTTGTCAGCGACACGCGACGCCACCACGACGCGGTTGTTGCAAATGATGTCTAAGCAGCCCACTGCCAGGGTATCGCCGTTCACGAAGGGTACTTCGAAGTTCTCACTCCAAAACGTCGGAGGCATATAAGATTGCTCGGTTAGAATCACCACTGAGCTATCTCTCGGGATCGACTCTCCTCGATATGATTCCCCCTGATATTGTTCAAAATCCACCGGTTTAGAGCCGGATTATTCACCTTCCGAACTCGTTAATCGAGACGCCGAACCTAGTACCGACTCTATCGCCAGCAGTGCCCGAGCAGCAAGGTGCGAACAGCAGCAGTTGCCGCCTGTAGGACTCGCGGAATGAGGATATCTTTGAATGGAACTATCTCGGCGAGCGTACCCGGCAGCAGGACTGCACCGACACGATGCCCGAGTTTGTCCGATACGGACTTGCCTCGATCTTCAAAACCGCCCTTTCCCATCGATATTAGAGAACACCGAACATATTAGAACCTTATTTGCTAAGATTAGATCTTATTCCCCATCACTAATAAATACCGAGGAAACTTTAGACATCGACTTACCGTGGTAATTATAACATTCCCTCAGGAAGGTACCATTGCATGGCAGAGAGAAATAATAATGCACAGCCTAATCCCAAGCAAGAACAGGTGAACATCGATCGACGTTCGTACTTGCAAACAGTTGGAGCAACCGGCGCAGGACTTGCCCTCGGCGGAACTGGTGTTTCGACACTGGGCTCCGAACCTGCAGCAGCTTCGCTCAAATCGAACGATGAGGTCGGCTTTTTCATCATCGATGACTTCGAAGATGATGACTTGAGCGAGTACACGTTCGACAAGGGGAGTTCAGGCGCGAGCATTGTCGATAATCCTACCTACCACGGTGACGACGTACTTCAGATCAGTGGCACCGACACGGAGATGATCAGCACCTCTGGGTTAGATTACTACCCGGCCGCGGGTGATACCTTCAGGTACTGGGTTCGTGGCCACAATGGTGCTGATCGCATCAACCTCACCTACGGCGTTCAAGATCATCAGAATCGGTACTTTGCACGCGTGAACCCCGTGCAGGGGAGTGTCGCGCTGTACCGGTACGAGAACGGGAGTGCCACCCTGCTGGCAGACAAGGGCGTCTCCCTCTCGCAGGATACGTGGTACGAGGCAGAGATCGCGTGGTCAAGTACCGGCGACCACACGTTCACGCTCTCCGACGCGGCAGGGAACCAAGTCGCGCAAATATCGGCTACAGATCCGACGTGGAGTAGCGGTGGCGTCGGCTACGACGCCTACCTCAGCGACGGCGGCACCGTATACATCGACTACGTGACGAAGGGCACGCGCGACCCCTCCGACGGGTGTTTAATCGTGGATAACTTCCAAGATGGCGACCTGAACGAGTACCGCTTCGACCGCGGGAGTTCGGGTGCAAGCGTGGTCACGTCGCCGACCAAAACGGGCGAGTACGCGCTGGAAATCGCTGGTACCTCGACCGAGATGATTAGCACCGCTGGACTCAACCATTATCCCTCGGCAGGGTCGACGATGAGTTACTGGATTCGAGGCACAAATGGTGCAGATCGGACGAATTTCACCTACGGTGTCCAAGATCACACTAATCGGTACTTCGTCCGTGTCAACCCCGAACAGGGTGCCCTCGGATTGTATCGAACTGAGAATGGGACCTCGACGAAACTGGCGGGGACAGGTGTCGCCCTCTCTCAGGACACGTGGTACGAAGTCGATATCGAGTGGGCGCGTGACGGGACGCATACGGTGACCCTCTTCAACAGTAGTGGGACGCAACTCGCACAGATTTCCGCGACGGATTCGACGTGGAGTAGCGGTGGCGTCGGTTACGACGCGTATCTCTCCGGGAGTGAGGCGGCGTACTTCGACGGAGTCACCATCGACGATCTGGACGACACCGGTGAGGGTGTTATCGTCGAGAATTTTGAGGATGGCGATCTGAGCGAATACAGCTTCGACCGGGGAAGTTCCGGTGCGAGTGTCGTTTCGAGTACGACGTTCGATGGTTCGTACGCGCTACAAATTAGTGGGACGAACACCGAGATGATTCGGACATCTGGACTTCCGAAGGAACCACAAACTGGTGATACCTTTAGTTGTTGGGTACGGCCGACAGACGGAGCTGGATCAAGTGGAGTGGCCAACTTCACCTACGGCGTGCAGGACCACGACAACCGCTACTACGTCCAACTAGATTTCGCGGACGGAATCCTGGGCCTTGTCCAGTACGAAAACGGGTCGGGAACTTTCCTCGATTCGGACTCCTCTGTCAATTACTCCGAAGGTGTCTGGTACGAAGTTGTCGTTGAGTGGCGGACGAACGGGCGGCACGTGGTTACCTTAAGAGATGGAGACGATGTAGCTGAGCTTTCGGCCAAAGACACTACGTGGTCGACTGGCGGCACTGGCTACGACGCTTACGTCTCGAACGGAGGTACAGTCCACTTCGATTACGTAACGAAAGGGAAACACCGAACACCAGATGTTGGTAAGGTCGTCGACGATTTCGACGATGGAGATCTCAGCGAGTACACGTTCGACCGGGGTGGCTCCGGTGCACGCCTCGTCTCCACACCACCGTACTACGGTTCGCATGCACTCGAACTCAGCGGAACGGCGGTCGAGATGATTAGTACGAGTGGGCTTCCGCGCTACCCGGAGGCTGGTAACCAGTTCCGTTGTCGAGTCCGTGCCACTGGTGGTGCTGACAAAATAAACTTCACCTACGGAGTACAGGACCACAACAATCGGTACTTCGTGCGGGTGAATTTTGCCACTGACAGACTTGCGCTGTACCGATATGAAAATGAAACGGCCACTAAACTGGCCGCCAACTCGACTGGATTCTGTCTTGCTGAGGACACTTGGTTCAGAATCGAAATCGAGTGGGAAACCAACGGCGAACACACCGTCAAACTGTACAACGATTCGGAAGACCTCCTGTCTCAGTTCACGGCAACGGACTCAACCTGGAGTACTGGTGGAATCGGATACGATGCATACCTCTCGGATGGTGGAACGGTGTACTTCGACCACGTTCTCGTCGATGGTCTTGCACGGAAGTACGATTCGCTCCACGACGCGCATGGAAAGTTCTCGGACATGTCGTCGAAAACGCTGTCGGACAATGGTTACGAATCGCGAAAGAAAGCCACCGTCACCTATCAGGACGGGTACAGCTACGAAAAGACCGTCGCTTACACGGGGAACGACAAGTACCGAATAGAGGACAGTAACGCCAGATATTGGACGCGGAGAACCCCAGAAGCAATCAATCAAACAACGATGGCGCTTGAGCGTACGGAAGCGCAGAACGAGTAACAAACTGGAGTGAAACAAGATGCCAACTATTGACACGGACACGAGCGGAAGTCAGTACATCCAGAAGACGAACACCGGTTCAAGCGGTGAAAGCGGCGGCGGAATCGGTGCAATTAGAACGACCACACACGAATACGCAACGGGCGACGTTGGAGTAGCAGAGGCACTAGCAGCAATCGATCCCGCTGGCCTGGCAAGTACGAGTGCTTGGGCAGCCGTCGGGTCGACCTTCAGTGTTACTGGGTCAGAAGCACGGAACTTTCAGATCTATCCTACCGGTAACATCGAAGGAACTCTCTTCTCCCTGTTTGGGGGTACAGCCGAAGGAACAGTTACGCTCATCTGCTCGCAGGTCGCAACGGACGTCACCTTCGACACGCAATTAGCTCATAAGGAAACGGATTACGGGGTTGATGGAGAGGCATGGGAGAGCGTTTCACTGTCGGGCTCTCTAAGCGTCAATCTCGATCCGGATTACGATTACGAAGTACTAGTGAAGATCACTTCCTCTGCATCAACTGACATCGCTGGCGGGGCTGTAGCTGATGTTGACGACTCTGACGGGGGAACAGAGAAAGTCACGGTGGATCAGTTCGAATTTGTCCGTGGTTAACGTCTAACTTACATTCTTCTTTGGACAGGACAGCTACGCGTCTTGTAAAGATGGTTTCAACACACTTTTTATAAAGAAGGGCGGCTATAATCGTATATCCAATACAGTTCTCGGTGCTACAGCTGGTTGAACCAGACATCTATATTGGTGCGACCATAGGTACTCTGGCGGTCCCGTTCGTAGGCGAAGTCAAACTCCCAGTCTTACTGGCGGTCGGCTCTGAACTCTTTTTGGAAATACTGATCTCGATAGTCGTCGGCATCCTCTACTCCTATTGGCTCTCAAGGTTCTCTGGAGGGATTTCTGGCCGGGACACCTGCTTGAACAGTACCGAGAAGGGAAATGTGAGGATGCAACCGACGATGACGGCACCAAGTAATCTCAAAGTATTCGTGGTATAGCAAAACGAGAAATCAGTTAACCGTCCAACCTGAATATAACCTCTATATACCGTCTGTGGCTATCGAGGTGCTTAGAATCAGACAGTAGCTGCATGATACATTCGCACCACGAATTGAGAGTCAGAGCGTGAACTGCATAGGTCAGAAGAGAGGTGAAACATTAACTCTTGATGGTCTGTTGGCGATAGTACCAGTAGGAAAATCCCCCAAAGACGATAATAAACCCAAGACTGTAACCAAGAATTGCGGCCCAATTGCTGGAAATCAACGGTGTAACGAGTATCTGGATAACTGTACTGAATATTATCCAGAGTATCAGTGCAGTGAATCCCCGCAAGAGATTTCCACCAACCTCGTCCAAATCTACAGCCATATGGCGAAGAACGAGCCATAGACTCAAAAAGCCTGTTAAATATGTACCACACCTTGAGCAAATACCTGGTTCTGCTTCGGCTTGACGACTGAATAAAGAAACAGTATTGCTAACTATTGATAGTTGAGCCGCACTCGGCACAAACGGGAGCGATTGTAGTGCCTTAGAAACTATACTATTCACCAGACCTATTCGTCGTGAAGTTCGTCCGGTATCTCAAGGCCACGAGTATCCATGGCATAACGTGCCCAGAGTTTAGGGTGGTCTGCTGCCATCCGAAAAACTGTATCCCAGTTAATTCTTTCACTTGGTTTCATTTAGTGTATTATTCCTGTTCCGTACTCGTCAGCAAGAGGTTGACTGGAAAGGATATCACGACTAGCGAACCAACTCTGGGATTATTAACGTAGGCGTCCTAAAGTCGAAGCTTGCAGTAGATGAGAAACATAGCCACTTATCCTTAACAGTGACGCAGTAGTCCACGGAGAGCGACCGCACTGTCGATGCAGTAGCAGTCCTTCCTGGTGTACACTCATTCTACTACACGAAAATGAATTTGCGGATAGAAAATGCAGCCAATAGGTATAGTGAACTATATCAATCCCTTCACTAAATGTCCAGCTCCTTAGAAAACGTGAGAAAATAATCCACTGTATAACGATTCAATGCAGTGGCACATTCCAATATGCCAAAAGCTTCTACCTAATTTCGGGTATTTCATACTGTTCGAGCGGGTGAACGTGTACGGCTTACAAATGACTAGCTGGACACTTCAGGCTGTTTCAGCTCTGGTGAACGTTTTCAACTAATGAGTGAGACAACATCCACTGTTGCTCGAACGGTCATCGAGCAGCAAGCGATTCGACTACTTGAGACGACCGACGATGTCACCAGCCTCGTTGCTGCCCTTGAGTTCGAGTCGTTGGCATCCTATGAAGATGCCCGGATAGACTGGCATTCGAAATACAATCTTGCATCACTCGTCCGGGCGATGTACCTCCGGGAACTCACCGGCTACTCGAATACAGAGCTCGCAGACCACCTGAACGAAGTAGACAACGCCGCCCGGCTGGGCTTCGATACAGACCAATTTTGTGGTGAACAGGCTGCACCCGTCCATTCAACATTTTCCCGGGCGTGGAATCACTACTTCGGCGACGATTTGAAACACTACATCCAGCAGACGAGCGATCGTATTCTTGACTACGCCCATGAGCAAGGTAATCCACTTGGCATGCGCGCACTCGAACCCGAAGACAAAGGTGAGGTCTCAACCGCAGTCGAGACCCGCTACACCCGCAAGAAAATTAGTGAGGTGATCCAAGAGATGAAACGCCTCGTCTATCCCGAAATCGACCTTGGCCGACCCGAGGAGGGCGTGCAGTACCACGATAACGCCTTCTTAGACATGAGCGTACTGATGAGCCTGCATGATACGGCTGCTGAGACCGGCAGTACGATCTACGACGATCACACAACGCGGTCGACCGGTGCTCCGGACGGTGATACTCACCTCTACTGGCTGAAGCAGTTACATCGTGCGGAAATCCTCTCGTTTGTCGATGACGCCATCGAACGGATGATCACACCCGCGAAACGGCATCTCGAATTCAGTCGACCGGCCGACCTCGCCATCGATATTACCTACCTGGCGTACTATCCTGACGAAGACCGCGTTGAGTTACGAACTACTCCACTCGACGAGGGCGAACCGGATGACGTCGAGATGGTACAAGGTGCACCCACCTCAAAAGAGTACGTAATTTGCTATAAAGTTGCTACCTGCTGTATCGTCGGGGAGAACGTCCAATTCACGCTCGGCGTCGAACCCGTCCCAAAAGGCAGGTCCCGCGGCGAGCTCGTGCGTGAGCTTGTTTGGAAGGCGAAAGAACACGTGAGCATTAACACGGTGTATGCCGACCGAGAGTTCGACGCAGCAGATGTCGTGCATTCGCTCAATGAAGCTGGCGTCGAGTTCGTGATCCCACGCCGCAAAACGTCTCGGATCAAGAACTTCATTCAAGGGATGAGTAAAGATATTGAGGTGGAGCGCGACCACGCGATATACGGGGATATTGACGGTGTCCCCGGCCACGGCCGCGCTGAAGCCCACCTCATCGGCGTCCCGAAGAAGAACGCTAATGACGAAGACCGTGTGATCGATAGTACAATCGTGTTCCTCACGAATAAGGACATCAACAACGAAATCCGACGTGACCGGATGAAAGCGAGAGGGGCAGTGAATCGGTATCGACGGCGCTGGGGCATCGAAAACAGCTACAAATCGATTAAGGACTTCCTCGCATGGACCACCTCAAAAGAATACTCCGTCCGCCTGTTCTACGTCGCATTCGCCGTCTTGTTGTACAATATGTGGCTGCTTGTGGACTTTCTGGTACAGGTGAGTATCAAAGATGTTGAACACCGATACAAGCCATGTGTAACAGCAAAGCGATTCCTTGCGCTTGCAAAAGAGGAACTCGGTGACGTCGGGTAAGCAGCGTCGTCGTTGACGGGCTCACCCGGCGAGGAGCCGCAGCACTCGTCAAATCTTTTCTTCGTTGAACGAAGTCGATGATTCGATTCAGTTCACGGAATCTCTATTACTGATGACTGCTTGCGGTCGAAGTATTCAAACTATATTCATCAAAATAAACTCCAATTTCGGCCAATCCAATGCACATTCGGAACTCCACCTGACTTCGGAGTGTAAACGCAAACTGGCGCAGTAGAGCCTTCAATTCAAGTGGCTATTGGCAAAATCAGTCGATTGCACCTTGTAAATCGAGAACCGAATCCGGAATCGTAATTCTCAACGTCTCTCTGGTCCAAAATGGGGTGAATTGACGAAATCCGTCGCTACCCGCTATGCAAACTCAGCTCAAACCAAACCTGTTAGTCGGGTTCGCGCTGCAAATGAATCGCAACCCAATCAGCTAACTCGCCCGCCGTGATTGCTGGGGTGTAGTCCGTGATTTCACGAGTGACGGTTGCTTTCAGCAGGACGTCCGCCAGCCGCCACACATTGTACATGAGGATACCGAACACGAAGTAGTAGAGCCGTAGTTCGTGGTCTTTCGAGCAGGTCTTCGCCAAGAATTCCTGCTTGATCGAACGGTACTCGTTCTCGATAATCCACCGATACGCGTAGTGGTTGACCCATGCTTCAGCATCCTCGGGGCCAATTTGCTTGTTCGTGATGAACGACTGCGTCTCTCCATTTCGACCCGGCACGTAGAGGACTTGGCATTCGTGCGAGCCCTGTTCGACCTCGATCTTCCCACGCTCAACCGCGACGTCCTCGCTCTCTCGTTCCATTCGATCGATACACTCTAACTCGTCCGATCGTTCGATTTTCGGCAAGAGATAGTTCACGTTAGCGTTATCGAGCGTCTGGTAGACCTTCCACGACTCAAAGCCACGGTCTGCGAGTACGAGGTCGATGTTGACCAGCTCCTTCGCTCGTGAGAGTAGTTTCCGAACCGTCCGATGATAGCGGTGTTTCGGATTGTCGTCCCACTCAGATCTCTCGATGACTGGCTCATACGCTAAGACCACAGGCATGCTCTTGCCGACCAACGAGAGCGTTGCGAACTTGTACGCTCTCCCCTCACCGTCTTTCGTACCGTTGACCTCGCATGGGAGATTGTCTTCTGCGTGATACTCCCACGTCGTGATATCAATCGCGACCGTGACCGGCGGTTGGAGAATCTGTACGTCGATTGCGTCAAGCAGTCTCTCGATAGACTTCTTGAATCCTTCTTTGACGGCGTCTTTGGAGTGTTTTTTGACGGTTCGGAGGTGCGTATCGCCATGTGGCGTGTAGTCCTCGCTGTAGAAGTTTTCCATCCGCGAGTGGCCCTGTGGTGTCCCGCATCCACGCAGCGCCATGAACGCTTGTAGCTCGTCGAACCGGCTATCCGGATATTTCATGTTCTCCGCCCTCCCGGTATCGAACGCCCCGAAAATCGTGTCTCTGGCGAGTCGGACATGCTTCCGGATTTGGTCGTTCGAGAACTCGCCGACGTGACGTTCGCGCAAGTCAGAATCGTTGTCGTCGACGCGACGTGGCTTACGAAGGTCGAGGGCGTCGTCGCTCCCGTTGGCGGCGTCGACGAGCCGTTCGCTCACTGAAAGGATGGTTCGTTTCGCAGCGTCTGAGAGCACGGTATCCCAGGCGGCGGTCAATGTTTGGCGCGTCGGTGCAGTATTATATTTCCCGAATTTCGTGGAATCAAATCCGAGGTCAACAGCTCGTCCCTTGGTCGAGAGGAATTCGTAGAGACCGTTCCACGAGAGGCCAGCGAGTCCCCGACAGAAGAGCGCTCGAACGATCGGGACGGCATTGTACTCTAGGTCTTCGAAGGACTCGTAGTCCACTGCTCTCAGGAACAAATCAGCATCGATGCGTCGAACGAGGTCGCTGAGCGTAGTGGCTGTTTCGAGCTGGTTGAGTACGTCCTCACTCAGCCGTGTAGGAGATTCGACTTCGTTCATCCGAGAACTCCTTGTGAAATTGGAACGTCTGGATTTTGGCGGCATATCATAAGTGGACCGCACAGGAACAGGGAATAGGATAAAATAAATTGACCGAAATGAAGATGTTAAGTTCAGTGTGCCAGACTATTCTTTAGAACCGCTAGAAGTAGAACTGAAAATGAATTCATCTCCACTGAAACGTTAATATTTACATTAGTAAATAATAATGAATTAATCGTATGCCAAGCACATGGATTGGCTACTGAATTCATTTCAATCTAGGAGACGACTGACTCCGTCCGATTGATAAAGAAGCCCCATCCTTTTTCAGCAATCTTTTCCGCACCTCGGTTACAGATGTTTTCTTACTGGAAGTAAAATCTATAAGCATTGCTCCGTAGATTAGTCTATGGGGATTCAAGTAGACCAGCTGAAACGACGACTCCATCACCCGGAATACACTGGCGAAAATCGCTGCATACCATGTACGAGCGTGAATATCGCCCTTGCAGCAATCGCGAGTGTAGCTGTCAGTACATTCTCCATCCCAGCTGGAATAGCCGTCGCCGGTCTTTCCGCCACGATTATCTATTTCAGGGGCTATCTCGTGCCTGGAACGCCCACACTCACGAAACAGTATTTCCCGGATCGAGTCCTCCGCTGGTTCGATAAAACTCCACGAACGACCGTGGATACCACACTGGATACGGAAGAACAATTACTCTCGCTTGGCGTCATCGAAGAGACCAAAGGGGACCTCTCACTTACTGACTCATTCGAATCGCAGTGGACGTCGACCATCACCAGAGTGAAGCAGAATCCCGAGGCTCATTTGGCGGCCGAACTTGGCTACTCGAAGGCAGAAGTACGAGATCGAGGCGATGCCTGCGTGGTGGTCGACGACGGTCACGAAGTTGCCCGTCTTCCATCGCGAACTGCGCTGGTCGCCGATCTTGCTGCGGTTAAATTACTTCAGAACCGGACGAAAAACTGGGTTAGGCTCTCAGATAGTGAGCAGGAACAACTACTTACGGGGCTCCGAATTTTCCTTGAGGAGTGCCCAATGTGTTCTGGAACACCGACGTTTGTGGAAACTTTGGTGGAATCTTGTTGCCGCAGTAAATCTGTGATTTTGTATAAGTGTGGAAAATGTGAATCACGCTTAGCAGAAGTGGAGACATAGCCAATAGAGACACTTTTCGTAGTATATAGATTAGTTTCTGGACCTGTTGTGCAATCTCTTTCTCGCGCTGGCCTTGGTTGCCTGGGCCGGGCTCGACGTCATCAACCTACACCGACCCCGGGGAACCCCGTTCGCAAGGACATTTATGAGTTCGACGAGAAAAAGGCGAGGAGTACGGCATCCCTCTCCCCGGCAGTCTCGACGCGGCGCTCAATGTCCGCGAAGGGAGAGGCTTTTTTGGACGCACTGGGTGGTCAAGTCATCGAGGATTTTCAGACAAATGTGCGACTTCGCCGCATTAGAGTTATTTCTTTCCTTTATTAAATGTATAGTTGAGTAAAAATGTGATACTGAGAGTAATGCTCACTGCATAGAACAATAGTTCCTTTGCTCCCGAAACCATTAGATACGCTGTCCAACTGAAAAAAGAGAGAGAGAGCAAACCTGAGAGCAGTTTGTCGTAATTACTATAGAATTGGCGAAGTGCGTCACATGATCCCGGAATGAGAGTCTCTAATGCAACGTATAACAGAGTGGAAATTACGACCGTGTGAATAATAATCCATGAAATGTTCAGTTCGTTGTTAAGAATCCACTCCTGTACATACGTATAAATAAATGCTATATATAACAATGTAATGACTACCCTGCCCAACTTCCCCGAAAACAGCCGCGAAAATTCCTGCCACATTACCGATTACGACGTTAGCAAACTACTTAACCGTAGTGAAAAGGAGTTGTCACGAACCTGGGCTGGCTCTTCCTTTTTACTGAGTCATAGGCGTTTCCGATTACGCCGATTAGAGCAGTATCTACGAGCCGCTTTGCATGCATATGGATCTGGAAGATCAAAGCCTGCACATCCGAACCCTATCGAAATCCCACAAATCGGGAAATTAAGGCGACCCTTTGTTAGTCTCCGGAGGCAAACTTCTAACCCTGCGATACAACCAGCGGCTTGATCGCCGAGGCCTATGATTCTCAGATTTATGCAAGTAATGCTAAACGAGACGCACAACGGGCTTGGTGTCTCGTGTTCCATGATATTGTGTTTTTCTTGAATCTTTGTCACTCCGCTATCTACATGGTACCTCTTGTCATAGTACATCGCGTTGTAGAACTCCTTATCGCTATCCACCCATGCATTGATTTTTACTGAATCGTCCATTCGTCCTTCGTTATCGCTCACGAGGGTTTCTATCTCACTGCGCTTGGAGTCGGTCACACCTCGACCAAAAGACGGTGCAGAGTCCCCGTCAGAGAATTCTACAAATCCGTCTTGGATTGATGTAGGCCATCCTAAATTTCCAGCTAGATCGTCGATCAACGATTGGGGCATCTTCGACCGATCCAAGTAGGCGATCGCAGTTGTCGAGGAACTATTTGGATTCACCACTCCAAGGTTTCCATATTCGATCGGAACCTTAATTCCGAAACTATCGACGCCAGAATTCGCGTTGAAGTGGTTCACACGTTTCGCGCTCGTCGTATCGGTGGTCGGATTATTGAGTTCGGTCAGCACTTCTTGGGCGGCGGTCGTGTTTAGAGCGTCTTGTGCAACCGACGAAGAGGTAGTAACCTCAGCGAGCGATCTGTCGACAAAGGGGTATCTACCGACAGAATCGTAGTAAGCGGGAGACCCAGTCCCGCCAGTGTAGAAGCCGAAAGTGCCGTTTTGATACGTCGTATCGTCCACTATCTTTGTCGCCGCAATGAACACTCCGTTTTCGTCGCTGAGGACGGCTCTTATCGAGTTCTTGAGCAACTGAATGGCTAACTGGTATTCTTTGCCCTCCTTGATCTCTACATCGACGCGATCGAGTGCTACTGAAGTTCCACTTTCCCTCCGGAACATAGAGAGTTTGTTATTAACCGTGTCTGCGGATGCCCAGTAGCAGTTGTCTATCGGGTTGTCAGGGTCCTGAACACAGGCCAACAATCCCGGTTTCGATTGGCTATTCGTTCCAGCTTGAATGTGGCAACTGTACTCGTAACCTCTTGGTGATCGAAGCGACTGGTGTGCGATTCCTGTGTAGTTATTCTCACATTTGAGCGAGGAGACGCCATTGAGCACTGTCGACGACTGAATCGAATACGCTCCAGTTGACCCGCCGTAGTTAGAGAGGGCCCCAGCTCTGAAGTTATCGAGTGTTCTCCCCTCTGCGTCTGCTCTTCGAACGCTGTCAAAGTATCCCGAACTCCCTCCTGTCAATCCAAGTCCGAGGAGCCCTCCAGTGAGCGTCGTGTCGTGCCTTCCCATCGAAGCAAGAACTGTACCAGATTGATCTTTGATCGAGCCGATGACGAAACTTTTCTGGAAATTGATAACGAGTGTATAGACCGTTTCTTCCTCGATTGACACGCTATGTTCACTGAGTAGATTAGACGTTCCAGAATCCTGTCGGTAGAGTTTCAACTGGTCGTTTACGGAGTCAGCTTCGAGATAATAGCAATCCTGCATCGGGGAAGAGGAATCTTGCACCGCGGCCAAGAGTGCAGGCTTTCCGTTACTGCCGTTTTCTGCCATCACTTTAGCGGCATAGGTGTTCCCCCGAGTTGTTTCTGTGACAGAATGTGCGATAGCACTCCCTGTACTCGTTCCTTTGAGCGTCTGATTCCCTTCGAGAACTGTGGAGTTCTGCACGGTGAAACTCCCCGTGTCGCCACTGTACTCGCTCAGGTCACCGTCCTCAAAGTCGTCGAGGACAGACTCGTGAATGGCGACGTAGTCGAAGTAGACCGTGCCGCCTGACGATCCGAGATACGCGTCGTAGCCAATTCCACCGCTCGTCCATGTGGAATCAGTCCCTGTGATCTGTGCGACTTGCCCACCATCACAGTCGTACAGCGTTGCAGTGTGGGCTCCCGTCTTCCGCCAGTCAACTTCGACATTGTACCAGGTATCCTCAGAGAGCGTGAATCCGGAGGTCTGTTTCTCGAGGAGGGTCGCCGACGCGTTTTCATAGCGGTACAGTTTGAGGTTATCGTTCGCGAAATCCACCCGAACGAAGTATCGGTTCGTATGGTCCTGCACACCATACGTGAAGTTGATGTCGTCAGCTCCACCGGTTCCGCGGACCCAGCTACTAAACACATCGCCAGCAGAGGGGTAGTGGTCCAGACCCGACGTGCTGATCATCTCCGTATTATCATTACTGATTTCAAGAACTGACGACCCACCGTAGGTCGGATTCGACACGACACTAGCTCCGGAGCTCCCGCGGTCGAAGCTGTACTCCGCAAGATCGCTATCTTCGAAGCTATCAATCACTTCGTTGGCGGAGACGATTTCTCGGCCAGAATGGATCTGGGTGTGATCAATGTAGACGGTCCCGCCATCGTCGAGATACGCATCGTAGCCGATACCGCCGGCGGTCCACGTCGAATCAGTTGCCGAGATTTGGCTGATTTGGCTGCCGCTCTCGTCGAACAGCGTGAACACGTGCGTTCCGTCGGTTTGCCAGTCTATGTGGACCTCGTACCACGTATCCTGCGAGAGTGGAACGCTCTTGTCGGTCAACAGGGTTGCGTTTCCATCCTCGTATCGATACAGGGCCACATGTCCTTGTTCGGGATTTACACGGGCAAAATATCGGTTAGTGTGGTTCTGGACGCCGTAGGTGATGTTGATCCGGTCCGCATTGTTGGTGCCACGCACCCACGTACTGAACACGTCGCCTGCCGCAGGGTAGTGCTCCAGCCCGTCCATGCTAATCATCTCGGTGTTCGTCCCGCTGATTTCGAGCGCGTGTGAGCCGGCGTAGGTCGGACTCGACACGACGCTTGCCCCACTACTGCCGCGATCGAACTCGTACTCGCTCAGGTCGCCATCCTCGAAGCCATCAACCGTGTTGCACGGCGATTCCTGCTGGGCACGCACAGACTGAACCCCAAGCGATGTGAGGCCAGTGCCGCCAGCGCTGAGGCCCGCGCCAGCCCCGACCATCTTCAGGTACGATCGTCGGTTGATGTCAGCGTCGTTGTTCTCAGTCGTTTCGGCCTTGTTTTCGATCTCTTGCGACATAGTATCTAGGATACACAGAGTTGCAATAAGACTAGCCTCCATAGCGAAAGTAAATATTCAAGTAGTTATAACTGTAACATTCTATGTCATTTTCGACGAGCGGAATGGTGCTACCTCACGGCCTCATTTTTGTCCTTTAGTCGCATAGAGGATTCCCGCTCTTTGAATCCTCGCGTGCTAGTTTCCGCTGTTCACTATCTGAAACACCCTGTTTACAGAAATCCAGCCTCCGAACTAGGGACTCCACAGGCCCGAGATTTTGTATAGCGATATATGATATACAATTTCCCATAGTGCGGAATTCCGATGGTAAGAGACTCCAAATGCCCAATTTCACGCGATGGGCCGAATACAACAAGTGGTCCTGATTATGCCCGTAATCACGACCACTTTGAAGTACCCCGACGCCGTCGGGTAAGCACGAATGCTGCAACCGCCTCACGACGCCGCTTCCCCCGGGGTTGAGCCGCAGCAAGCGGCTGTCTCTCTGCGGGTATTGGACTGGTTGCGAGTTCCGATCCATCGCCGGAAGTCTTATCACGAATTATCTATAATTCGTAATCGAGATGGCGCACTCGCCGCCCCGGTCAGGTCGACCACCTATTCAGCAGCTGCAGACGGTCGTCGACCTTCTCGAGACGCCGGCACTCGCTCGGCTGTACGCCTACATCTTGCAGCACGGCCCCGTCACCGTTTCCGAGATCGTCGACGAGCTCGATATCCCACAAGGGACCACCTACGACTACGTGCAGAACCTCGAAACAGCTGGCTTAGTGGAGAAAACCCGTGATCAGCGACCGTATAAATACGACGCCGAGTCGATTGCACTCACGCTCTCGACGGACGGCGAGACCCAAACGATCACGCCGGCCCTTATTGCAGCCGTCGCCCGCCGAGAGGAGGACGAGGACGTCGACGTCTACATCGAGCGTCATGGCCTCGACAGCCTTGCTGTCGCCCTCGAGTACGCCTACGAGTACGTCGACGGCACGGTCAACCATCGGATTGCGGCCCGGGAGCTTGACCTCTCACCGCTTGAGGCCGAGATCATCCTCCAGGCGCTGGAACCGGTTGCGACCGAGTACGCCGACGCGGCTGCATGACGACGGTCTATATCGCCGATACCGGCGTCTTTGTACGGTGTGGTGGCCCGGACAAGGACAAATTTCAACGGCTTCGTCGGGCACTCCGACAGGCCGGTGTCTCATTGCGTATCCCGCAGCGCGTCTACGAAGAGCTCGGGGGCGATCCTGCAGCGGACGAGTATCCCTCGGGGAACATTCCCTATCCCGATGGATTCGAGGAGGGGTGGATCGTCGTCGCCGACGAGCTCGACTACACCAATCCACTCGTCTCGACAGTGATGGACGAAGCGCGCCGATTCATCGCCAACGAGACCGACCGCGACGAGGATGTCACCGAGAAAGCGGACACGGCACTCGTTGGGCTTGCTGCTCAAGTACTCGACACTGGGGAGGCAGACCACGTTGTTCTCCTAACGACGGACAAACCGGCTGGACGCGCGGCCGAGACGCTCCTCCCTCAACACGGCTTCAGCGACCGAATCGAATTCCGGTACGTCAGCGTCGAGTATCTCGAGACGATCACCGCCAACGAATTTCGGTGACCCATCCCCTGATGTCGATATAGAACTATCCATCTCAACCTATATTAAGAAATCGCGTTGATAGTAGGATATGACAGAAGATACTGGACTACGGAATCAACAGACTACGGGCGAAGACCGCGTGCGGATGGTCGCCCGGCAGCTGTCGGAGCCGCGGACGGCCAACTGGATCGCCTCCGAAGCGGGCTGGTCACACGAACCAACCAAACGCGTCCTCGAACGCCTCGTCGACGATGGGATCCTCCATCGTGACGAAAGCGGCACTCACACGACGTATTACCCTGATTACCGCCGCCAAGCGATGCAGGAGGCGATGCGCCTCCGAGACAGCGGGCACACTGTCGAGGAGCTCACGGACCGTCTCGCCGATATGAAGACGCAGATTCGCGACTGGGAGGACGAATTCGGCGTCGAGTCACCGAACCAGCTTCGTGGAACGCTCGCCGACGAGTCCCTTGACTCCGACGAGGAAGACCGGCGCCGTGAGATCGCCCGCGAGTGGGAGCACCTTCAGCGGCGTATCCAGATCGTTGGCTTCGCCATCCGCGAATGGGACTTCCTCGCTCCGACGACAGAGCCTGCCGAGGCCAACAGCTAACGGATGTCGGTCCCACATCCAGGTGGTGATCCGAACGCGAACCTCTACGCTCGATAGAAGCTCGCCACCCACCCACGTGTTCACACATGGGGGAACAACTTATCACTCTGCCCCGCGTAATTCGTATCATGAGCCAGGAATCGCTTGACGATACGATCAAATTCCGTGCTGGGCCGCTCAAAGAGGCGGCGAACGAACTCGATTCCGTCCATCTGGGCGGAATCAACATTAGTGAACTCGCACGCGAAGGGCTCACTCAGATGCTTCGGCGAGCGATGACGGACGACGACAAGATCGCGATTTACGAACGCTATTCAGCGGGCGACCTCTCGGAGGACGCTGCTCGCGTGCTCCTCGGTGAAGAGTTCGACCTGCTCGAAGAGGACATTGGCGATTTCCGTGAGGCTGCCAAGGATGACACTAGTGACTATCTCGTCTAAATGGCAAGTGACGACACTCGGTATCCGATCTTGGTCGATACGGACGCGCTGATTGCCGTCGCGAACAGCCCCTTGTGGACCGAGATAACCGACCAAATCGGCCTCACGACGACAAACGTTTGCAAACAGGAACTCAAGCGACACGTCGAGAACACACGCGAGACAGCGCCAGAGGGAAGCCGTCCGTACCGGCTTCATTACGGGAGCCGTACCGCGCTCGATGCGCTCGAGGATAACGAAACACCGCTCACCCAGGTGACGAGCGTCCCCCGTCCCCACGGAGCGGACGCCGGCGAGGAATCGCTCCGACAGGAAGTGCTACAGAACCCGGGGGCCGTTGACTACGTCATCTTGATGGACGCGGCGGGCCGGCGCTCGATTCGTCGTGCTGTCGACGACCAAGACGAAGATATCCGTGTCGTGACACCGCCGTTTTTGTTCTACATTCTTTACGACAACGAGCTAATTTCGCGTCGCGAGTTCTGCGAAGCGTGCGGCGAGATGTTGGAACGTGAGGGCTGGACCGGATACAACGCCGTGAAAGCTGCGTGGGAGGCGATCCCGATTGATTGTAGTGATATTCTGGACGACCACCTGCTCCCGTGACGAAACCGTATGAATCAGAACACCTCATCGACACGCGATGGTTCGACACCGCTCGACGACAGCTTCGAGCGCTACCTGCAGGACAAGGGGAAAGGCCGGGGTGGCGATGGCGGGAACTACCGACGCAACGCGGCGCGCGAGCTCGAGCGGTTCGCCGAGTGGGCCGCCGGCGACCGCGGTGACGACGACTGGACCGGTATCACTACCGACGACGTCGACCGCAAACCCACCTTTGAGGACCTCGACGAACGCGTCTTCCGGGAGTACGCCCGGCACCTCGCCGGTGATCGCGGGCTCAAGCAGAATACCGTACAAACCTATTACCGCTATATCTCTGCGTGGTGTGGCTGGTGCGTCAACGAGGGTTACCTCGAGGCCCACTACGCTCAGCGGGCGAGTGCGATGGCTCCACTTCCCGAAGACGACGGCCGCAAGCCCGGCGACCAGCAGGCCTGGACGTCCGAGCAGCGCCACGCCTTCACCCGCCACGTCGACGAACGGGCCCGCGACGCCGTCGAGGCGTACACGACCCTCTCGGAGGATACTGACCCCCTCGACAAACAGCGAGCGCGCTACGCGGCGCTGAAGGCGGCTCGTGACCGGGCGCTGGTGTTCGTTCTCGCGTACACCGCCGTTCGGGTCGGGGAACTCCTTCGAGACCCAAACGATCCGCGCCGGCGCGGCGTCCGCTGGGAGGACCTCTCCCTCGACGACGGGAGTATGGACGTCTACCGGAAGAAACAGCAGTGGGACGCCGCCAGTCTCCCCGACCCGGTGATCTCGCCCCTGCGGAGCTACCGCAAGCTGATGGACCCGCCGACGGACCGCTGGCCGGTGTTTTCGACGTTCGACCAGCGGACGCTTGCGACGCTCGTACAGGACGAGCTGGCCGACCGAGGGAAACACCCGGATACAATCGACGATAGACGTAGCGAGTTCGCTCGTGACCTCTTATTGGCGCTCGATGAGGACGTGCGACCGCCGTCGATCACGACGGACGGCGCACGGTCGATTCTCCAGCGACTCTCAGAGGCCGCAGAGATCGACATCGACCATCCGAAACACGACTATCTCGCCCCTCACGGCGGTCGACGTGGGATGGGAGAGGTCCTCGTTCGGGCGTTCGGGTACACTGTCGCTGCCCGGTACTTGGACAACTCCGAGGAGATGGTTCGCGAACGGTATTCGCATATCGAGGCTGGGGAACTCGGTGATGTTGCGACTGAGGCACTTTCCGAAATTGACGACTATCTGGGAACAGGTGCATCCCCGGGATAACGTTTTGCTGTTGTCCGGAGAGGTGTGTTCACCGTTAGGGGGGACTCCGCACTGGTCATTTCGATAGCTGTTCCTCTAGAGGACGCGTAGCTGGCTCGTCGACTTCGAGGGGACCGCGAACGATGCCAACGTTGCTCGTTGCCTCCTGACTGATGCGTTCTGCGATCGTTCCAAACATAATCCGAGACGCTTCGCTCCGTTCGGACAGCCCGACACAGATCGTATTGTAGTGATTAACGGTCTCGAGGATCGTGGCTTCGATATCATCGGCAACGATGACCTCACTCTCATACTCCTCTGGATCGAGTCCTGCTTGGTGTGCAACGTCTTCGATCACTGCTTCCCCTCGTTCGACAGCAGCGGATTCCGGTTCTCTTTCTGGCTGAACGTTCACTAGTGTCGGGACGCTCCCGTCGACGGTCGCAAACTCAGCAGCCCGCCGTGCAGCAACCGGCGAGTGGGGCCCCGGACCTGCCAGGGCCACGGTGGTACCGATCGTCTCGTCGTGGAGCGTAACGAGAGTGACTTCACATGGTGCCCTCTCGACGACGGAGTCGAGATTCGGGCCGAACACGTGCCCCAGTCGAGTGAGCGTTCCCTTCCAGCCGAGCAGCACTTGATCGGCGTCCTCTTCGAGAATCGCCTCAAGAATCGTCTCGTCGACGCGCTGTCCGGTCATCGCCACCGTCCGCAGATTCACGTCCATCTCCGCTGCGATATCCCGTGCCGCTTCGAGGAGGTCGTGCTGGTGGTCGAGGCGCTCGGCTTCGATGTTCTGTTGTGGTGACGGGTCGGCAACCTGGAGAACGTTCACTGCCACGAGTTCTGGCGTCTCTTCGTCGGTATGTGCGTGTGCAGTTGCCGCTGCCAGTCGGAGGAGGTCCTGCTGTGTCTCGGGATTCACGACTGGAACAACGACCGTGTATCCATCTACTGTCGGCGAGATTGCATCGTCGATGAGGCCTCTGTCGATGGCGTGCTCCTTGACGTAGATGAAGTACCAGCCCACACCGACTCCGACGATTCCTAATCCGAGGAGGATGATGACCGACGCCATCTGTGAGATGACGACGAGCGAGAGTACCACCCCGAGGATCGGTACTGCCGGATACAATACATCGGGAATCTTGAACGACGGATCGTAGTCTTCGGGATCGGCCCGACGGAAGACGACAAGGGCGACGTGGACCATCGAATACGAGACGAGGAAGCTGAAACTCGCAACCTCGGCCAAGAGCGCGACGATCGTCTCGATATTGAGCCCGGCAGCAATCAGTAACGCCGTGACGGCACCGGTTGCGATGATCGCCCGGTGTGGGGTACCGAATCTGTCGTGGGTGACGTTCAGCCAGTTGCTCATCAACTCATCGCGCCCCATCGCGAAGTTCACTCGGGCCGCTGCGAGAATCGAAGAGTTCGAACTGGAAATCGCTGCGATGGCTGCAGCGGCGACGATTGCCACAACTCCGATTGAGCCCATAAACACGACTGCGACATCCGAAACCGGAACGAGTGAGTCACCAAGTGCTTCGTATCGGATGACCCCGGTACTGACAAGCATCACTAATGCGTAGAGGATCGTGACGAGGACGACCGAGAGAATCATCGTCAGCGGGATGTTCCGGCTGGGATCTTTGACTTCCCCTGCGACAGTCGCGATGATCTCGAAGCCGAGAAATGAGACGAAAACGACGCCAGTCGTGGCGATAATCCCACTCGGTCCCGTGGGAGCAAACGGCTCGAGATTGGACGGGTCGATAAAGAACAGACCGAGAGCCACGTACGCCAGGACGACTACGGTTTCCGTCCCAATCATCACGTTTTGTAGCTGGCTCGACTCCTCTGTCCCGTAGTAATTCACCCCGACAATCAGGGCCAGTCCCGCGAGTCCCAGAAGGACAATGAACAGTCGGCCATCGAGAAATGGAATCGGCTCGACGAGGTATTGGCCGAATCCGATCATATAGAACGCGCTGGCGAACATGAGGCCACTCCACATTCCCCATCCGACGATGCTTCCGAACAGTCCACCGAGAGCACGATTCACGTAATGGTAGCTTCCGCCGGCAATGGGCATTCCTGTCGCCAGCTCGGAGAGCGACAGGGCCGCGAGCAACGCGACGAAGCCAGCGAGTATGAAGGAGATCGAACTCGCGGGGCCGGCACCTTCGGCTGCGATTCCTGGTAGGATGAAAATTCCCGCTCCAATCATCGTACCACCGCCTAGTGTCATCGCCTCGAGGAACCCGATATTCCGCTCTAGTTCCCCGCCGCTGTCGTCGGTCATGCTGGTCGCTCAGAAATAGTTGTCATGAAGAGTCTAATTGATGTCTCGAACGACGATCGCAGGTTTCTCGGTTCCATCGAGGATCGGAGTGAGAACAGTTCCCAGAATCCGGCCTCGAAGTGATGGTTCTGTTTCCCCAAGAATGATCAGATCGTGCTCCGCAGCGATGTCGATAATCGCTGACTTCGGATCCTCGGCTCCGGAAAGTTCCCAGTCGAGCCGGTCGCGATCGATTCCCTCCTCCGATAGCCGGTCAGCTGCACCCCGGAGAACAAACTCTCCTTGACTCGGATCGGTCCCCTCCTCAACAGAATGAAACAAGGTGACAGTCGCATCACTCGCTCGGACGAGATCGCCGACGAGTGAGATGATTCGCTCTAGGTTCACGTCTCCTCGAAGGGGAACGAGTATCCGTTCGACGGGTCCGGCTTCACCGGGGACAAAGACCGCGTCGCAGTCGTGTTGATCTGCGACCCGGTCGATGGAATCCTGACGGTCCTTCGTGAAGACGAGGACGCCCTCGACGTCGTGTTCAGTACTGTCAAACTGTCTAACGAGGTCGTCCAATCGCTCTGAGGCGTCGGATTCGTGGTCTTCCTTGAGATGAGCTGGGGCGGTCTGTTTTGGGACCGGATAGTAACCGAGTACCACGAGGTTAACCGGTCGAAGTAGTTCTAAAACCTCCTGATCAGGTGGTTCTGCGACGGAGACGTCGACCGGAACGAGAATCGTCGAGTCACCGGTGAGGGGCATGGGTATACTACCTTTTCCAGACGTGTCGTTTTATACCTCGTGTCGAGGGGCTCCGATCTAACCGTCTTTGAGACAGCATTCAAGCGCACATGTAGAGCGGTCACCCCTCGAGATTTCTGGATTTAACCGTTGGGCTGATACCGAAATCGCCAGTTTGCCACCAAATGTATCCTATGATCGCAAGTGCCGCCGGGAACTGGAGTACCAACGGTATAAATCCCGTCTGCCCGGTGAGCCAGGAGGGCCCGTGGACGGTCAACGAGAGCACGGCTACTGATGGATCAGCAGCTGTCGGAAAGACGTACGCAGAGACGAAATTGAAGCCAGCGTGGATGCCGATTGGGAGGGCGAGCTGTCCCGAACAGAGGTATGCGAGGCCCAGCAAAAGACCGGCACACAGGAAATGGAGACCATTGACGAGTTCAGGTGCTGGATGCGTGAGTGCGAATAGAAGGGCGGACAACCCCAATGCAGTACCGACCCTTACGGGCTGGGACAGCCATCGAAAGTTAAGCCCCTCGATGGCGTTCGAGAGTACGTACCCTCGAAAAACGAGTTCTTCAACAATCGCGATACCCACTGTAATAACGATAGCAAAGCCGAGATCTCGGAGATAGGTGGCTGTTGGAGTGTACTCCACTCCACTAACTGTCATCCAGCCACCAACCAATCCGAGTACAGTTGCTACTGTTGGGATTGCGCCTCCAATTATGAGGCCGACGAGTGCGTCAACCCCCCACCGCCCGTCAATCTCGAGTCCAAACGAGCGAATGGGGCGTTTGTCGATGTAGGTTGCTGCCCCAAACAGGAGCCCAATCACACAGACTGTGAGTATCGTGCGAAGCAAAGCAGACCGGAAGAGGCTGTCACCAGATGGCGCTACGAGGACCGGAATCGAGATGAAGATAATGGTGTAGGCTATCAAGAAGATATATATCCGAAGAAACGCCCGAGGTCGCTGCTCTCGCTTGTTCCATACGACTAAGCGAAGACGCCGGAGATATTCGCGGAGGTACGAGTGCACTCTGGATCCTTGTCCGGTGGTTGGGCTGTAGAGTATTAATCCATGGTATGGTTGCAGACGTTCTTTGAAACAACGAATGTGTATCAAACAGCGTCAACGCCTACGATTCCCATTACTACGCCACCGATAGTCACAGGAACCCAGTAAACTGCTCCCCGAAAAATAGCGACAGCGGCGAAGGCGGTACCCCCTCCAATCGCCAGTTCAGGAAGGGTAGTAAGCACGCCGACGAGTACTACCTCTATGCCACCAGCGCCACCTGGAAGCGGCGTGATCGCAGCGAGAGCCCCAACTGGGATCACGAATAACAGGACGGAGAACGGGATCGGAGAACCGATCGCCAGAAAGGCTAACCAGAGCGCGACCATCTGGAGGACCCAGCCAGCCGTCGAGGCAGCGAGTGCAACAATAATTCCCCGACGATCCCCCGCCACGCGTTCTATAGCGGCGACAAAATGCCTGACCCGAGAGCGGATAGCCTGTCGTGTGGGGGATTGCATCCGCGGGAGAATCCCACCTAGCCGTTTGAGACCTGGAGTGAGAATTCGAACGATCCACGACTGTACCCGAGTTCGCCTTCGCCACGAAAGATATCCGACGGCGGGGGCAACTATAGCAAGGATGATGATACCAGCGACGAGGAATTGCAGGCGCCGCCCGAACGACATTTTGGTGGCGTAATATCCGGCACCGATCAGAGCGAACGTCACCGATGGAATGAAGTTGAGGGTATCTACGCTTGCGATAGCTGCTAGCCCTTGCTCGTATTCCGAGTCAGTTACTTTTGAGATAAGCAGTGCGGTCACCGGTTCACCACCTGCTTGCCCAAATGGGGTGATGTTGTTCGAGAACATTGCTCCGTTGAGAATGAAAAACGATCGTATGAACGAGATCTCGATGTCCATCACCGCCAGGACTGTCCGAAGACCAATTCCCCACGCAGCGAGCCATCCGAGTGTAACTAGGAGGATAAGTGCAACGATACGACGATTAGCGTCAGCAAGTTCCTGAATGAATCCTTCTGCGCCGACAAGATATGCCAATATACCAAAGACGACAAACACGCCAAGAAATCCGAGTGCAGTCGCGCGTACTTGATTCCGGTTCATGAGCCCACCCCTGTAATCCAAATACAACTTTGACTGAGCTCATTTCCAGAACGGAACTGGTATTTCGCTTCCCTGCAAAAACATAGAATTAAACATCTCATCAATATATAACAGATGTTCGGAGTTAGAGCAACTGTCGGCCACAGGATGGACACTCTTCGTATTGTGACTTAACCGTAGTTTCGCAGTTCGGACATTCAAAGTCTGGACTGGAGAGTAATGAGATGTCACTCAATCTCCGAACCATCACTCGGAGTTTTTCCATACCGACACCTTCTTCAAAAAGGCTATGAACTTTTTGCTTCGTCGCTTCCATTCTTAGGTCCCACTAGTGTAATCTGAAACTGTGCTCACTTCGACCGTTTGAATGAATAGCCGGCTTCTTCCAGAGCCCTTTCGACGTGAGGCTCATGGAGGATGTCAAGTTCGCCTTTTGCTTGAACCATCCACTTCTCTCTTCAAACGTAAACTGATAGGTGGCAATAGCGAACTCACCACGATTATCGATGCCCATGACCTCGACGATTATCTCAGTCGTGTACTCGTAGAGTTTTTGTCGGTCACTTCCTCCATAAGCGCTCTAGAAGACTATTTCTCGGCTGGACATAAAGCCGCCAGGAGCGACGTTGAGTAGCAACTCGCCGGAAATTGCTTCAACGCACGTCATTTATCATACTCGGCCTCCCGCGATAACGTATGACGATCTATGAAACCGAAGTTCCAGGGGTCGGTCATAAATTCGAACTCGAACTGGATGGTGAGGAACGACTAATTGTACTCATTCACCACGATGGGAAGCGTGAGGTCTATCGCCGTCCTGGAGAAAACCAAGACAGCCAGAAGTTGTTCAGTCTTACTGGTAAGCGAGCGCGCCAGCTTGGCTCTATCCTTGAGGGAGCACACTTTCAGCCCATCGAAATGGACGAAATCCAAGTGCCCTTGGGCGAAGCGATCATCGAGTGGGTCGATATCGATTCATCATCACCATTAGTGGGACAGACCCTCCGGGCGGCCAATATTCGGGAGCAGACCGGCGTATCAATTATTGCAATTCAGCGGGCCGAAAAGACGATAGCGAATCCGATGCCCGATACGACTATCGAGGCTGATGATATCCTCGTCACGCTCGGGAGCCGGGACGAGCAACAGGCGTTCTCCGAACTTGTCGAAACCGGATCTACCGATACTTCGCAGGCCTAAGAATGGCGGAACTGTTGCTTGTCGAGATCGGCATCGCACTGACTGGTATCGCGCTCGCAGGTGCTTTGGCCAACCGCATCGGCCTGTCCGTAATCCCAGCATACATCATCATCGGGATCCTCATCGGACCGAATGAGCCGTCCTCAATTGGCGGAATCTCACTCACCCTCGTCGAACATCGGGAGTTTATCGATGTACTCGCTGAACTCGGTATCATATTCCTGTTGTTCTTCCTTGGTCTCGAGTTCAGCGTCTCTCAGCTGCTGGCCGATCGGAAACGCATCGCGAAAATCGGGAGTATCGACTTCCTCATCAACTTCGGTCTCGGCCTGACTCTTGGTGTCGTCTTCGGCTACACGCTCTTGGAGACGTTCTTCATCGCGGGGATCGTCTACATTTCCTCGAGTGCCGTGATCACGAAGTCACTCATCGATAACGGCTGGGTTGCGAACCCGGAGAGTAGCCCGATCTTGGGCACACTCGTCTTTGAAGATATTCTCATCGCCATCTACTTAGCACTACTATCGGCGGTCGCACTGGGTGAGGGGACAGCTCTGGATGCTGCGATGTCTGTGGGGTCGGCGTTTGCGTTTCTCGGTGTCCTCACCGTCGTTGCGTGGTACGGCTCGGAGTACGTGGAGCGAGCGTTCGACGCGGATTCAGATGAACTATTCCTGCTTCGGGTTCTGGGGATCACGACACTCATAGCCGGTGCAGCTCTCACCGCTGGACTCAGTGAAGCTGTCGCTGCGTTCTTCGTCGGGACAGCGTTCAGCGGAACCGACCATACCGAACGGATCGAGGACGTCGTCGCACCTGCCCGTGACTTCTTTGCTGCTGTGTTCTTCTTCTCGATCGGGCTCACGACAGACATTACATTACTCGCCAACGTCGTCTGGTTGCTCCTTGCAGCCATTCTCGTCACGACTGCTGGAAAGCTGGTGAGTGGCACACTGTCCGGTCAAGTCTACGGATTGGATCGAATACGTTCGGCCCGTGTCGGTTTTGGGATGGTGCCACGAGGTGAGTTTTCTCTCGTGATCGCTACACTTGCTGCCAGTGTTGGCACTGGGGCACTCGGATCCGTAATTCCCGCATTTACGGTTGGTTACGTCTTGCTGATGAGCATCTTGGGGACTGTTCTGATCCAGAACTCGGATCCGATTCTGGACCGTGTTCCACTGAGACTGCGAAAGTCAACACCCGAGTGAAGCCGGGATATCTTGAAGGGCATTCCGACCCTATTTAAGCTCGAAAGCCGTATGCGACGCGTAGGTACCCGTACTATCCCTCATCATGCCTGACCCGAATCCCGATAGCGAGTCGTCGAATGGGGATGAGCTCTCCCCTGAGGATGTCTATGAGACTATGGACCCGCTCGAACCATACACTACGGATGAGTTAGCACGCCGCCTCGAGACATCGAAAGGTCTCATTTGGTCGTTTCTGAACAAGCTCGTCGGCGAAGACAAAGTCCGGAAAAAAGAGCCCGAACCAAACCGGACGATCTGGATTCGAGAACCACCCGTCTACGAGTGTGAGAACTGTGGCTTCGAGTTTCAAGTCAAGTTTCTCCATCCAATCCTCTCTTCAGTCCGTCTGTGCCCTCGATGTGGAAAGCAGCTGGACTAGTACCGCTTCTCCACGCTTTTCACGATTGCCAGTAGGACGGCGTCAATAGCACCAGCACCGGAATGATTTCGATCCGTCCAACCCACATGAGGAACGTCATAACGAGCTTCGTCGACCGCGGGAACGGCTCGTAGCTTTCGAGTGGGCCTGCGATACCGAAGGCCGGTCCGATATTGAAGAACGTTGCTGCTGCAGCACTCATCGCCTCAAACTCAGAAACCGTTAATTGTACCCGAGAAGCGTCGAGCACGACGAAAATCGTCGCCAGGATGAAAAACACGAGACTCACGAGGGTGTACGCATAGATATCCCGAATCGTCTCTTCGTCGATGACGGATCCGCTCAGTCGGACTGGGCGAATCGCACTTGGACTAGCTGCCGTAAACAGGTCGCGCCGAAACGCCTTCACGACGACCAACCAGCGCAGCGTCTTGATCGAACAGGTCGTACTGCCAGCCATTCCACCAATGAACATACAGACGAACAGGAGGTGTTTGGGTCCCGCCGACCAGAGGTTGAAGTCCGTGCTCGCGTAGCCAGTGGTTGTGACGATTGAGACAACCTGGAAGATAGCGTGTCGAGCGATCTCTTCGAGACTCGTGTATGGCCCGCCGTTCGCGAACAGCATCCCGCCAACACCGAGGGAAAAGAACCCGAGGATCGCGACGTAGAACCGAAACTCGTCGCTGTTCCGGAGCCGGTCGAAGTTCCCTTGGAAGACGAAGTAGAGTAACACGAAACTGGTTGCACCGATTGCCATGAACGGAATAATCACCCACTGCACAGCAGGAGAGAAGGCAGCAATGCTGTCCCCCCGGGGTGAAAAGCCACTCGTCGCGATCGTCGTGAATGCGTGCGCAATCGCATTGTACAACGTCATCTCCGGTGCATATCCAACCAAGTGAAGCCCGTAGAGAACCGCCACCTGGAGCCCGGTCAGGCCGATATAGAGCTTCCAGAGAAGGGCGGCTGTTTCCGAAATCCGGGGGGTGAGTTTGTTGACGTCCTGTGTCTGGGTTTCGGTCTCCATGAGCTGTGCGCCACCGACGGACAGCTGGGAGAGGACTGCCGTCGCCAGCACGAGAATGCCGAGCCCACCGAGCCACTGAAGGACCGCTCGCCACATGAGGATGGCCCGTGAGTGGAGTTCGAAATTCACGATGACCGTCGCGCCGGTCGTCGTGATGCCGCTCATACTCTCGAAAAGCGCGTTCACAGGTTCTGCGAGAGTGCCTTCCCCAGCCAGCAGAAATGGGACGGCACCGACGAGCGCGATGCTCAACCACGTCAGCGAGACCATTAGAAACGCCTCGCGGGCACGGAGGTCACGCTCGTCGGTCAGCTGTTCGAGACCGAGTCCGAGGAGTGCTGTGCCAAGTATCGGGAGGACGAACGGGAGCAGTGCCGTTCCGTCGTAGAGAGCGATACCGAGTGGGAAGAGTAATGGCACCCACAGCCACTTGAGAATCGTTCCAACCAGTCGGCAGCTAACCCGCCAATCGACGCGAATCCTCATACGAGATCCATAACGGGAGAAAGGACATCTGTAGCCACAAAGAGAACGACGTGATCGCCGGGTTCGATGACGGTTTCGCCGCGGGGAACGATGAACTCCTGATCGCGAGTGACCGCTCCAATGACGACGTCGGATGGGAGTTCGGTAACGCTCTCGCGGATCGGTCGACCGGTGAGGACGCTTTCCTCGTCGACCTCGATCTCCAGCACCTCAGCTTGACGATCTTCGATGAGTGAGAGGTTTTCGACCTGGCCCTTCTGTGTAAAGCGGATGATCTCCTCTGCAGTCGCTTCACGTGGATTGATTGCGACGTCGATCCCGATCGCCTCAAATAAGCCGGCGTATTGCCCTTCCTCGACAACGGCGACTGTTCGTTGAACTCCAATATTCTGGGCGAGCAGCGAGACGAGGAGGTTCTTTTCGTCGCTGTCGGTCGCTGCGATGACTGCGTCCGCTCGATCGATCTGTTCCCCGACGAGGAAATCTGTATCTGTCGCATCGTGTTCCAACACGATTGTTCCGGGGAGGTCTTCGGCGAGTTCCCGACCACGGTCCGCATCTTGTTCGATTAGACGAGGTTCGATACCACGCTCTTCGAGTAGCTTAGCCGTGTGATATCCGATGTCGCTCCCACCAACGACGACAATATCGCGGGCCTCATCTGAAGATTCAGGTGAGGCAACCGTTCTCGAAAAGGATTGGACACTCTCTGGACTGCCGATGACGATCACCCTGTTCCCAGCTTCGATACGCGTCTGCCCACGAGCGATTACGACGTCGCCATCCTGAACAAGTGCAGCGAACGTGAGCGCCTCGAATTTATCCGCCTCTTCGACGGTCTGTCCCGCGATTTCACTTTCTGCTGTCACCTCGAACTCGGCCATCTGGACGAGTCCGCCAGCGAACGGGTCGACGTCGATTGCTGCTGGGAGCCCGACGACGCGGACGATATCATTCGCCGTGAGGAGATTCGTCGAGACCATGAAGTCGACGCCGAATGCATCCTCCGACTTTGTCCAAGTCTTGAAGAAGTTCGTATTTCGAGTCCTGGCAATAGTAAAGACGCCACCAACTGTTTTCGCGGTTCCACAGGTGACGAGGTTCGTCTCATCGTCGTCTGTACTGGCGATGAGCATGTCTGCTTCGGCGATGCCAGCGTTTTCGAGTGTCTCCAGCGAGGTCCCGTCACCCTCTATCGCTAAGATGTCGTTCGAATAGGTGAGTTCATCAACTTTCTCGGGGTCAACATCGATAACGATGACGTCGTGGCTCTCGGCGAGACTGACTGCGATATTGGAACCGACTTCACCAGCCCCAACTACGATTACACGCATTGGTTCTCCCTCAATGTACTCATTAGACGTGACTAAAGGGCGAACCCTACAAAAAAGTCGTTCTCGACATTCCGGGTCGAATCTTCTAAGGAAGGATGTTCTTGAAGAGTCTGAATCAACCCGAAGGACGCCACTCACCACCTAACTCATCGCGCTGATAATCGTTGTAATCCCCGTCCTCAAAGAGTGTCATACGACCGTCTTCCTCACTGAGCGTCACAGCCGCGACCACTTCTTCACGGACAGACACCTCGATTGCGCTCAAGTGCTTCGTTCCCATCCAGTCACCGTAGTCGATCGAGGTGTCTGCCGCCTCCGCTTCGTCGGAATTCGGACTTTTGATCCGGACCATCTGCTCTTGGACCGTTCCGTCCGTACTGACGACAACCGCGCCGTCGCGTGAATGGCCGACCGTTCGCGCTGCCTGGACGAATCCGTCGAGATTCTCCGTGACGACCCGACAGGTCTCGGTCGGCCAGACGTTCTCGCCCAGTGGGTCCGCATACGCGCCAGAATGCACCCCTGCCACGACCACGAAGTACAACCCCGGTCCCCGAACGTGCTCTTCGCCCCACCTCTCGAATTCGAGACTAATATCCTCGATCGCATATATGATGAAGTCAATGAGTTCACCAACTGTCGTGTACTCTACGCGCAACGGATCCGCATCCGGCTCGGACATTTATTCCTCCCCACCTTGCTCCATCGTGTTTGACTGCCCAGTCAGACGCTCGCGTAATATGTCGATCGACTGTTGAAGTCGCGACCGCACGTCTAGGTTCCGCTTGGCCATGATGACCGTGTTAGACGCTCGCATGGCGACCGTTTCCGGAATCGTGCCGAACAGGAACCGCTGGAACGCGCCTTCCCGCGTCGCGCCGATGATGGTGAGGTCGTGATCTGCACTCGCCTCAACCAAGGTCGCCACCACGTCTTCTCCTTCTAGGAGGGTTGTCTCGAATGCTCCACCGGTTTCGAACGCCTCGGTCGCCGAAGCGAGCAACGAGCGTGCCCGCTCGTATTCCGCGTCGGACGCGTCGGGGTCGATGACGTAGGCGGACGTCACTGTCGCGCCAGTTCCGCGGGCGAGCGCGGCGGCCGTTTCGGCTGCCAGTTCGGCGTGTGGGCCACCCGCCGTCGGTAACAGGATCGAATCGAGATCGCCGTCGGCTTCTATCCCGATCCGCTCGACGAAGACGTCACAGTCGGCTTCGGCGACAACACGATCGACGACAGAGCCGAGTACGACGTCACTATCGCTCGACCGGTCGCCACCCCATCCGACGAGGACGGCGTCGCTGCCGTGCTGGGCGACCGTGTTGATGATGGCGTCGGCGGCGTGGTGGCCAATCCTGATCGTCCCGCTGACGGGAACTCCCTCCTCCTCGGCGATATCCATCGCTTGGTCGAGGACGGCACGCTTCTCGCCGGTCCGTTCACGTCCACGCGAGAGCGGCGTCTGGTTGGGAACAGTGACCGCACTCATGACGAGCACTTCGCCGTCGTTTTCATTGGCGAGTGTCGTCGCAGTTCGCATTAACTGGGGTGCATTCCGTGGATTCGCAATCGGGACGACAATCTGATAGCCGTTACCAGGAGCCGTATATTCGGCGACAGCCGTCGGTGTCTCCTCCTCGAGTTGTTCGACTGACGGTGTCCGACTCTTCCAGGCGAACCAGATTCCCACGCCGATAACCTCCGCTAGAACCCCGAGTGCGACGGCGTACTGTCCGACCGTATCGGTGACGATGGTTCCGATGAGCACGAGGTTAGCGAGGACGGCAATCGCCGGGATGATCGGGACCAGCGGGACCCGGAAGCCACGGTTGATGTCAGGATACTTGCGACGGTTGACGACTAACGCGACGTTGACGACCGTGAGACCAGTGATCAACAGGAAATTAGCGAACTGTGCGAGCCCCTCGATCCCGAGGTGTATACCGAACAGCGGGCGGGAGCCACCGGTCTCGCCGAACAACACCGCGAACACGAAGATATACAGGAAGATGAGTCCCCCAGTCATGAGCACCGTCTTGTACGGCGTCCCCCAGTTCGGATGAATCGCCTCGAGGCTTCGTGGCAGGTGGTTCCGGCGACTCATTGCCAGTTTCACGCGCGACCCGGCCATGATCGTCGCATTTGCAGCCGACAGCATCGAGAACAGTGCCCCGACGATAATCACGTAGAACCCGGCGTTGTAGGGCAATCCGAGGAAGAACCGAGCCGCGTACCCCATCGATACCTCTCCATGGGTAGCGATGTATTCGGCGGCGTCCACGCCACCGAGATCAACATTCGCTGCGAGGAATTGAACGAAGGCATCACTGTTGACGGCGATGACGATCACCAGCACGACCAGCGTGTAGATGACCGTCACAATCCCCATGCTGAGATAGATCGCTTTCGGGATAGTGTCACCAGGGTCTTTGATTTCCTCGGCGTTGGTGGCGATCGCGGAGAAGCCGAAGAACGTGATGAACACGAGGGCACTGGTCAGGCCGATGTTGGCGAACTCGCTAATGTTCTCTGTGACTGACTGTTGGATGACCGCCGGATCCAGCGCCTGTAATCCACCGTAGAGAAACAACAGCAACAGCGCGACCTTCAGGCCGGTGACGATGATCTGGAACTGGTTGGATTCCTCTGTGCCGCGCATATTGACGAGCACAAGCAAAGAGAGAATGACGATTCCCGGGACCCAGAACGGAATTGCCTCGGGGATGCTCAGAGCGGGATAGATGAACCGGTAGAACCAGTCAGAGAACGCAGCGAGGTAGAAGGCGGCGCTCGCGGGATAGCCGAGAATCATCGTCCATCCCATGATGTAGGTGAGATTGTTGTCGAAGGTGTTAGCGGTGTACATGTATCCGCCCCCACTCTCCTGGTAGATGGAGGAGAATTCGGCGTAGGCGGCGGCGGTGAACGCGGCGACTATCGCAGCGATAAGAAACGAGAGGATAGCGACGGCACCGACCTTTTCGACGGCGAGGCCGGACAGAACGAAAATGCCAGCGGCAATCATCGTCCCCACGCCGATCGCCAGCGCGCCGAGGAGCCCGATTTCCGGATTGAGTTCTTCGGTTACGCTTTGCCCACCCCCTGCCTGAGTAGAAGACGAAATTGAATCATCGGCCATACTAGCGTGGCTGTATGCCAGTTATAAATAAGTAAATACTGCATCCTACGGCGACCAGAACGAGAGTCCACGCGACAATACCCCGACAACGCGACTGGCGATACTGTGATCAAGTCGGATGGCCCTATGAGAATCTCCGTAAGTCCCAGACGCATGAAGTGTCAGAGAGTGACAGAGTTCAACAACTCCTACGGCTCAGAACGAGATAGGATCACTGGCCTGGTATGCAAAGGAACTGGAGAATTGGGTTCCCACCTCGGTTGACCCGCGAAGAGAGCACTCATCGTTGCCGAGCAGCATACGGAATCGTTCTTGAGTCCCAACATAGTGCTCAAGCCAGGAGTCCAATACAGTTTGGCTGTCCAATTAGATGACTGGTAGGTCCTCCGACTTCTCCGAGAAAAGACGTTGTGGTCTGATACCAGTCAGGTCCTCACCGTCAATTGGTGAGGATACGAATTAATTCCGGATTATACTATGCTTGAGACCATTCGAAGCGCAGGAGGGAGGGTCACTCGAAGCAGTGCGCCACCGAATCCAAGACTGATGAATCCCATCAGGACTGCGAACTCTGACTTCTCGTCCTCGACCCCAACGAGGAAATGATACAGCAAGAACGAACCAGCACTCTGAACGACGAATAACCCCACAATTGCGCCTCCGATGACGAAGAATGGGTCAGATTCCAGTGATAATGGAGGATACGGTGGGTCGAACCACCCAGACATTTTTACAAATAGTCCAATAATGGTATACAGAATAAACCAGCTCCCAAAAAATATCATTCCTCGAACGCCGATATAGACGGAGAGCGCGAGATATCTCTCGAGGAGGGTTGCGATCTCAACGACTCTTGACCGGGGCGGTTCCATATCTGGTTGAGACTCCGCTTATCGAGACCGAATTCACATCCCGTGTTTAAAACAGCTTGTAACATCGAACAAGAGTATCGATGAGCGGTCCGTATGTATCTTGGACAGGATTGTGCTATTCGTCGAGAAACTCTGTCGTTAACTCGTCCATCTCGTCCATACTCTGCCGATTCAACGCCGATCGGACGAGGATTTCGCCCGCAATACTCTGCGGACTGATGACGGTGTCTGCCCCTGCCCGTTTTAGCTTCCCGATATTCTCACGGTTCGTCGCTGCAGCAACAATGTAACCCTCGGTGTTCAAATCTCGCGCGGTAAGGACGGAGAGCGCGTCTTCAGCATCGTTGTTCGTCGCGACGAGTATCGCTCGAGCTTCCTCGATATGCGCTTTCCGAAGGGTTTCCTCATCGCTGGGGTCGCCAGTCAGCACGTTGAAATCCCGCTCAGCGAGGTGTTGTGCGTTATCGCTGTCTGGCGTTATCACGAGAATCTCGGTTCCGTCTCGAATATCCTGCGAGAACTCCTCGAGGATTGCCTCGGTGAGGTCGCCATATCCGAGAATGAGGATGTGATTGCTGAGGAGTTCGAGCTGTGAGTCCGTCATTCGTCCGAGTGCACGGGATAGACGGGCTTCAATTGCAGGGCCTAGGACCGTCCCGAGTGCGAGTGCGAAGCTCGTGGTCCCGATCACGATAACCGACATCCCGAAGAGGCGGGCACTCTGGGTCGTCGGTGCAGCATCCCCGTACCCGACGGTGCTGGCAGTCACCAGCGTGTAGTAGAACGCATCAACCAGCGTGGTGATATTTGCAAATTCGTCTCGGAGTGCATAGGTCCCGACCGTCCCGTAGATCTGTGCACCGACAATCGCGGCCAAAGCCGTCAGTTGTGATATCGAAAACGAGAGTTCGCGGTCGAAGTGACGTCGGTTCGCCAGAACATTTGGAAGAGCGAGGAGTGAGAGGACAATTAGCGGGAACGACAGGGGACTGGACTGCATCAATCCCTGGAGCGCGGTGATCGGAAGCAGTACGACAGTCGAGTACCAAGCAACACGGAGCCCTCGACGCAGCCCGAACGCACTGATGAGAATGAGAAAACCAGTGAGCGCGCCCGTAAACCCCGCAGTGCGTTGAATCGCTGGTGGGATGAACTCTGCAAGTGGCCCAACGACACTCTGTGCTCCGATATTTGCGATACCTGTGAGGACTGAGAGGAGCGCTACCGCGAGTGTGAGTATAACTGTAAGCCGAGCTCCGTACTGACTCCACCGCGAGTACAGGGACATGAAGTACTGACTGATATGCAGAGACGTAATTTAAAGACTAAACTCGATGGCGTTACTCAGGGTACCACGACGAGTTCGATATCCAAATTCGCTCGGAGATAGCTCTCGATATCCACACTGACATCAAGCAGTTCGAGCAGTGAATCGACCCACTTCCTGCGGCGCGCTTCGCTAATGACTACGTGGGTAATCTCTTCACGACTCGCTTCTTCCAGGACTGCCTCTTCAATGAGAAAGCCATCACGAGTAATGTAGTCAGCCCGAACGTCTCCATACTCACGCTCAACGACAGTCCTGAGATCACGACGAGTCACGCGTTCATCGTCCGGATGCGAATTCAGATGTAGGACTGTCACCAACGCCATGGGATCGTCATCGATAAGCGAGAGTGCACGTTCCAGCGCACGCTTGTTCCGGTCGGTAAGAGGGAAACGGACCGGGATGAGGACGTTCATAGCTCCTCACTTAGCAGAGCGACGGCAAAACTATGGAGGTGCCTTCCTGACTGAGATATCGACTACTCACGATGGGGATAGAATTCTCGACCACAGCGGAGACATCGATAGTGTGAGACCCGCCAGCCTCCTCCCGTTGTATACCGTGGCCGGTACGAATCCTCGGCCCCACAGTCCGGGCAGATAGTCGGCGGTGTTCGGCGAGTACCCATACACACTCGGTGGTTCGGATAGATGCGAGAAAAGTGCTCGTATCACTGACCCGAAGGCCAATATGTATCTCCTGCGAATACCCGCTCAATGAAGGTCTTCGAAACCCAGCTTCCAGGCGTCGGTCGTCGCTATACTCTATCGTTCCCGACCGGTGGTGAGTTCGTCATCGTGGTGCATAACAACGGCCGTCGGGAGACCTACTGGCGAGAAGACGCCGATGGTGACAGTGAGCAACTGTTCGAAGCGACCGAGTCACAGGCCCGAAAAATCGCGGAGATATTCGATGGGACATATTTCCATCCGGTCGGGGAAGGCCTCGAGGACGCCTTTGAAGATGCTCGCATCAAGTGGATCGAAGTCGGGCAAACATCGCCAATTGCAAATCAGCCCATTCGCCAGACACAGCTCCGAAGTCGCACAGGAGTCTCGATTCTCGCAATCCAGCGCGGTGACCGGACAATATCGAATCCAGACCCGGACACCGACATTCAGGCCGGAGATATGCTCGTTGTGGTCGGGACTGATGAGGCATACGACGCCCTCGATGAACTCCTAACAGCGTAGCTGTCGAGCGAGCCGGCAAGAGAGACAACGCCTTTCATCTCTCCCGAAGTCAGGTAGCCCACTGTGGTCGAGTTCAATCTTCTCTTTACGGCCGGTGTCCTCCTCCTGTTGCTCGCGGGGGCAGGAGCGCTGGCACTTCGATACAAGCAGTCTGTTATTCCTGCGTACATCATCGTCGGAATTCTCATTGGTCCATACGCACCGTCGCTCGGCGGTATCTCGTTGACTCTCATAGACAGTCCAGATATCGTGAGACTGCTGGCTGACCTGGGTGTCGTCTTGCTTCTGTTTTTCGTGGGCCTCGAACTGAGCCTCGAACAGCTCTTCACGAACCGCATTAGATTCCTGCGTGCCGGTGCCGTCGATATCGGGATTAGTCTCCCACTCGGTATCGCTCTCGGGCTCGCATTCGGGTTTACCTGGCTAGAAGCAGGGTTCATCGCCCTGATCGTCTTCAACTCTTCGACGGTCATCATCGCGAAATCGCTCATCGATCTCGGGTGGATCGTAGATCCGGAGAGTCAGGCGATTCTCGGTGTTATTGTTATCGAGGATATCCTGACTGCTCTCGGATTCGCTCTTCTCTCTGTGTTCTTAGTTGGTGGCACGGATGCATCAACCGTTGTTCTCTCCATCGGTCAATCGATACTGTTTCTGCTCCTCCTGCTTGGCGCAGCGTATTACGGAGCAGGAATCCTCGAACGGCTCTTCGGCGTGGGCTCAACCGAAATCTTCGTCATCGGTGTCCTCGGTGTTGGAGCTATTGTCGCCGGTGCCGGGCTCATGGTGGGGGTCAGTGAAGCTGTTGCTGCGTTTCTCGTTGGGACTGCTTTCGGCCGAACGAGACACACAGATAGAATTGAACGGCTCATCGCGCCCACTCGGGATCTCTTCGCCGCGATGTTCTTTTTCGTGATCGGATTACAGACGAACCCGGCATTGTTGATGGCAACACTTGGATTCGTTCTCGTCGCAGTCGTTGTTACCACAAGCGGACAGCTCGTAAGTGGGTTCTTCGCTGGACGGGCGTACGGATTGGATCGTCATCGGTCAGTACGGGTTGGGTGTGCATTAGCGCCCCGCGGCGAGTTCTCGCTCGTCATCGCTGCGTTCCTCGTAACAGCAGGTACCACCTCTGCGCTTCGAGAGACGATCCCGGCGTTCACCGTTGGGTACGTTCTCCTAACGAGTATCATAGGGACGGTACTGATGCGGAACGCCGATCGCCTTTCGACAACACTTATACGCTCCCTCTTTCGTCAGTAACACCGTAGTTCTTCAACGTTTATATGCTGAACAAGATAACTCCAGGATGGAATGTCTGACCTGATCGTCAAAGCAGCTGTGAAGGATGCACTGTCGAAGCACAACGTGTCGGCAGATTTCTACGACGGCCTCAACGAAGAGGTCGCCGAACTGCTCGACGACGCCGCAGAGCGTGCTGAGGCCAACGATCGGAAGACGGTTCAGCCCCGCGACCTGTAGGCCTGCGTAACACAGCCGACCCATCACTCGAACGTAGCTTTTTGAGGTTCCTGGCAAGAGTTAGTAGACGGAGATGGCGGACGCACCGGAAACCGAACGGCAGGCGGTCGAACCCGATGCGAGAGAGGTCCTCACCGTGTCACAGCTGAACGACCGGATTGCATCTATCGTCGAGGAGATGCCTGCCCTCAACGGTGTCCGCGGTATTGGCGAAGTCACTGACCTCCACCAGAACAGTACGGCGCTCTACTTCACGCTCACCGACGGCGACGCTGAACTCCCCTGTATGATTTGGGCGAACCGCTACCGGGATATGGACGCCGAGCTCGAAGACGGCACCGAGGTCATCCTCGAGGGCGATATCGACTACTGGGTCGAAGGTGGGAAAATCGACCTCAAACCGTGGGAAGTGATCGTCGTCGGCGACGGCGACCAGGCGGCCGCAGTCGAGCGACTGCGAAGCGAACTCGAAGAGCGTGGCTGGTTCGACGACGAGCAGAAACAACAACCACCGGCGTTCCCGGAGCGGGTCGGCGTCGTCACTTCTCTCCGGGGGGACGCCCAGTACGACATCCAGAACGCGATCCACGAGCAGGACCCCACCGCCGATATCCTGGTGAAGGACGCGACTGTCCAGGGATCGGAGGCGCCGACGTCCATCGCGAACGGCATCCACCACCTCGACCGCTCCGAGGACGTCGACGCGATCATCGTCGGTCGCGGCGGCGGGAGTGATTCGAACCTCCAAGCCTTCAACACCGAGCGGGTCGCGGAGGCGATCTTCACCGCGAACACGCCGATCATCACCGCAATTGGGCACACTGATGACCAGCTAATCGCTGATCAGGTGGCGGATGTCGCGACGATCACGCCGACGGCCGCCGGCGAGTATATCGTGAGTTCTCGCGAGGAGTTCCTTGCGAGTGAGGTCGAACCGCTGGAGCAGCAACTCGAGGCTGCGTACGAAACTTTCCAGCAGGAGCACGAACACGAACAGGAACTCGTCGAAGCAGTCGACGAGGCGGCCGCACCTGAGGGGGTTCCGCCGATCTACTACAAGGCCGCAATCGCTGTGCTGCTGTTGCTGTTGTTGGTCATTACCGGACTGTGGCTGGGGGTGATCTGAGCGTGGCAAACGACCAAGAGATCCACGATCGGCTGAGCCGTGTCGAGGAAATCATTGAGCAGCTCGATGCGGACGAGTGTGACCTCGATGAAGGCACAAGGCTCCACGAGGAAGGTCAAGAGTTCTTGGCCGAGGTGCGAGAAATCCTCGACAACGGGCGTGGAGACGTCGTGGAACTCGAGTAGAGTGCCATACCAACCTTAACCAACAGTCAACCGCAGCTAACCCCATTGTTGGTTAATAGTCTCCTTGCAAGGTGAACGAGCTCTCCGATTATAATTTACTTTAGAATTTTGCGCCAGTTGGTAGCCAGAAAGCATATACCGATCTTCTAGCTATCGCACCACCATGGACCGGGGCTCAACCGGTGCATACCCACCCCGCACATATGATCACACGGGCAGTCACCATCGAAGACATCGATGATCTGTATCTGACGTGGAACAGCCATATCAACGGTTCCGCCCTCTATCGGCGCGCCCTCCGAGACGAGATGGAGCTTCGTGACGTCGACCCCGACGAGCTTCGAGATCTCTTCGAACGGGCCCGCGAACAGGGCTACACGAAAGACGAGATCGTCGACGAGACCAACCGCTACGCTGATCTGAAAGCACTCGTCGACGACGCAGAGGAGTAACCCGCTATGTCACAGGACAATACGCCCTCCGAGACGGCCCCGAATCGCGCCGAAAGTCAGCCGACAGCATCGAGTAGGCTTCCCAAGCAAGCTGTGTTCATCGTCGTCGTCCTGAGTCTGTTCGCTGTGGAACCCGCCGCCGCACAGACGAACGCCGTCTGTAGCGCAGACAACCTCCCCAGCATGATCGAGGGCTTCTTCCAGCTTACCACGGCGCTGGGTATTGTCGGCCTCGCGGTCGTGTGGCAGGCCGACTCCCTCATCGAGATGTTCACTATCACGCCCGAGCAGAAGAAGGGTCTCAAGCGTCACAAGCGGTCGGCGATGAAGTCTACGGTCGTTCTCGTCGCCCTTGGACCACTCTACACCGTTGCCGGGTCGATGATGAACCTCCCGCTGGCGCAGTGCGTCGACCTCGCCCCCTGGTAGGCGACTACCGCCCCCGTCGCAAGCCCCCATGAAACAACGAGAGCTCTCCGTGCTTATGGCCGCCCTGTTCGTGACGAGCCTAGTCACGGGTCTCGTTACTGCAAGCCCACCACGGCCAGGCACGGAGGGGAATGGACTCACTGCGAATGAATCAGCGACGCTGTGGTCTCGCGACGCGGACAACTACATCAGCCAGGAGGAGTACCAGCAGCGATACGGCGAGGACCGGTCCGCTGTTCATCAAGTAGCAAACGGGACGGATATCACGTTCAAACGGCCGCCGGAGACTGCGGCAACGTGGACGCGGAACGACTTCGAAGACCTCGACGCTGGCGGGGCAGATACGTCCATGCATCCGCCGCACGCGGACCTTGAGGACGGTGTCTTCATCGAGGATGCCCACGCCACCATCTTCGCGGTCCAACCCTCTACCCGAGGGCATCTGGAGTCCGGAGAGACACCGTTGTACATCGCGCCGAATGGGACGATGCGCGGATTCGTTGATTACCGGGTTCGCGTGCCCAACGGGAGTTCCTCCGGCAACACGACTATCTCGTGGTCGCTCACCGAGCACGAGATCGACGAGGTCCGATTGAAGAAGAACAGCGAGACCATCGCCGAGCGTGACGGGTCCCATACGCCTGCCCTCGACTACCAGATCGAGGACGACTGGAGCGCGAATCTCACGCTAGAAGCAGAGATCAGCGTTCGTCTGAAGAAGACCGTCAGGACCGACCTGGGTGACCGGACGGACGTCGACGTCACCTACCGGACGGAGTCACGCAACGTCTCCGATTCGATTGCCGTCGAGATTTACGATCTCTCGGCGTACCCCTACTACGCCGAGTACCCGAACGGCGACGCCGGCGTGGCCATCTTCCAGTCGCGGCCGTGGCAGGGGTACACCCTCACCAAGGACGGTGAGGCACGGGTTCGAGGCGTCTGGCGGTTCTACACGGCTCGGAACACCAACTGGGATACGCTCGTCCGGTCGAATCGGACCGACAGCGCCACCGTCGAGTCGGATGCGATTCCGGTCTATGTTCACGCGTACCCGTCGCGAATCGGCCCGAGGGCTGAACCAGTTCGCGATGGCCCAGAGATTATCGACACCTGGGGCACTGACCGACCGTCTCCGGTCGGCACTCTCGGCGAGAACATCAACATCGACATCGTCAACCAGTCGTACACGACGACGTACGGCGTCGCAGTTCGTGCCGAGACAGTCGACCGCGACGCGCTCCAGGTAGCGGGAATCGTGCGGGGTGTGAACGCCTCGATTGTGGCACCTGACGCTGGCTCTGAGCGGCAACTCCGGCGCAGTAATCTGACTGTTGAGGTTCTCCAGCAGAACGAAAGCCAAGCCACACTCCGCATCGAACTCCGGGACAACGATACCAGCGCACCAATCGTGCTCAGCGATCCCGACCGACGATATCCAATCGGCGGGAACACTCGCAACGGCTACATCACCGTCGCGGAGCAACGCGTCGAGACCAACGCCTCCGGGGTGGCGATCGTGACGATCGACGAGCCGGGTATCTACACGGCTCGGTACCACCCAGGCTCGTGGCTCGGGCACAACCCCGCGTATGTGAGTGCGACGGCAACTGCTCGGTGGCATCCACTCGGCACCATCGACGGTTGGTTCGCGTTCATTTTCGAGGTCGGCTGGCAGCTCATCCCGTTTATTGTGATGTTCTACGCCGGCAAGCAGCTCCTCCGAATGCTCGGTCCAGAAGACATCTTCCAACGGAACCCATAGTCCATGACTAGAAACCACCCACACATCAGTCGGCGAACTGCCCTCCAAACAGTCGCAGGTGCTGCCCTCGTGAGCGTCGCTGGCTGTCTGAACGACAATGGCGGCTCTGGAACACCTGGTGACGGAACGACCTCTCCAGATGGCAACGGCCCACTTACGCGTATCGCTGTCGAGGGGACAACACTCGTCGTCGAACTCTCCGAAGAGGCCGACGTCGACCAGGTCAACCTCATCCAACCGAACGGCGAGCTATTCGGGAAACGTGACGTAGCCGCAGGTGCTCAACAGGTCTCATTCGAGATCGGCACCGCGTATGCGCCCGGTGAGTATCGCGTACTCGCGTTGAAAGGCGAGGAGACAGTAGTTGAGACCACGACTGAACTCCGTCCAGAGATTCAGATACAGGATGTTGGACTCTATCGAAATAAACCAGATAAGCCGTGGGATGAAGTCTATGGTGAGAGCGAGACAGATAGGAAGAAAAATGGGGAGGCGTTTGTCACCGTAGAAAATACAGGTAGCGGTCCAGATGCTGCCGTCGAACTACGATTCTCTGGAGATGTCCCCAATCCAATTGAGAATCCGAGAGGCAGTGGAATATACGAAACTGAACAAGTTGTAATCGGCCCCGGGGAGACGACCGACCTGTTCAGTAGTTCGTTTCCGTTCGGCACAGAAACTGAGGACGGGATGGGCTGTTCCCCAGACGGGAATAGTGGCCAGTTTACTGTTATCGTTGAGACACGAGTCGGTGGAAATCAGGTCTCAAACACCTACAACGTTCAGTACACTGGTTCCGACGATATGACTGATTGTGAGGTCACTATCACTGAGGCATAGCGATGGTCGATCTCATTGATGTCGTCCTTGAGGGGATAAAGGGCGTCGTTGAGTGGTTCATCGGGCTGTTCATGGATGGTCTCAGATCAGGGTATGAGACTCTGACAGAGGGAATGTTCGGGACACCCACGCCAGAGACGAACGGGGCCTTTGTCTTCGGTGAACCGACCAATGCACCCTGGCCAGCGATTCACGATGCTCTCATCGGCGGCGAAATCATGCTGGTCGCCCTTTTGCTCCTCGTGATGAGCGTCCAGGGGCGTCACACGGTTCGAATCTTCAATATCGGAAGTGCCTACGAAGCCCGAAAAACGAAGAAGACGGCCTGGGTCGGAGCCTTTCTGATCATCACATGGTACTGGATTGGGACTCTCGCGCTCTATCTCGTCGACGGATTCACTATCGCCCTGATGCCGGAGCTTTCCTCGGTTACGGAGGCGATGCTTGGATTCTTGGAAGTATCTATCACAAACCCGGGACTGGGGCTATTGTTCGCCGTGATTGGTGGAATCTCGATGTGGGCGCTGGAGGCGCTGTTCTACATCCGGATGATTCTGCTCTATGTCTACCTGTACGGAATGCCGGTTGCATTTGCACTGGCCTACGGAAATATTCCGGTCGTATCCGATATCGCGATGGGGTTCTGCAAACGGTTTGTCCCGTTGGCTGTCCTCCCGCTCCCAGCAGCGATGGTCCTCAAGGGATACGATTTGATCTACGGCGGTGGAACGCTCACACCAGGAACAGCGTTCCTCAAATATCTCGTCGCGGCGTCCCTCCCGCTGGTCGCCCTCTACATCACGTGGAAGACGTTCAAATACGCGACCCCGTTGACGGCCAAAGTCGTCGGCGGTGCGACAAAAGGCGCAGCACTTGTCGGCGGTGTCGCCGCCGGTGGATACCTCGCTGGCGCCGGCGTCGCGACGACCGCCGCTCGGTGGGGGCCGAAGGCCGCCGCTGGCCACGCCGTCGCGCAAAAAGCGGCTGCCCGCGGTGGGCATGGAGGAAACGATGGCGGCACGCCGTCGTACCGTCGAACAGAGAATGACCCTGGTGGAGCGACAACGGAATCGGCGAGTGACGACCGTGGGATGGAGTTTGATCGAGGAATCCACTAACAATGTCAGCAGATCAAGACGCGGCCGCACGGCGCATCATGGATCAGTTCGGGGAGGAGAGTCGCATCCCGTATCTCAATATCGAGGAAGGTGACGTCGGTATGCTCATCGCCTTCCCCATTATTGGGCTGTTTATCGCGGGCCTCACCGGGATCGAATCACTAGCCCTCCCGTTCGTTGCTGGCGGGCTTGGCTTTGGCGTCGCCGTCATCTACGTCTCACCAACCCACCTGAATGCCTGGACGTGGACGAAAGATGTCTATCGGTACCTCAAACGGCCCCGGGTCACGTTCAGTGCGCCCGCCGAAGCCGACACGAGTACCAACGAGTCAGAGCGCAACGGGGGCGGACTCGCGAACTACACGCCGTTCAAGCCGGACGAGCGAACGCAGGACCTCACGAACATCAAGCGAGCGTGGCCGGGCGCTGGTGCCATCCAGCGTGAAGACGGCGCGATGGAGGCATTCATCGAGATCGATCCAGCCAACATGGACTTCGCGATGTCCGACGACTGGGCGCAACTCCAAGAGGCAGGCGAAGAATTCGCTAACAAAGAGCTGGACTCGAAGCTCAAACTCCACGCGACAACCCGTTCATTTCCGGTGGAGCAGATCACCGAGACCATCGAGGACCGACTCACTGACGAAGACGTCACGGAGAACCCGATCTTCCGGGAACTCCTCGAAGAATACCGGGAGACCCGTCCGAAGGAGATGCGTGACCGGGGCATCCAGCAGGTCCGGTACTACATCGGCGTTGAAGTCAGCCCGATAGAGGTGTACGACCGCTTCCGCGACGAGGGAACGCCTGCCGAGAAGCTGACCCAGTTCCCCGTCATCGGGTTCCTGTTCAACCCGTTCGTCACCCGCCGCGAGGACCTCACCGACGTCGAGCGCCGTGCCCAGATGTTCGAGAAACTCGACAGTCGCGTCAACGACGTTCGCTCCGAGTTCATACAGCAGGCGTCGGGGTGGTCCGCACGCCGGCTCAGCACGGTTGAGCTGTTCGTCCTGAATATGGACTTCTGGAACGGACGCGAACACGACTACGACGAGGCAGAACGTGTTGTTCGCGACCAATCGATCATCGGCCACTCGCGCCGGGAGGACCCACACGATGCGTAACGTGATCCTCCAGACAGGTGGTGGCGCGCTTGGCCCCGCCGCCGGGTGGCTCCAGAACCTGACACCAGCAGAGGGTGCAGTACTTGCCCTCGTAGTGGGTCTCGTCCTCGGCGTCGGCAGCAAACATCTCTGGGACCGCTTCACTGCGGATGATGAACCAGACGTGGACTTTACGGATGTCCTCGACGAGGAGACACTCAAAGAAGGCGAGGCTGAACGCCAACTCCTCGATGATATCTCCGAGTCGCACAAGACCGTCACCGCGCCCGGAGCTGTCGAGTGGGAAACACGAGCTGCACGGGTCGGCGAGCAGTGGACGACGACGCTGTACATCGCTAACTATGCCGACTATCCCAACGACGGGTATCTGAGCGACCTCTTCGAGCTGACTGATGTCGAGTTCGACCTCACCGCCCACATCACGCCGAAAAATCAGGAGCGAGCCCGGAACGAACTGCAGGACATCGCTGACGACCTCCAGGTCGACGCTGATCTCGAACAGAGTATCCGGAGCGCCTATCTCCAAGAGCGCGCCAACGATGCCGCAGCGACGTACAAGGCCGTCGAGAACGGCGCGAACGTCTTCGACCAAGGGATGTTCGTCACGGTTCGCGCTGACGACAAGGACGACCTCAGGGACTCCGTCCAGACGGTCAAGAGTGCTCTCCGCGATGATCCAGCGAACCTCACGCCGAAGACCGCGATCTGTCGCCAGGACCTTGCCCTCCAGTCCGCCGCACCCATCGGCGACAACGAATTCGGTCGCGAATCCATCGCCCTCGGTGGAGCCGTTGGCGCACTGCTCGCGTCGCCGCATAACGCGACTATCCTCGAGGAGGGCGGCGTCGAGTTCGGGATTCACAAGGACAACCAGAGCCCCGTCGTCATCGATCCCTTCTCCCGAGACAACGGCTACGCGATGTTCACCGTCGGCGACACGGGCTCCGGAAAATCGTTCAGCTCCAAACAAAACTTCATCCGCTCCATCGAGCAGAGCAAGGACCGCATCGGCATCATCCTCGAACCGCTGAACAACTGGGCTGGCGTCGCGGAAGCCCTCGACGCCAAGCGGATCACGGTTGGCGGGACACTCGGACTCAATCCGCTGGAGATTCGGGAAACGCCCGAACACGTCCAGCGGGCGATGGGTGAGGACGCGAGCCCGTTCAACGAGAAGCTCGACGACGCGATGAGCTTCCTTACGAACTTCTTCGCGCTCCGTGGTATCTCACTGGGAGACCGCCGCACCACGCTCGAACTCGCCCTCAAACGTGCCTACCAGCGCAAGGGTATCACCGACGACATCTCTACGCACGACAACCCGAGTCCGACCATCCGGGACATGATGGACGTCTTCGAGGACATGGTCGACGAGCCCGAGGAGTTCGTCGTCCGGTCCGACGAGGAGGCAGGGAAGATCAAGGACGACGCGACGTGGTTGCTCGATCAGCTCCGTCCCTTCGAAGATGAAGGGCGGCACGCCAATCTTGGTCAGGCGTCGGACTTCGACATCCGGGACGAGAAGGTCATTTACCTCGATCTCGCCCAGCAGGAGGGGAGCGTCGACAGCAGCACGGCGCTGACGATGCAGCTGCTGATCTCGCTGGTGTACGAGCGAGCGAAGGTCTCAGACAAGGAGGTCGTGTTCTACATCGACGAGGCACGGTACATCATGCAGGACGCCGCCAGTCTGGCGTTCCTCGAAACGGTGTTCCGGCATCACCGCCACCACGATCTCTCGATCCGCCTGGTCACCCAGACCGTCGACGAGTTCTTCGAACACGCCGAATCCGAGGCGATCCTCGACCAGTGTGCGGTCAAGCAGTTCCACCGCCTCGACGGGATGGACAAAGAGTGGGCCGACGAGTTCGGGCTGAACTACGCGCAGATGCGGTTCGTCCAAGATGCCGTCCCCGGAAACGAAGATGCGGGCTTCTCCGAGGCACTGGTCGGCGTCGACGGCGAGTGGCGCGGCATCAAGGTCAAAGCGATGCCCAAGGAGAAGGAGGTTATCGACTTCGAGCCAACCGAGCAACGGCGAGCCTCGCTCCCCGGTACTGGCGAGAATGCTGTGGACGCGGACGTGCAGGCGTTCCAGGACGATATTGAAAGCCGAGCGACCGACAACGGACAACTCACACCTGAGCGGACGCCAACAGAGACAGATGGTGGCGCTGCGGGAGGTGGCGACGATGCGTGAGTACCTTCGCGTGACGCCAACCTCCGAACGCCTCAATCCGGAGCGTCTACCGCAGGCACTGGAAAGTCTTCACAAACTGACCTCAGCGGACTCGGCAGGGCTAGTTGACAAACTCAATCCTCTGCATAGCGAAACACCGCTACGATTCGAATTCCTCGCGCTGAGCGAGGGTGCAGACGACCCCGTCGAATTCTACTACGGTGCCGACGACCATCTGGATACCCTGGAGAAACGACTCCGGTCGATCTATCCAGAGACGTTCGACATCGAGCGTTCCGAGATCGACATCGCATCCCGACTCGTACAGCCTGTCGAATTCGACCGAGAGACATTCGTCGATCACTATGAATCGGACGAGCTCACGTACGAGTTCGGTTCTGACGAGCTATACGAACGTGGCACTGACGACAACAGTCAAGCGGAGCCAGCAGACGCCGAATCAGTCGCGGATGGAGGGACGGTCGACGATCAGTCTGCCGACCATATCATCGAGTTCGGCGATACTGCCCTCGAACTCGCTTCACCAGATGCGATTCCCGAGGATGAGCCACTCACGACGCTTGCCAAACCAACGGTAACATCAGGTGGGACGATACTTGCCCGGCCAGCGACCGAGACCGTCTCCCCACTCGGCGTGCGGTGGCAGGGGTCGGCCGCTCGAAAGCAGGACTGGATGACCTCACTCTCGCCATTCACCGCCGACGACGAAGCTGAACTCTCAGCCGTCGATCAGCCAGGTGGTGCGCTCGCGTCGCTCGTCGACCATCTGATGGAGGCGACAGCACCAGTGGCGTTCCAAGTCGTCTTCCAGCGACGCGAGAGCTGGCAGTCCGATGCCGATCTTCGCAAGGAGGACGTCATCGACGGTCGAGACACACTCGCCCAGGAGATTATTGGCTCCCTCTTCGAACTCGACGATCAGTCGGAGAGCCGGGATAGAAACCAGCTTAGCGACGCGGTTGCAAAACGTGTCGCGGCAATCGAGGCGAAAAATCCGAAGCGGTCGTTCACCGCGAACATCCGAGCAATCGGGATTCCATCCGGTGACGACGGTCACGATGATCTCGATGAGCGAATGCAATCACTTGTCCCGGTATTCGACCCGCTTGACGGGCCGTACTACCAGGTTGCGGCCGAACGGTTACGCGACAGCGGCTTCCGGGCAGCCACGAAAGAACGGAACGCACGAGCGGCGCTTCAGCGGCTCTTGGATCGTGAGATCACGACCGGCCGTGGGACGACCCGACCGGAGTTCGTCCTGAGTGGCCGAGAACTCGCGAACTTCGTACTCGTCCCCTCCTCGGAACAGCTTACTGTCGAGGGGACACGTGGGACGCGTGCGGAACAGCAGAGTCGGAATCCGTTGCCCCGTCCTCACCAGGACCTCATGAGTGAGTTCCGAGACGGAATGGCAATCGGGTATGCCCTCGACGACACCGGCGAGGCCGAAGACGTGCCGACACACATTCCACCCGGACTGCTGCCCACTCATTACGGCCGGTTCGGAACAACCGGCTCTGGGAAGTCGAAAGCCCTCATCAACGATCTGCTGTCGCTGTACGACAACACCGAGGGGCCGACGATCCTCATCATCCCAAAGAACGACGATATGGCCCAGAATTATATGCGAGCTCACGCGCGTCGGTTCGGAATGACCGACCTCGAAGAGAACGTCGTCCACTTCCCGATCCCGGACGTACTCCCCGGGTTCTCGTTTTTCGATCTCGAACCGTCGATGGAGAGCGGACGGCGCCGCGAAGACGCCGTCCAACGGAAGGCCGACCACTACGAAGAGATTTTGAAGCTCGTGATGGGAACCGACCGCTACGAGCGGGCGACTGTGGCCCCGACTCTCATCAAGACACTCATCAAGACACTATTCGACGAGGAATACGGGCGTGAAAACGGGCTGTACCGAGCGTCGACGGACTACTTCGCCCACCGACAGCTCGAACACGTCGTCGACCAGCTCTGGGAGGCCGGGCCACCGAACGAGAACATCGGCGACGCCCCACGGTCGAGCGACGAGGAAGTCACGCGGACGATTCGACGGCAGCTCCAGTTAGATTCGAACACCTTCGCGAACGTGATGGGCGGTGTCGGAAACCGCCTTGCATACATCTCACAGGATACGCACCTACGGCAGATCTTCAATAATACCGAGAACCAGTTCGACTTTCGGGATGTCCTCGACGAGGATACGGTCATCCTCTTCGACCTCGGAGACCTCCGCGATGACGCCGCCCGGATTATGACCGGTGTGATCCTGACCAATCTCGATGCAGCCCTCAAGGACCGCAAACAAGCGCTCTCCGAGCACCCGGACGACTATGTCGTGAACTTGCTCGTCGACGAGGCAGCGTCAGTCGTGGTCTCCGACATCATGAACGATCTCCTCGAGAAAGGGCGGGGCTTTCGCCTCTCTGTTGGTCTGTCGATGCAGTTCCCCGAACAGATGGAGGCCGAAGGCGGACGGAAGATCTACCTGAACGCTCTGAACAACATCGGCAGTTCGCTCATCGGGAAAATCAACGTCGACCGGGAACTGGCGCGAGCGATGGCCCACGAAGAAATGGACCCCGCGGATTTCGCCAATCGGATTCGTTCGTTACCGCGCGGAGAGTGGATCGCTAGCCTGCCAAGCCCGACGTTCGGTGAAACTGGGCCGTATCCGTTCAGTCTCGAACCACTCCCGATTCCACCGGGCCACCCCGAGAGCGAATCCCCACTCACTGAGCGTGAAGAGGAGCAGTTCACTGAGACGCTCTCCTCGATGCACGAGCACATCAGTGACGAACACGGCGTGCCGGCTGCAACAGACGCCTCAACAACGAGACCACCTACCGACGGACACGAGGTGCTCGATATCGGGAGTGACGATCTGGACGTCGCGATTGCGAAGGTGGTTCGGAGTCTTCAGCTTCGAGAGGGCTGCCGTGAAGAGAACGGCTGGGTGGCTGTCGAAGCAGTTGACGACGAACTCAGACGGCTCTTCGACGACGTCGACGCCGAGCCGCCATCGTATGATGCACTCGCGGACATTCGAGAACGATCACGATACCTCGATACGACCGTCGATATCGACGCCGACGAGCTCCGCATCCGGCTCACTGAAGCCGGAGAAGAGGTCTCGACACCCGATACTGGTAGCGTGCAGGCCGCCGGTGGGAGTGCCCACGACGCAGCACTCCTCCAGATCGAAGAAGAGCTCACCGCACTCGGCTTCACTGTCTCGATCCTCGCACAGGATGGCAGCGAGAAACCTGACGCGAGGGCGAGCCACCCCGACGTTGCCGATCGATTCGCCATCGAAGTCGAAACGACAACACCCGAAAATCCCGCAAAGGTACTCACGAACCTCCGGAAGGCCCAAGAGGCAGGGGATATCCCGCTGTTTGTCGTTCGACCAGGAAACGACGAAACTGAGTGGGCCGAGCGTGTCAACGGCATTCTCACACCACCCGTTCGCACCCTCCAGAATAGCGAGACGCGGTTCTACACGACTGACTCGAATCTCACGTTCAACGGCGGAGCAATCGAAGAAGGTGGGGTGACGGCCGTGCGACCGGCGACCGACGACGAGAACGGGACCCAGAACATCTGGCAGCGTGATGGCGACGAGATTGTCCTTCGTGATGCCAGCGGGACGGAACACATCCGCCTCCCGTCGCTTGGAAAACTCTCGAAAGATCGTGTTCCAGCCATCTACAGCTACGATCACGCTGCCGACGAGTACGTCGTATATGAGCACGGTGAGCAACACATCTACGAGACGAAATCGGCGTTCGAGGACGACTGGGTGCGTGTCAAGAAGCCATTCGTCCCCGAAGCCGAACTCCAGACACCCGATTATAGCCCCACGTCGTACGCTATCGTCATTCTCCCTGAGGAAGGCAACCCGATCGTGTACGATACTGACGGTACGTACTCGATGGACACCTTACTCGATATCGTCACCACAAGTGAGTGCGAAGAAACGACAGGAGAACAGGCTGACCATATCCAGCAGGCACCTCAGCCATCGATTGATAATATTGCTGATGATCCAGAGGCGGTTGTTGAGCGATTCGCAGAGACACACCTCGTCGAAGACCCGCAAAGCAGAGTAGCCGCCGGAGATGTCTACGAAATTTACGAACAGTGGGCTGAAGCTCACGGGATTGATACAGATAGCAAACCCTGGTTCGGTCGTCGCCTCGGGAACTATGTCACGTTCGAGCGGAACACAGACAGTGAGAACGGCGACTCTGTTCGATACTACGAGGGGCTTGCACTCAAATCAGAATAGAGCTGGAGGTGAATACAATGCAATCCACACTCAGCGCCAAATATATCGTAAATGCAAATTTGAGTTTGCATAACAGGAAATACATCCCCCATTACGGGAACACCGAGGCATATCGTCTCCGCAGCACCGAAATCAGCAGACGGCAAGGGGTTACGGCAATCAACCGAAATGCCGTAACACAAGCATTCTGGAGAGATTTTGCCGTATGCACGCATCGGGAGCCTCAAACCCAGGATTTCGCGGATTTAGATGATCTGTTACGGCAAAAACCAACTAGTATAGAACGGAGGGTCCCCGTTGGGACCAAGGGATTGGATCGAGCATCGATGTGGAGTGGTTTCTGTCGGGGCTCATCAGCGGTGCGAGCCATGCGAGGTGACATGAGATCATGAGTAATGGTTTGGTCGGCGATCAAGGGGTTATTCCAGAGGACTTACGAGAGCGCGAGCAGTGGGTCTGCTGGCGAGAAGAAGAGCGAGACGGGAAAGCGACGAAGATCCCGGTGACGCCGGGGGCTGGCGGGTTCGCGTCGTCGACGGAATCCGCCACATGGAGTGATTTCGAGACGGCACACGAGTACACCGAGACGGAGTACGCGGATGGCGTCGGGTTCGTGTTTACCGACGACGATCCCATCGTCGGCGTCGATCTGGACGACTGCCGCGACCCAGAAACTGGCGACGTCGACGACGCAGCGTTGGACATCATCGAGCGACTCGACTCCTATACGGAGGTGTCACCGTCCGGTACCGGCTATCACGTCCTGATTACCGGCACACTCCCCGAAGGACGGAACCGTCGCGGGAGCGTCGAACTGTACGACACGGCACGCTTTTTCACCGTCACTGGCAACCACGTCAAGCGGACACCCACTCGCGTTGCACGCCGGCAGGACGCGCTCACAGCAATTCACCGTGAGTACGTCCAGGACACCGAGCGTGACACAGCCTCCGAGTCCGAGCAGCATGATGGCACTGACGACGAGTCACCGACGACCGGTGCAGCCGGCGTCGATGTCGACCTCGAAGACGAGGACCTCCTCGAGAAAGCGCGAAACGCATCGAACGGCGAGAAGTTCGAGCGGCTCTGGAACGGGAATACGGTCGGCTACGACAGTCAGTCCGAGGCCGACATGGCGCTGTGCTGTTTGCTGGCGTTCTGGACCGGTGGTGACCAGACACAGATGGAGCAGCTGTTCCGCCAGTCGGGATTGATGCGGGAGAAATGGGACGAGATCCACTACGCTGACGGGTCGACGTACGGCGAGAAGACCATCGAGCGAGCGATTGCGACCACGTCGGAGTTCTACGACCCGGACGCCGGCGACGATACCGCAGATCCCCACGGCACATCTGACGAGGTCACAACTGGCGGGACGCCTGATGACGCAGACCGGAGTCGTGCGTATCTGGCTGAGAAAAATCGCTTGTTGAGCGAGCGCGTCGACGAGCTCGAAGCAACACTCGAACAGAAGACGGAGCGGATCGAGACTCTCGAAGCAGAGGTCGAGCGGCTCACCGACGAACTCGAAGCCAGTGACCGAGAGACTAAGCAGTCTCACGAGGAAGACTCCGGTACTGCGAGAGAGACCGATGACGATTCAGAGTCACCCTCTATGTTGAGTCGATTCTTCGGTGGCCAGTCCGAGTAGTAGCGTCGCGTCACCTTCATCCGAGAAGTCCTCCCTCGAGCCTTCTGATTCCGTGAGCCGAGAAGGTTAACCAACAGGCTCGCTATACCACGCTGCTTGTTGGTTAACTACGCTGAGTCTCACCGCAAAACGGAGTCTACCACAGGATGCTGATTCAGGAAACTATTCCTCGAAGTAAGAACTATATCCTTCGCCCAGCAATTCCGAGTATGTCCGAGACAGATGCCGCCGATGGGCCGCCCCCCTTCGAGGATGCGTTCGCCAGCGACGATGTCGAACAACGCATCTACGGCACCATTCTGCAAACCCGCGAGCCGACGACGGCGAGCGCGATCGCCGACAGCGCCGACTGTGACCCCAAGACCGCCCGGAAGTATCTGGGCTGGTTCGACGATTTGGGGATCGTCACCCGGCACGATGGCCATCCGGCTACCTACGAACGGAATGACGCATATTTCGAGTGGCGACGCATCAACCAGCTCGCAGCCGACCACTCCGTTGAGGAACTGCAGGAACGTGTTCGTGAACTCACGATGCGCATCACCGAGTATGAGGAGGCGTATGACGCCGCGTCACCGGCCGCCGTCGACGCCGTTGCCGCTGCGGAGGGCAGCGAGGAGCGGACCATCGACAACGTGTACAGCGACCTCGCCGACTGGGCGACCGCCCGCGAGGAGCGTGACCGCTACGAACGCGCACGCCAGCAACGCACGGGTGGCGAGCGCGAACAAGCGTCCGGGTAGCCCGCTCGATGGTGCCACCGACAGGCGATGGCGGGAGCCTTGCCCCCATCGATCGTCCCATCCTCGAGTTCCTTCAGACACGGCTCCAAGCCACCGGACAGGTCTCCCACGCGGCCATCACGGATGCAAGCGCCCATCTCGAGCTTCAGGTCGTCTTTTCATCGTCATACTACCCAGCGTCCGTCGCCGAAGCAACCCTGACTGTCCGCTGGTACACGAACGACGACTTCACAATCCACTATCGAGAGGTACATTCGGAGCACACCTGGGAATGCCGATGGGATCGGCATCCGAACCCCCACAATACGCGCGACCACTTCCATCCCCCGCCCACCGCCCCGACGCCCGGTGACGATGACTCTTGGCCGATCGACCATCGTGATGTCCTGCGACTCGTCCTCGACGAGGTCGAAGAGCGGATCGCAGCACTGTGGGACGAATAGGTAACTGACCCGCAGAGACGTTTTTGTGCGCCGGCCAAGGGTGACGGCACTCAGCACGATGGGCACCACCACGAGAGCCGTCGTGGTGTCCAGCCTGGTGTCAGCTGAGTGCAGTCACAGGTGAATCCATGTCTACGTTCAGTAACTCCGAGACAGCGAGTGCATCGCCGTCAGAAAACCACACGAGTCCACCCAGAGATACCGAGGACACAGATTCGCAGCCATCATGGCCAGACGATGCAAGCAGCGAGGGTGGAACGCCAACGCTCAGAATGAACCAATGTCCGGAGTGCGGGGCCCGTCGCTTCGTCTCAAAACTTCTCGTGTACGAGGTTACAGGCTACGACGAGAACGGCGAGCAAGAATTCCGCCGCCAGCACGTCCGGGCAGAGTTCGAATACACCTGCAGCGGGTGTCAGACGACACTTCGGACGCTTCCCGCCGATCGGCGCGATTACTACGACGAGGTAGAGGTCCTGGAAGCAGAACGGCGTGCAGCCCTCCGCGATCAGCTCCGACTGCTGTGTCGACGGGTCGGACGACGTCTCTGGGCCACGAAGTCGTGGATTGCGCTCGTCCTCCTCACAGTCGCAGTCGCGTTAGTCTGGCTGTAACGGACGGCGAGAAACGGCAGCCGTCTCCTCGCGTCAGGGTCGCGGTGGAATCCGTAGTTCGTCATCGACTTCGTAGAGATAGCCCTTCAGGAGCAGTTGCTCGATGTGGGCTCGCGCGTCGGGACGTTCGATGCCCTCGTCCATGAGATGGGCGACGGCCTCTTCTCGGGTGAGGGTCACGTCCTCTCCCGCTGCGTCGAGGTACTGCTCGAGGTGGTCGAGCGCGGCTTCCTCGCGGGAGTTGATCGGCGTCCGCGAATTCTCCATTACATGAAACATGAGCCTCCTCAGATTAGACGGTTGGGGTGATTCCGCAGCTTCGCTGTGTTCCAGCGACAGTCGTCGAGTTTGTCGACGCCGAAAGGCGTGAGGCGCGCCTGCGAGCGTGCCGGAGACTGAATTCCATGACTGGTCCAGACATACGTGACGACACAACAGACGATCACGAGCGATTCGAAACCGAACTCGTCGCCCAGGACCGGGATGCAGCCCGGTATTTGACCGCGGACATCAGCGAGAGAACCGCGCGACAACTCGTCAGTGACCTCGTCGACGACGGTGTCGTGAGGCCGGTTCCCGACCAGCGAGTCCTGGTACACGAGCCAAGTGGCGAGGCGTTCGACTCGATTAGACAGCTGGCTGTCTTCCATCGCGGGTGGACGGCCGCTTGCGACGCCGACGAGGAGGACGCGTAAATGCAACAGACACTTTCCGGGTGTGCGTTCTGCGATGCGCTCCCCGGCGCGGAACTAGGCGACGCCCGCACCTGGGGGAAAGACGAACTCGTCACACACCCGATTTGCGTCGACTGCGCAATTCAGGAGCGTCCTGATCCCGACGAACTCGACCACCACGCCTGCGACGGCTGTGGACGCATCGTCGATACGTTGCCGGCACTCACGACCTTCCGCGTCGAACTCGGCCACCTCGACGGAACACTACACCTCTGTGTCCGCTGTAGTCCCAACGGGCCAGCGACGTACTGGACGCGAGACCTCGACGAGCATCTCGTTGCCCGCTCCCAGTCCGGATAGATTGACCGCAACACTCTTTACTGATTCGCTGTAAACTGTAAATACCGGATTGCCCATGTCACGCACCTCAAACCGAGCCAACGGCGACATCATCCGCGACTTCCTCTCAGTCGCGGACCTCCTCGAGGAGCCAGCCCTCGCCCAGCTGTACGCGCATATCGCCCGAGAGGGGGAAGCAACCGTTCAGGAACTCATGGACGCCCTCGACCTCGCGCAGGGCACGGCCTACACCTACGTGAACCGGCTGGTCGACGCCGGCGTCATCGAGGCGACGAATGACGAGCAACCCCGGACGTACGTCGCTCGCGAGATTGACCTGACTGTCACGGCCGCTGACGGCGCTCGCGAGTACACGATCACGCCCGCACTCATCGACGCCGTCGGGCGGCGCGCGACCGACGACGACATCGATACCTACATCGACCGGCACGGGATCGCCGGTCTCGCGACAGCGCTCACCTACACCGTCGACCGAGAACGGGGCGAGGTTACCCACCGATTGATGGCCCGTGATCTCGATATCTCGCCGCTCGCCGCCGAGATCATCCTCCAGGCGCTCGAACCCGTCGTCCACGAGCACTTCGATATCGAGGAGTCGGGCGCGTCGATCGCGGATATCGAGGGTGTCGACCGAGACGCCGTCGACGACGACGCGTGAGCGCCATCCACATCGCTGATACCGGCCTCTTCGTCGCGATGGGGCAACCGTCGAACCGTCGGTATCGAGTGGTTAGAGCGTTCGCCCGCCAGAACGACATCACCTTCGTTCTCCCCAAACGCGTCTACGATGAACTGACCGTCAACGACCCCGATGTCAACAACCCGCCGATCGACACGGCAATCGACGAGGAGTGGGCCCGAGTCGCAGACCCGTTGAAATACACGAATGCACTGGTATCGCGGGCAATGGATGGCGTCCAGCGATACATCGCGAACGCTGATGATCGCCGTGCCGACGAGATCGAACGCGCAGATCCAGCGCTCGCTGGGGTCGCCGCTCAGGCGTTCGTCGAGGGGACCGCAGACCATGCCTACATCTACACAACCGATATTCCTGCTGGTGAAGGAGCTGAAACCGTTTTCGCCAGTGAGGGCTACGGCGATTCAGTCACGTACGTGAACGGCTTTCGCTTCGTCGAAGATCTTCTCGAGTAGTCCCCTCTCGGCGACGCCTCGAACCGGTCACGTGGGCATAGCATTCGATATCAGCTCGCCAGCGATGGTCGTCATCGTCTCGAAAGCCCGCGGCCGCTCGGCATCCCGCGACCCACGCTGCGCTCCTCGTTCCTGCGGTGCTTGGCGGGGTCGGGGGACGACCGAGACGGCCTCGCCCTTTCTAAGTCCACCAGGATGTCGGCTGTGTCACTGAGCGTCGAATCCGGTTGAACGGTGTTTCTCTATGGCTCGCCCCGCTCGCCGCTGCCGCCCTCCGCGTCGCTCGCGACCGACCATTCCGGGCGTGCGGGCGCTCTCCGCACCGCCCGCGCCCGTTCCGGGCTAAAGTGCATGTGCCCTCGGCGCCAGCGGGTATCCCCGTCGGTTGCGCCCCTTGCGGGCTTTCGCGTTCCAGCGCTTGGTGCCGCTGCGCGCGGCGAGCCACCCCGCGGGCTCGCCGTGCTCCCGACAGTCGCCCTGGACACGAACCCGCACATCGGGCCGGACACGAGCGGGCATATCCCGCTGGACGCTTGCTCCGGGCGGGTCGCCGCGCGGTGCTGGATGGGTGTCCTCCTGAGGCGCGCTCTCGCTCGCGCCCAGGGGTCGCTCGCGAAGGCGCGAGCGAGAGCGCGCAGACGAGTCTGTCGGTCGGTGTCGTTGAGAAATCCGCGATGTAGTAGCATCGCGGTGTCGGGCGCTGAGCGCCTTCAGGAACCAGTGAAAGTTCCAATGTCAAGTAAGAACGTCACCAGTGATGTAGTTTCGGTCGATGAACAGGCATTTGAAAAACACGATGAATCAGAAGTCGACGAGGATGGCTTCGAGGTCGTCGATGAGACCCCGGAGTTCCAGGCGACGGTGCAGATGGAGGTGCAGGCGAAAGTCGATTCAAACCATCCGGACGCGCGAGTCGAAGCGGGGCCGGATCACATGTTCGGGAAGACCCTCGAACAAGAAGAGCGCATCCAGGCGCGGGAGGCTGAGCTGGAGCGCATCAGTGCCCAGGCCGAACTCGGGACGCAGGAGGGTCGGGAGAAGCGGACGCGAGATATCGCGGCAAAACGAAGTGCGAAGCGGCGGATTGAGTTCCAGAAGCGGAGAGCGAGCGTGGATCCGATGGCAGACCCGGATCGGCCGGACCCACGTGCAGAGCTCGAACAGGAGCAGTTGGCGGCTGTGAACGAAGAGTCGATGCGGCTGGCCGAGAAGCTGGATGGCTGGTCGCGGGCGTCGATCAGTCGGCGGCTGGCTGAGGCGGTCGTCACGGGGAAAGACATGATGAGTGCGGTCGTCGGGGTGTTCGAGGAGCTCCAGACGGCGCCGGGCCAGGTGATCCCGATTGGGAAAGTCGAGGATGTGAACCGAAAGGAGGTGAGCATCGAAGGAACGATTACACAGCTGTGGGAGCCGTCGAGTCCAGCCATTGCCCAAGTTGGACTCATCGAGGACGAGAGCGGGCGCACGAAATTCACGAGTTGGAAAGCGTCGGACGCACCGTGGATGGAGGAAGGAGAGCGTGTGCGGATTCACGGGGCGGCGAAGAACTGGTATCAGGGGCGCGTCTCAGTGGCCCTGACCGGGTGGAGCACCGTGCTGTTCCCCGAGCGCGGTCGGTGGTGGGAGTAGCCAGCGTACGCGGCCTTCTTTTTTTGGGTGATGCCCGTTCACCCACTTCCCGCCGCCCCACCCAACCTCCACGTTCCGGGCGGCTCACAGAGCCGCCGGGCTTTCGCCACAGCACAGCACTACGCCGGCTCCGCGCCGCTGAGTGTTTATGTGCCCCTGATGGGTGAGGGGCATTCCGAGAGACGCGATTCATTGTAATGTCCCTCGTGAGTATCATGGCAACAAGAGAAATCTACGAGACATCGTTCGACGAAGACGTACAGACTGACTCCAGCGCGAACCAGTGTCCCGAATGCGACGGCCGGGTCACCACCAATGCGGTCGAAACCGTCTGCGAGGACTGTGGCCTCGTCGTCGACGAGCAGCGAATCGATCACGGGCCAGAGTGGCGAGCGTTCGACAAGGACAAGCGCGGACGGACGGGTGCACCGCTCACGGCGGCGCGGCACGACCGAGGGCTATCGACCGAGATCGGCCGTGGAACTGACGCGAACGGGAACACACTCTCCGGACGGAAGCGGCGGCAGGTGGCCCGGATGCGCCGGGAACAGACCCGGGGACGGTTTCAGTCGAAAGCCGAGCGCAACCTCGCACATGGCCTCGGTGAGATCCGCCGGATCGTGAGCGCACTCGAGCTGTCCGAGACGATTCGTGACCAGGCGTGTCGACTCTTCCGGAGCGCCCAGAACGAAGACCTCCTCCGAGGACGGTCGATTGAAGCGATGGCCACCGCGAGCGTCTACGGCGCCTGTCGGTGCAACGGACTCTCGCGAACCCTCGACGACGTCACCGACCCGGCGCACGTCGAGCAGTCGCGGGTGAGGAACGCGTACAAGACGCTGAATACGGAACTCGGCCTCCCAGCCAAGCCCGTGACGCCCAGTGCGTTCGTTCCGCGGCTCGCATCAGAACTCGACGTCCCAGATCGGATCCGGCAACGGGCCAGGAAGTTGGCGGAAGATTCCGAATCGACGGGAGTTACCACGGGCGTTTGCCCGTCAGGATTCGCCGCGGCCTGCCTGTACAAAGCGGGGCACGAACAGGGACAGTTGCTCACACAGTCAGCGGTCGCAGCGGTCGCGAACGTTTCAATAGTAACCGTCCGGACTCACCGAGACGCACTGGACGAACTAGCTGTCTAACGACGCTCTTTCGGTTGATTTGCATGCCCATAGAGGAATTGATATGAGTACAACCCTTTAAAAACGAAGACGAAGCATGTGGCTATCAGACGACTCTATGACCGGACGTTACTCTGACTACGAAGAGCTCCGACCGCTTGGCGAAGCAACGCATCTTCCCGACGATGAACTTACCAGCAGTGGCAACGGAGAGCCCCGACGGCAACGAGCGGGTAGAGCCAACGCAGGCTATCCAGACGCCACGACAGCAACGTCGGCCGAGTGTACCTCCTGTGGGACGTCGATTCCCGCTGGCCAGACGAAATGCCGGTTCTGTCTCACGAATCATCTCGATGCACCCACCGATGGACAGGACACCCCTGATTCGGAGTGTGATATCCTCCATGTCATCCACGCTCTCGTCGAGTCGCGGACGTTCTACGGCGCCATCGCGAAGGGATCTGCTGCGGCCTCTCTCCTCGCGAAATCGGAGTCCGACCCAGCGGTCGACGATTGCCAGCTCATCTACGACCTCGAGGAGGAGCCTGCAACGCAGTTTGCCGACCGATGGCCTTCACTCCCCTCCGCGGCACGGATAACAGCAGAGGGCGGCGCACAGTTGCTCGCGGCGGCGCGTGAGCGGACTGCGTGGCGAGGCCCGACGCAGTCGCCTCACGACGGCGAGCACGCGACGTTCCTCTACGACGAAACGGGAAGCGGGATTCGCGACGAGGAGCGTCTCGTGACCCTCCTCAAAAACGCAGACGGCGATATCTGGCTGGTGCCGGCAATTGCACTCCAGCGATCCGTCACCGACACCAGTACCGAGAGTCTGCGACACGCGAGCCCGAACAGAGATCACCTCGAGTGTCGGGAGTGCAATCGAGAGACTGAGCATCGATTCAACGAACTCGAAGCCGTCCCTGACGACGAGTGGGCCGGACAGCCGATGTGGGAGTGTCAGGTGTGCGGAACTCCTCGATACGGGCCGGAGCCTGAAGGAGATCGGTAGGCTGGAAGTCGAGATTAACCAACGAAAGAGTGGAGTTCTGGAATCGTTGGTTAACCGAAGACAAGTCAAGAACCATCTTGGAGATGTCTTGCTATCCGCCCCTGGCGTTTTTCCGCGCCGAAAATCGGCGGAGGCGTACACATGGACCCACGAGACACACCTGGTTACCGAATGCACCGCGCGCTCAGCAATCTCAACGATATCGATGTCGATCAATTGGATCCCGCCGACCGAGAACGAATCGACACAGCGCTCACGCTCCTAGAGCAGGTGAGTCTCCTCACTCGACCACCTGCCACGGAGGACGACGGCGTCCACGTAGAATCCTGATACACGATCCTCGAGTAGCGGATCTTCCTGGTTCGTCTCAGAATGCGTTTGTTATTCCCCTGAAAGGGGTGCGGGGCAGAAGAACGCCCCCGAGTACAACCCATGGCAACGCTCCAAGCAGCGACGACATCGACCGGCGCCATCGTATCGGATCCACAGGCAGTCCGCCAGCTCTGTGAGAATCATTGCTTCGGAACCCTCACCTGGGAAGTGGCCGAGGAGAGCGAACTCACCATCTGGGGCTACGATAGCTTCGAAGTGTACGAAGCCCGTGGCGATGGTCTCCCCGACTACGAGGGTGGGATCGTGACCCACGAGTTCCTCAGACAACTCGCCGAGTACATCGATGGCGACCAAGAGCTCGACATCCAGACGGCCGGGTACACGAAGTGTCGATTCCCGGTGCTCGCCTCACGGTACGTCGTTCGCGACGGAGAGGTCCTTCACGCCGATCTCAGCGGACTCGACCCGATTGACGAGTGACTGGTGAGGAACCCTTGGCGGGTGCAGAGGAGTCGTTTATCGGGGGCTAACGGGCTGAGCCCCACACTGGGGTTCGTGATTCCATGTCTGAACAACCACCCGACGACCCGTTCGAGGACTGTGAGCGAGGCCCCGATGCAATCCTCGGCACACAAATCTACGAAGATGTCCTGTTCACCGAGGAGACCGAAACGCCAGTGAACGTACTGACCGGCGAGACGCCCGAGCATGCGCAAGCGACCGTCGACGAGGCTCGAGCCTTTGCCGCTGGAATCGACAGTGATACCCCGCAGATCGCGCTGCAAGCGTCAGTCGAGGCACAGATCGAAACCGCCAGCAAACCGTACACCGCAGCGGCGTTCTTCCACTTCAAGGCAACCGGGTCACTCCAACGGCATCGCGCCTACCACGCGGCTTACGAGTCAGAGGCGTTTGCGGTCGATTTCGAGGCCGACTACGAATCCGGTGACCTGACGATTACCGTCGAGGAGGTCACACAGTCAGGGCAAGACACGTCCTAACGACCGCGTTCTCCGGTGGCGTTTGTTTTGCGCCGGCGATGAGTGCCGGCGCACCAAGCGGTGTAGCGGAGTACAGTCGCGTGCGTCGGCAGATAGAGGAGAACACCGATGCACATGGTCATTTACACGCTCGTAGAGGCATCGACACGAGACGACGCCCTCGCCACCGGAAAGACGGTGTTCGATCGACTCGTCGGCGCCGTCCCCCACGCAGGCGCTGTCTTCGACTACTACGTCTGCTTCGACGAAGACGAGACGACAGTCGCTGGAACAGCCCGCTGGGGCGAACTCCCGGTTGCAGCCACTGTGGAATCCGATGAGGGCGAAGAGCTGCTCGAACGCGGCTGGGACGCCACGAAGGAGGAGTTCCAGCGGAATCTCGACCGCGTGAAGGAGGCGCTCGACGAACGTAGCGACGAGGAGATCATGCGCGATGAAGACCTCGCCCGACACGCCTTCCACCAGATCGGCGCGTACGACGGGCCATCAGTCTTCCTGTACGACGAACATGGAAGCGGTATCCGACACCGAGGCCAGTTGGATCGGATTCTCGACGAGAGTGACGATCTCTGGATTGTGCCGGCGGACGTCCACTTCTGAGTGACCAAACCGGCCAGCTGATCCGTGACGCAGTGACCGCAGAGCGTTTTTTCGCCCCCTGAGGGGTGCGGGGGTGCTCGAACGAGTACCTTCGAACAGACCCATGAGTGGAACTATCGACTCACGATCGCTCGAACAGACACGCCCGAGGGATGACCGCGACGTCGTCTACGTCGGCTACCGACAGCGCGGACGCGCCGTCGTGGAGAAGCTACCTGGACAAGAACAGCTCACTCTAGAGCGGAGTCTCGAGATGGCGAACCACAGCCCCTCGGGCTTCGAGTGGGGATACGGTGGCAGTGGCCCGGCGCAACTCGCGCTCGCGCTTCTGCTGGATTATACCGACGACGAGCAAGTTGCGCTAGCGCAATACACCGAGTTCAAAAACGAGGTCGTGAGCCAGTTGGACTGCACTGGTCGCGACGGGCGCTGGCGACTCACCGGCAGTGACATCGACGCAGCCCTTCGCGAAATCTCCGATGGAGCCGTCGCACCGTCTATCTGAGCACCGATCACCGAGAGTCTCACATGTCGGAACACACCCAGCCGTCTCGTGCGGATGTCGAATCGTCAGGGAACAGTGAGCAGCCGTCACAAACGGAGCACGTCGAGCGCACTGACGTCGGTGTCTCGCTGACCGTGAAGCTCAAACGCGGAACCGGGACACGAGATGAAGACCAGATCAAGGCCAAGGTGAAAGCGAAAACGCTGGAAGATGCCCGGGAGGACATGGAGACGCTTCGAGCGTACATCCACGACCTCGCCGAGGACGTCCGCCAGATCCAGCCAGCAGACCCACACGAAGAGTAAATCTTTTGGTTGTTGCACAGAATTGTGTAGCTATAGGATGTACGAAGCGTGTGGCGAGAAGGAATTCAAGGTGCTCCTCGCGCTCGATACGGGGGACTCCATCTCGGGCGTCGCGCGGAAGATCGACGAGAACCGGGAGACGATCCGTCGCGTCGTGAACCGCATCGAGGAGGCCGGGTACGTCGCGTACGATGACGGCCTCCAGCTCGTCGATCAGACGCTCCGTGACGTCGGTCTCGAGTTCCTGGCCGTGGCAGCAGACACCTCGCCGCCATCGATCCCGGAGGCGTACGTCCTCCCACAGTTCGCTGGCATGGACTACGCATTCACCGCTATCGATGCCGTCTACGTCTGGACACGCGGTGGCTACCAGGTCGCCCGCGACCCGGAGGACTATCCGCTGTTCATCGCTGTTCGCGAGCAGGACGTCGACGCCTGGACAGCGTTCTTCGACCGATTCGGGATTCCGGTCGCACAGGAACGACAACCGGCCGACGACCTCGATGGTGCGATACAGGTTGTTCTCGAGCCGCGGTCACAGATCGAGGCCGAGATGGTCGACGGCCGGCCCGTCATCCCGCTCCAAGAGACCGTGGCGTTCGCAAACGAGTACTACGCGACCTTCGAGTCGGCACTCGACATGCTCGGCCGAATGTACGACGACGTCGACACTGATGCGACCTACCGCATGGAGCCAGCCTAAGTATGAGCCAGGAAGACCGAAGTGAGGCACTCATCGAAGTGCTCGAAGAACTAGAGCAGTCAGAAATTGGGTTCGTCCTCGTTGGCGGATACGCGATCAGTCAGTTCGAACCACGGTTCTCGACCGATCTCGATCTCGTCATCGCACCGGACGACTACGACGAAGTCGTTGCATTCCTCCAACAGCATGGCTTCGAACGGACAGCGGAGTTCGACGTCCCAGCAGAGGAAACCATCTACAACCGGGAAATCGAATGCTTCGAGCGAACCGAAGGACTACCCCACCCGGTCGGCGTGGACATCCTTGTGAACGGCCTCGGCTGCCGACAGACCGAAGCAGAGTGGTCGTTCGACTATCTGCGCACGCACAGTTCCCCGACGACGATTTCAGGCGGTACTCGGTCAACGACTGCACGAGCAGCTGCCGGCGAGGTCCTCGTCGCCGCGAAACTCCACAGTGGCCGGAAAACAGATCTCGCAGATGTCCTTGCTGCGATTCCCTCGATCGATTTAGATCGAGTCGAGACACATCTGCATCGCGGAGATGCTGATGCCCTTCGGCAACAGCTCAGTGACGCACACGCGTTCATCGAAGAGGGTGGGCTCGATCACCGGTTCAAGAGTCTGTTCGGCCAATCATCGGCCTCGGCCGAAGACATCGAGACGCTTCTCGAATTCCTCGATCAACAGCAGTAGTGGGGCAACCCTCACCGCGAGTCCTGCATCGGACAGTGTCTGTCCGTGTCTGTCGCTGAGAAAGTACGCGAAACGGAGAGCGAACTGGCGCTGTTTTTTCGTCGCCGAAGCAGGGGCGGAGGCGACAGTCAGTGAGCAACTCTTCAGAGCAATCCACGGTATCGAGCGGTCTATCACCGGAACATCGTCTCGAACCACCGAATGCGCGACTCATCAACGCTGGCATCGTGACGATCAACAACATGGAGATGCTGCGAGCCTGCGTCGCCTACGAGAACGCGAATCAGAAGCGAGTCCAGATCCTTCGGCGGCTCGAACATCGGGCCAGCGAGCTCCGGTCTCAAGAGGATTGAGACGGCGCTCGTGGGCAGTTTTTCGGAGCCTCCAGTGGGTGGAGGCTCGATTCACATGAGCGACCGACCAAAGATTGAAATTCAGCAACAGACCGCTTTCGGCGAGGATGGCCAGCTCGAAGTGACTGAGACGAGCGTCGAAACCTCGCTCGAGGACTTCGGTGCGGACGTAGATCACCGCGATCGTGATTCGCGGCTCGACCGGCCGGAGGCGAGTGAGTTCGGCGTCGACGACCGTCCGGGAGTAGAGCACTCGTCCGAGGGTGATCAGTCTAACCTCTTCGCCGATACTGCCGAGGATCAGCAGACACTTGCTGGCGACGATGCAGCCGATCGCTGTCTCTTCGAGGAGTAACCAACAGTCAGTTCGTTCGACTGGCTGTGTTGGGTAATCGTTGGTGAGGACGCGATATCGACTCACGAGACCAATCAATACCCGAATCAAGCGACTGCGAGCCTCCCAAACGCGGAGGCACCAGTACCCATGCCACGAATTACAAATTGGGTGCGTGAGAGCCGTACCCCGAAACTAGCGTATCGGAACACAGAGACCAACGCACATGCGGTGCTTCACCGAGCGCCGGACACGTACATCCACAAGTGGCGGGCTGCGATTCTCGTCGATGGCTATCCGGTGTGGACGCGCGGATTCGCGACGAAGGAAGCCACATCGCTTCGCGATGAACTCCGAAAACGGCCCCAGCCTGAACTACCCTGTCCAGAGTGTCCGAACGACGACGTCGTCGTCGGCCAGAAGAGTGCCGACGGCGCGAAGGTCCAACGGTGGTTCGAGTGTCGAGAGTGTGGCTACGAAAGCCGCTCAGCGATCATCTACGGCCCCGAGCGCTGACTCTCAACGGTTAGAGCAGATAACGGCGGAGCACTCAGTGGAATCGAATTGACCGGTGGGTTCAAGTCGCTGCGTAAGGAATTCTTACGTAGAACTGCCAATGAGTACTGACGACCCTGAAGTCACGACGGTTACCTCGAAGGGACAGATCACGATCCCGAGTCGGCTTCGCGAGCAGTTCGGCCTCGAAAAAGGGACGAAGCTGATGGTCGTCCCGACAGACTACGGTCTGGTCTTGAAGAAACTCGAACTCCCCTCGGTCGAAGAGTTCCAGCACCGAGTCGAAGAGCGATCGGAAGAGGTCGATCTCTCCATGGATGAGGTCACTCAGTTGGTCCACGACGCGCGGAGCGCCGATGAATGAGAGCCGTTCTCGATACGAACGTCCTCATTTCAAGCGTCATCGCAACTGGTGTCCCCCACGACGTGGTCGTCAGGGGGTTCAATAGCGAGTATGAGATTATCGTGTCCGTCGCGACGCTGACTGAGTTTCGAGAAACGCTGTTGAAATACCCAGAGAAGTTCCACATGGACGAAGAAGACGTCCAGCAGGAGGTCGAAACAATCCGGTATTACGCAGAGTTCGTCGACCCAGACGAGGACATCACAGCGGTTGATGATGATCCCGATGACGACAAATTTCTTGAGGCCGCCGTGGCGGGTCACGTGGACTATCTCGTTTCTGGCGATCGGCATCTACTCGATCTCGACTCCTTCCAAGGGATCGACATTGTCGACCCGAGAACGTTCTACGAGTATCTGACCGCCCGCTAGTCAACGTGTACTGGTGTCGGCGACCCACGTCGTCAGAGATCAATCACGTAATCCATGTACTCTGATACAGCGGGTAGAATACAGGTGGTGGCCACTCTATCGCTGAACCCACCGAAAAGTGGTATATTGCCGTCTTATGTAGCGACGCTGAATTCGTCGAACAGCGCGATGACCCGCTGTTCGATTTCGTCACGGATTTCGCGCACTCGCTCCAAGTCCGCTCCATCGGGATCGTCGAGCGCCCAGTCGCGCACCTCGACAGCACTCCCAACCTCGCCGACATCCAGCGTGGAACAGCCCATCGTCGCAACGTAATCACACGATTGGAGTTCGTCAATCGTGATTTCACGCGGTGTTCGATCAGAGAGGGCGAACCCCGCTTCGTCCATCACCTCGATTACTTCCTCATGGACGTGGTCGGCCGGATGCGTCCCGCCAGTCAGGATTTCGACGCGGTCGTCGAGACCACGGCGGTCGCGTTCTCGCTCTGCGAACGCCGTGGACATCTGGGAGCGGCCAGCGTTCTGGACGCACATGAAGGCGATACGAATCGGCTCAGCCGAATCAGTATTCGTGGACATTGGCTTGTGTGGTGATTAGTCGTCGTTCGTGGTCGGTTCAGGAGCGGATGGTCCGGGACTTCCAGTCTCGGAGTCAGTCCAGTCGAGTTTCCGCTGGAAATAGAGGGCGACGTTGACCAGCGCGAGTAAAACCGGCACCTCGATGAGCGGACCAATGACGGTCGTGAAGGCAACACCGGAGCCGACGCCGAACACCGCGACCGCGACTGCTATCGCCAGCTCGAAATTGTTCGAGGCAGCCGTGAAGCCAATCGCTGTCGTCGTCGAGTAGTCCGCACCGATGCCCCGGCCCATGCCGAAGCTCACGAAGAACATCACCACGAAGTAGATCGTCAGCGGCACTGCAATCAACAGGACGTCTGCAGGCGCGGCGATGATGTTCTCGCCCTGCGTGGCGAACATCACGATGATGGTGAACAGCAGCGCGACCAGCGTCAGGGGGTCGATCTTCGGGATGAACACCTCGTCGTACCACTCCTCGCCCTTGGTCCGTGTCCCGATATAGCGAGTGAGGAACCCTGCCGCGAAGGGAATACCGAGGAAGACGACGATCGCCTCGAACACCTGCATCGGCGTGATGTCGAAGGTGGTGATGCCAGCGACGAGTGTCTCCATCCCCAGTAGTGGGGGCAGGAACAGCGCGAAGAACCAGACGTACACCCCGTAGGTAATGATCTGGAACAGGCTGTTGAACGCGACCAGCCCGGTCACGTATTCGGTCGAACCCTCGGCGAGTTCGTTCCAGACCAAGACCATCGCGATACACCGGGCCATCCCGATGAAGATGAGGCCAAGGAAGAATTCGGGGCGAGCCGGCAGGCCGGGAACGAGCCCGCTGAAGAAGACGACTGCGAGCGTGAACATCAGCGTCGGGCCGATGAGCCAGTTCTGGATGAGACTCAGCCCGAGCACCCGCCAGTTGCTGAACACTGTCGCGAGCTGTGAGTAGTCCGCCTTCGCCAGCGGTGGGTACATCATCACAACGAGGCCGATTCCCACGAGGTGGAGATTCTGGATTGGCTCGGTCACTGACGGGGCGACGTAGCCCAGTCCCACGCCAATCGCCATCGCACCGAAGATCCAGACGGTGAGATACTTGTCGAGGAAGTCCATCGACCGCGGGTCACCACAGCTCTCACAGTCGCAGTTCGGCCCGTGCTCGTGGGCGTCGACGTTACTCATCGCTCACGCTCCCTTCGAGGACGGTCACGAGGGCGACTGCGCGGTTGGTCGCCCGGTACTTCTTCCAGCGACCGTCCTTTCGCCCGTCGACGAGGCCCGCGTCGACGAGTGCCGAGAGAGCATGACTTAGCCCGCTCTCACTCACGTCGACGACCGCGTGCAACTCGCAGACGCAGAGTTCCTCCTGGGCCGCCACGAGCACACGAACGAGCGTGTAGCGCGTCTCATTGGCGAGTGCCGAAAGGACGTCGAGTTCAGCATTCACCTGCGGTGCTCCGAGTGCTGCTTCGAGGGTGCCGAGTTCGTCGAGCCGACGCTCGACGTCCTCGCTGCGACACTCCCCGAGTTCGTCATCGAGATAGCGTCGTAATCGATCTGTGGCTTGTGCCATTAGCATCTAGTTGAGAGACGACTCAATTAGTGCTTTCGCTTACGAGCGAACACATCCGAACAACGAGCCTCACATAACCATATATAGGCGTATGATTGAAGACCGGTCGAACTAAGTTAGTTGAACAACGAGACAACTAACAGATGTCGAGCGAATCAACCACCCGAACCCGTGTTGTCTCGCGTGCAAGTGAAGCTACTCGCAAACAACGTGACGGAACTGAGTTTACGGGCGCATTCGGCCAGCGAACCGGTGATTCGGATCTCCTCTTTGTCGAGGGGCAGCTCCCGGAACGGGATGGAACAGTGGAAAGCGATGACTCTGCGTCGAAGCAGCTGGAACTCTGCCTGGAGAACCTCGAATCCGTCCTCGCTCAGCACGGGCGGACCGTTGAGAACGTGCTCCAGGTCACGCTCTACCTCGCGGACATGGACGCGTACGAGCAGGTGAACGAGACGTACGAGCAGTACTTCGAGGAGACGTATCCCGCGCGGACAACGGTCGGCGTCTGTGAACTGCTCGGCGGTGCCGCAGTCACCGTCGACGCCGTCGTCGCCGTCGAATAACGACAACAGACGGCTGCGAATACCATACGAGGGCTGTTTCTACCAATGAAGAGTGTCGTCAGAGTGCCGGGATCGACGACGTCCCGGTATTGGTCGAGGGCGATGAAGGCGTGAGTCACGCATTCTAATGTAGGGACTCAGACGATGAAGACGTTGAACACGACACCAACGACGACTCCAATCGTGACGACAGTACCAGCGTAGACGAATAACAGCCGGCGCTCGAAGAGCTTATTCAGTAGAATCAGGTTCGGAATGCTCACGCCCGCGCCACCGACGACGAACGCGAGGACAGTCCCGATAGCAATCCCCTGTTCACTCAGGGACGCCGCGATGGGGAGCATCCCGCTGAGGCTGATGTAGACCGGCGCACCGGCCACCGCCGCCAGTGGCACGGCCAGCGGATTCTCCGACCCGAGGACGGCGTGGAGCACGTCGACGGGAACGACACCATGAATCAGCGCCCCGAGCGTCATCCCCAGAATCAAGTACGGGAGCGTATCGACGAAGAACGACCACGCTTCACGTGCGGCCGTCTCGACGTGCTGTCTGTGCGTCTGGTTCGCCGTAACTGGACTACCTGCACAGCAGTCAGCCGTCCCACCGTCCGTTGCGACGGCCTGGTTCGTCTCTTCGACGACACGGACATCTTTGACGTGCTCGACCAATCCGAGCCGTCCGATGACGATGCCACCGATGACAGCGGCAACGAACGTGATGAGGACGTAGTAGACAGTGACTTCAATTCCGAAGAGGCCGATAAGCAGGAGGATAGCGATCTCATTGACGAGGGGCGATGCGAGCAGGAACGAGAACGCGAGTCCGAGCGGTGCCCCTGCTTGGAGCAACCCGGCGAGGACGGGAACCGTCGAACACGAACAGAACGGCGTGACAGCTCCTAATCCAGCGGCAGCGACGTTGCCGGTTCCTTCATCGTGGCCGCGGAGCTTGCGCTCGACTTTCTCCGGGGGTAGGTACTCTTGCGCGAGGCCCACGAGGAACGAAGCCCCGATGAATAGCGGGACGAGAATGACGGCGAGGTGGAGGAAGTAGTCCCAGGAATCCAAGAGTGCCTCGCCAAGACCTGGTGGAAGCATCTTAGGCGTCCTCCTGGATCGCGTGAGCGAGGTCGAGTAGTTCGAAGACCGCGGTGTCGGCGATACGGTAGTAGCTCCACTTCCCCTTCTTCCGCGATTTCACCAGGCCTGCCTCTTTCAGCTTCCGGAGGTGCGTGGCGACGGTCGATTGTGGGGCGTCGAGGACGACCTGTAATTCACAGCCACAGCACTCTGAATCACGGAGCGCCTCGAGAACGCGGAGTCGATCTTCATTTCCGAGGGCTTTGAAGACAGTCTCCTGACCGGCGACATCCTGTTCAGATGGCCGGACGTCTTGTAAGGCGGCAATCCGGGCCGCTGGATCATCGTAGAGCCGTTCGAGTGCATCCTGGGCATCCTCCGGCGGTGACTCTGTTTCAGACATATTGGAATTGTACGGTTTGGTTTATTCGCAGCAGGGTTCCGACTCGGATTCTGCGGAGTCAGATTGGTCTTCTTCGATAGTGGGGCCGCAGCAATCTGCCTCATCATCCTGGTTGTAGCGGTCTACGAGCCGATTCCAGATGCGATCGAGAGTGCTCTGAGCCATCACCATCATATTGTATTTTCTCGATTCGTCTTAAAGATTGGGACTCATTCCCCGAGCGGGGTCCGACGAACACGCAAGTCTGTCGTGACAGTCGAAGGGGTGTTAGTTGAATTAACCAACAAGAGGCCGTTTCACTGCTGCTGTTGGTTAACACTGGGTGCGACTGGTGGTTTTTGAGCGCCCGAGAGGGGCGCGGGCGCGAGCAGACGTGCCCCCAGAGGTGACCAGAATGGAAGATGCAGACCAGACGACAGCGTACCGGCTAACGATTACCGTCGACGGCGTCGATCTCCCCGTCGACGAGGACGTGCGCCATGCACTCCTCGACGATATTCGCGTAGCGGTCCGAGACCGGCTCGGGGAGCGTCACGGCGTCGAGGTCGACCAGGACGATATCACCGTCGCGACGGGCTATCGGTATGTACAGGTTCCGGCAGAGTGTCCGCTCTGTAGCGAGCGTCTCGACCTCCTGAGCGTCCACCTTGATAACGAGAACGGCGCGTACGCAAGTGCGATGTGTTCCAGTGTCCACTGCGAGTGGAGCGGTGACGCCGTCTATCGAATCGTCGATCTCGAGGGCAGTGAAAGCGACGCCGTCGAGAGCAGTGTCCTGACCGGCGATATCACGCCGAATTACTCTCCCTACTGATGAATTCGATGGAAGACACATCCACGTTCACGCGTATCGAGCCGATCTGCCCCCGTGACGACTGCGAATCTCACCTTGGCATCGGGAAACCCATCTACGCTGGTGAGCAGACCGACATTGCCTACGCCGATGTGTGGTGTCTCGACGAGGAATGCTCGTTCACTGCCTGCGCGCAGTTCGCACTCGTCGATCTTCTTCACGAAGAGGCAGACTCACAGACGAGTCTCGTCCACGCCGGAGAGATCGAACCACTTGAGGCACGATATCAGCTGTGAATTAACCAACATCAGGAGCGGCAAAGCTGCTATTGTTGGTTAACGTGGTGTTGTTTTTGCGCCCGGGAGAGGGGCGCGAGACGACGCAGTCGCGGATCGATGAGCGTTCTTGATTCGAGGTGACCGAAATGAAAGACCCAAAGTCCAGAACCATCTTCGCTGGCGTCGACGGACGTACCGACACCGAACTCCCTGAGTGGTATCGGGAGCGTCGCGGAGGCGTAGAGTCCGTGACGTTCGCGGAGGCGATCCGAGACCTCCCCCAGGCCGTCGAGACCACCGTGGCGTACCAGAACCCATTCACCGACGAGTGGGTCGAGACGGAGCGCTTCAACGCGCTCGTCGAGCCGAGTCGAGCTCGTGAACAGGCGACCGCAGGGGAGGCTGAAATGGATTCTCTCTTCCATATCCCGACCGACTCGTACTCGATCATCAACCCGGTCGACGTGTACGGCCCGCTGGAAGAGATCCTTCGCGAGGAGACCATCGATGGGACGCCGCTGGGCGACGTGATGTTCGGGGAAATTCGGCGCTACCGAGGTGGGGGCGAAGTCCACATGGACATTATGTTCGATGGCCTCGAGGTGCGCCTCCCCGGCCGATCAGACCCGATCACGATGGGCGTCACGTCGGGCTACGACTTCTTCGGCGAGCACGCCGTCTACGTGGAGGGGTTCGCCCAGGACGGCTACTGCTCGAACACGATGCGCTCGCTCACCGACAAGGAGGTCATCAAGCACGTCGGCGGCGTCCGGAACTTCCGGATCTGGTGGGAGGAGATCCTCGCACAGGTCGAACTCGTCGCCGACGACCTCTTCGAGTTCATTCGTGACGCTCAGGAGATCGACCTCGACTTCTCGGAACTCCCGTTCACCGTCACAGAGTTCTACAGCCTGCTGGGCTTCCCGGACTACCTGGCCGAGCGCGCTGCAGGCGATGCAGAAGCAAATGCGGCATCATCCTTCGAGATCGATGTGTGGACGCTACATTCCGGCGACACGTACGCGCTGACGCATTTCTTCCAGGGCAAGGAGGGAGCGTCCCTCGATCAGTACGTCGGCATCGTCAACGACATCCTGTTCAACCCCGAAGGCACCATCGAGCGCGTCAGTGACGACCTGCAAGAGAGGGTCGACCAGTTCGAGGAACGCGAGGATGCGCTCCGCGGGTGGTTCTAGGACGCGATGAGCTGACCCTACAGCTTCTCGGTCTATCACATTACTCAACACGCTAACTCGAGAATATCCACCACATGAAATGAATCGTCACCCCGGTACTACTCTGTGATCCCCCGGGTGAGCGCAGACGCCAGCATCATTCAACGAGCGAGTGAGTCGGACCGAACTTCCGGTCAGGAGTGTTACAGCACTGACGAAGAAGAGTGCGCCGAGTGGCGATGACGGAGCTACAAACGACCAATAGAGTGGGCTGGCCGACACCCCCAGAATTGCGCTCGCGATGGCATACACAGCGGGACCACAGCAACAGCACGCGGTTGCACCAGTGGTCGCCACCGCCCCGCCACCACCGACCGTCGAGGAGAGTTCGATATCGCGTTGCCAGACCGTCGTCATGAGGGCCGTATTGACGCCGATGAGGACAGCGAGTAGCCCGATGACCAGCGCCGTTCCGATCGAGAGTCCACCGAAGAGTGGAATCGATGGAATGTAGAACTCGATGGCTGGCCAGATGACAAGCGGATTCGCGAACGAAGCTGTCGTCACGAACGACTCCGTCGGCGCGTTCACGCCCTCGTCGGGATTGACTGTGAACAACCCGGCCGAAAACAGAAAGAAGACGGTGAACAGCGCAGCGACGATTCCGCCGACGCGTCGAGAGAACTGGTCGACCACGGCGGTGGAGAGGGCCGGGGAGACATCGCGCCAGAAGATATAGCCGATGACGAGCGGGACGACGGCGACGAGCAGATAGCCTAGCGGATGCGTGTATCCCGCCCTCGGCATGACGGCAGGGTAGAGCACCCAGAGGCCGAGCAGCGTTCCGAGCAGTGTATATCGCGGGCGCTCCGGCCAGCGGACAATCCCCACGACGAGACTCGCAATCAGGATGCTGACCCCGACGATGCCAGCGAGGATCGGGTACCACTCGAGGGCGGTCGGCGTCGTCCCGATCGGTTCGATCTGGATCTGTATCACTGCGGTCGAGCCGATCATTGCGACCACCGTCCCGAGGAGGAGACTTTTGATCGTTCGCCGCGGGGCACCCGCCCAGCGCGTCCGTCCGAAGTGGATGCTAATCCCGACGATACCCACACCGAGCAGTGTGATTCCCAGAAAGATCCAGTGTGGGGTTCCGGCGTGAGTGCTCCCACCGTGCGCTGCCGCGGTCGGGGCCATCGACAGGCTAGCGAGGGTGAGGAGGGTGGTCGCCAGCACACGCCGCGGAGTTAGACAGAGCACTCTGTCACCCCGTTTGCGTTCTGCGTCGCTGCGTACACCAGTACGAGCGTGGCCCCGGTCAGAATCTCCACCTCGTATGTCGCCATAACGCCCTGGATGAAGCCACTCACGCCGAAGGCCGCGGGAAATACGCCGACGACGGACGCAGCGAGTATAGGGAGTAGCGGCGAACAGCAGAGTAGCGGTGGCAAGACGCTGCCGACGAACCCTGTCGTGGTCGTCGCTGAACTGGCTGAGCCACCGAGGCGTATCGTGTACGCCGTGAACGACACGATAACGGCTACCAACCCGGCCATGATGACGGAGAACGTCGCGAGCGTCGGCGTCAGCAATCTCAGCGACACCAGGCCGACCCGTCCCCCTGTGTACGTGGCAGGGAGCGTGAAGAGGTAGAGCGTGGCGAAGACCACGAACGTCGCCGCCCCGATGGCCCGGTATTTGCGCTGCGAGAAGACGATACTGGACGCCCTGCTCCAGGACTCGATTTGGTTTCGAAGGGTGTCGTCTATCTGGTGTTGACTCACGTCATTCACCCGCGATTGGTTCCGGGGAGCGATTCCGGTTCTGTTCGATGAACTCGACAATCCGTTCTCGGTCGAACGACTGGAGTTTCATGAGCTGACCCCAGGAGGCGACGGCGAGTGGCGCATCGTTCTCGCTGCGTTGCGTGATAACGACGCTCTTTGGATAGTCCGTGGCGAGTTGCTGTAACTGCGAGAGGGTGCTGTCACTCACGTTCTTGTGCGTGATCCAGATGCCGCCGTGTTCCAGATTGTGTACCACGCGTTCGTCAGGGAGCGCCTGGTCGTAGAACCCCCACTCCGCCGGTCTGGAATAGTGCCAGCCCGAGGTTGGCGGGTTCGAGTTGTACTCGGGATGGTTGGCACCCTGCTGGATATGCTCGGCAGGTTGAATCTCGATCGATTCCCCGGGTCGGTCACCGCCCGGATTTTCGGCTTGTGCGAACTGGATGATTCGGTCTATCCTCGCGGCCGGCGCCGCGGTCTTCGCCTGGATCGTTCCCTCTGCATCGATGAGCCAGAAGATGTCCGGTCGGTCCTGTGGATTCCAGACGCGGGTCGATTCTGCCGAGAGGTCCCCCCACACCCAGTTGTCTGCATCGACGAGTTCCGGTGCGTTCTGCTGGGCGAACTCGGAGACCGACGGGCCGTCGTAACCCGCGTTCCCGTCGGTCTTTAGCCCGAGGAAGGTCACGTCTTGTAACTTGTCCTTGTTCGCCTGGAGTGCTCGTGCGCCCTCTTTACACGACGGACACCACGTGGCGAAGACCCAGAACATCACTTTCTGGCCCCGGTAGTCGGCCAGTTGTTTCTCCTCGCCGTCGACGGTGGTGAACGTGGCAGGGGCCGCGGTCGCCCCGGGACTCGTCCCCCCACGCTCCGGCGATACAGAACTGGCAGACGATCCGAGCAAGCTATCTGCAGCGACGCCGCCGAGTCCGGCGGTGGCGATGGCCCCACCGGCGAGGAGTTTCCGCCGGCTAAGTCTAGTATTCGTTACAGCATCGATGGGACCCTGGTGGGCCAGCCGGTTCCCGAACGTGAGCGGGCCGACCGCCTCCTCGAGCCGGTCACGGGTCTCCCGGGACAATGCCTCGGCGTGAACGGCCAGCTGGTGGGTGAACAATGCGTTCTGGGTGTCGAAGTCCGCACCACAGACGTGGCATGCCCCGTGTGCGTTCCACGTGTGGTCGTGGACGGCCGTCTCGCTCGCAAATCGCTGGTCGCAGACCGGACAGACGGTCCCGTCACCGACCTTGGATTCGGCCCGCTTGCGGTCTTCCGCCGTGAGGTCGTCCTCATGGGCCTCCAACCAATGGGTATACAGCACCGCTCGGTCCTCGAATGAGGCCCCGCAGTGGTGGCAGACGCCGTGAACGTCCCACGCGTGGTCACGGGTACTGGTTTCTCTCGGGAAGCTCTCTCCGCAGACCGGACAGTTGTTCCTTCCCGTCATCCGTGGTATCCCCGTCGGCGAACAATGACTCCGATGACGAGCAGTGGCAACGCTGTCGCGAACACAGTCGCGAGGATGCCACCCAACCCACCGGAAGTACCCCTCGCAGCCGTCGCGCCAGCAGCTGTCCCGCCAGCGACGGCGGCACCACCGGCGAGGGTCGCAAGGCCGATACAACAGAGGCTTATCGCACCGGCGACTCCGAGGAGGCCCCAGGCGGAGCCGTCACCCGAGGGTGCCATGGCTCACCCCCTCTATCCGATGGTAGCTGATCGCCAGCAGTCCCGCGAGCATTCCACCGAGACCGACGGCGAGGAGATACGTCAGCCCGGTCGAGAGGCCGACTGCAGCCGCGATGCCACCGAGTATCACTGCTCCGCCGAGTAACTCGATGGCGAGACAACAGACAACGGCGCCTCCGACCCCCGCGTACGGCAGCCACGACCATTTACTCGTCATGGTCATCTGAATCGGTAACGATCTCGCAACCGATGACGCTCTCGATGTTCTGGCGGATGCAGTCGTCGGCGAGCGAGAGCATTTCGACGGCCTCTGGGCGACTGACTTCGTAGTACTTCTTCCGGCCGTCCTTCTCGGCGTCGACGAGTTGGCAATTCTTGAGACACTGAAGGTGGTGTGAGACCAGATTCGTCTTTAGATCCGTTTGATCACAGATCTCAGTCACGTTCAACGGCTCGTCGCTCTCGATCAGCTTCTGGAAAATCCGTAATCGAGTTGGGTCGCTCAACGCTCCGAAGATATTTGCCCGTGCGTCGTTCACGTCTGCATTCGATTGGAGGAGCTGAACACTCATTACAATACTCACTGGACTATTGCCATATAGGCTTTTGGAGTTATACTGCATTAAGGGAGGGCCTCTTCTACGATCCTCCGCAATCCCTATATAACGTAATACTCTAACGAGCATTAGAATGGATGGAACAGGCGAATATGATCTCGTGATTCTCGGTGGCGGCGCAGCAGCGTTCGCCGCTATCACCGAAGCGAGTAGTCGTGGGCTTTCAACGGCGATGGTCAATACTGGACTGCCTATTGGCGGAACCTGTGTCAACGTCGGCTGTGTCCCCAGCAAGCATCTACTGGCCGTCGGCGAGAGCGCCTTCGCTTCTCGGGACAACCCGTTCGACGCCGTCCAGTACAGCAAAGACGAGCCGACCGTCGACTGGGGAGCCGCGCTGGACGGCACCGACAACCTTGTCGAGCAATTCCGGCAGACGAACTACGTTGACGTCGCCGAGCATTACGATACAGACATCTACGAGGGATACGGCAAGCTGGTCGATGATACAACCATCGAGGTAGTCGACGGTGCGGACGAGGGTGCGCGCATCACCGGGGAGAAAGCGCTCGTTGCCACCGGGAGCGCACCGTGGGCGCCACCCATCGACGGCCTCGACGATGTCGACTACTACACGAGCGAGACCATCCTCGACGAGCGTGATCTCCCCGAGAGCATCGTCATCATCGGTGGCGGATATATCGCGCTCGAATGGGGCCAGATCCTTCACCGCGTCGGCGTCGACGTGACCATCCTCCAGCGCTCCGAGCGCGTGCTCTCGGCCATGGAGGGGCAGCTCGGCCGTGAGATGCAGCGGGCATTCGAGGAAGAAGGGATCAACGTCGTGACCGATAATGACGTCCGGCAGGTTCACTCGCCAGTCGCAGACGGCGGCGCTGAGGCCGTCCAAGAGAGGATCGCTGTTGAAACCGAAGTCGACGGTGACGAACATACCTTTAGAGCGGAGGGCCTGTTCGTCGCGACCGGCGTCCAGCCCAACAGCGAAAACATCGGGCTGGAAGCGGTCGGGGTTGAGACCGACGCTGACGGAACAATCCGCGTCGACGAGTACTTCCAGACGACCAACCCGGATATCTATGCCGCGGGCGACGTCATCGGCGAACCCGAACTGGAGACCGTCGCCGCCAAAGAAGGCAACCACGGCGTCAAGAATGCCTTCGGCAGCGTGGAGCGAAGCTCCGCGGGCCATTCGAGCGGGCAGAGCCCGCGAGAAGACGACGAAGGCGTCACCATCGACTACGATGCAGTTCCGGCGGTCGTGTTCACGAGCCCTGAGGTCGCTTCAGTGGGGATCACCGAACTGGAGTACATGGACGAGCACGGGACGTGTTCGTGTCGCACCGTCCAGATGGAGGACATCCCGCGGGCGAAGGCCGTCGAGAACACTGACGGGCTCGTCCAAATCGTCAAACACCACGAAACCGACGAGATCGTCGGCGTCCACATGGTCGCTCCCCGCGCCGCAGACATGATCATGGAGGCGACGCTCGCCGTGAAATTCGGGCTCACCGTCGACGACATCATCGACACCATTCACCCGTTCCCGACGTTCAGCGAAGCGTTCAAACACGCTTGCCAGGCGTTCCGACGGGATACCTCGACGATGAGCTGCTGTGTGGAGTAACTGGGCTCTATCGAAACCCTCAGATATTGGTAGTTTTGGGCTAGCGTTTTGTCTATCCTGGAAGTCAGTGCAGAGGAGAAATCAGTAGTCCTACTCGGTTTTGCAGGGATTTGGAGCCTCCTATGAAGTCCCCCAGCTAGCTGGGAGCAAGCAACACCGCTCGCTAGCCCATCTCTTACCTTGCAATGGGAACTGAACCCCAGACCGACGACCGTATCGACCTGCCGCCCGACTTCGCGGATCACCTCGCGGCGGTGGGCAATTTCGAGACGCCTCCGGAAACGATGGACGACTACTGGGCCAGGTTCGCCGAGCAGCTTGCGGCGAGCGACCAGACCATCGAGCCGGAAGATCTGTACACGGAGAACCCGACCCGTCACGAAGTCCGCGTAAACGACCATATCCGGTACTCGCCGTGCATCTTAGATGCGCTCGGGGCCGCGGTGATGGAGGACCAGGACCCGGTGACCGTCCGCTCGGTTGACCCTGTGACCGGGACGCCGGTCACGTTCACCGTCGACGACGGGACCGTGGACGTCACCCCTGAAGAGGCCGTGATCACATTCGGGATCGCTGCGACCATCCCTGAACTCGAAGACAGCGATGAAACCATCTTCAGCTGGATGCTGCAAGCCGAGACGCCCAGTCTTACGAACACGTTCTGCCAATACATCAACGCGTTCGAATCCGCAGACACCTACGAGCAGTGGGCCGCAGAAACTGACGGAGAAACCGTCCCGTTTCAACCAGCGGCAGTCGGGACGCTAGTACGGCGGTACGTGGTCCTCGACTAGCCCAGAAGGGATTCGAGGAGATTGTGTTCCGCTCGCTGGAGGTGTTCGGACACCGTCGAATCGTCCACGCCGAGGTCGGCCGCAACCTCCGCCGTTGACGATTTGCGGGGCACGTCGTAATACCCGAGTTCGTACGCGACGTCAAGCACTTCGTGCTGTCGATCCGTCAGTACATCCATGGGCGTCTCCTGGATACGGTAGTCCTGCAGTTTTTCTAAGGTGATATTTTGTCCAGCAGCCTGCAAGTCAGCGAGCATAGCACTGAGTTCCTCCTGTGAGCCAGTCTGCTCGAACGAGAACCCCTGGCTGTGTACCTCGGCCCATTCAGTCCGCGTCATTACGTCAGCATCGACACCGACCCTGTCTAACTGTTCAGCCACGTTCATCTCGACGAGATAGACATGCTTCGATCCCTCGTCCGCTACGCATTCCCACCACTGGATCGTCTTGAGTTCGTCCAGCCGGTGTTCGTCCAGTTGCTCTTCGACGTGGATTCGGGACACGCCGCGCGGCCCCTCGCACGAGAGGATTTCAATGTCGAGTAACCCGGCATCCTGAAAGACCGCGAATCCGTACTCGGCCAGTGTTTCGTGGTCGACGCTGAGTACCGCCTGGCGCATGACGCTAATATTACTGGCACAGCAGAATGAACCCACCGCCCAGTAGACTGGGCATGACTACATACGATTCTACCACTGGTCACTCTAAAACAGTGTTCTATCTACACATCTGCAGACAGCAACTATCACTTGTTGACTGACGTTTCTATTTATGTATCCGGTTCAGGAGATTCCTTACGGACGACCCCCGCAAGCGATTCGAGTTTCGCCGACACCTGCTCGCTTTCTCCTGCGATGCGGGGAAGACAATCGTCGAGGGTCACAATTCCTACTACGTCTCCGTCTTTAGTAATCGGAATCCGTCGTGCAGCCGCGTTTTCCATCTCGCGAAGAACCTTCGGAAACTCCATCTCGTGATCGACAGTCACCGGATCAGCCGTCATGAGATTCTGGGCAGTCACGTCGGCCGCTGTCGACGGGTCTTCGAAGACATTGGCCGCTCCGTCACCGGTCATGAGTTCGACGACGAGATCACGGTCGGTAATAATGCCTTCTAGCTCACCGTTCTCTTCGACAAGAACGCTGCCGACGGACTGATCGAACATTGTCTGTGCAATTTCCTCGACGGTGGCGTCCGGTGCAACGCTGACAACGTCTTCTCTTCCTGTTTCAAGAATTCCCATACGACTCAATAGGAATTGAAATTCCAAAAGCGTTGGTGCTAGAACCCCCATTTAGGGCGTACTTGACATCAATTATCTATGCTTCACCTCGCTAGGAGGCAGATGCGTTATCACCCCTTATTCCGAAAATCTCTAAGTTCTACGTGAGTATTTTATACTAATAGGGCTTAGTCGACCGGCTTCCACTGGTGGCTCGAATTCCGGCACCACTTTTATTCTAATTGTCGTTGTACCATTAGAGGACGAATTATGCCAGCGACGACTGAACCCTGCCCCGACTGTGGGAACGCTGCCGGGCAAATAAAGACCGAAACAGTTCGTAACATGGTCGAACCGTTCGGGAATCAAGATATAGAGGACGACGTTCAGTACCGAATCTGCAAAACTCAGGACTGTCCAGTCGTCTACTTCGCCGACGAACTCGATCAGCAGTTCGAGATTGACGTGATTCGCGAACAACCGAATTTCAAGTTGGATGGTGACGCCGAGCCATACCCGCTGTGTTACTGCTTTGGATACAACAAGGAACACATCCAAGAGGACATCGCGGAGAACGGCGAAACGAACATCGACGACTGGATCACTGAACGCGTCCAGGCCGAGGAGTGTGCCTGTCGATGGAAGAGTCCACTTGGAGGTTGCTGTCTCGGGAACGTGCGAGCGGCGATCACTGAAGCACAGGAGGAACTAGTCTGATGCCGGACGAGTACGATCTTATCGTTCTCGGCGGCGGTATGGCCGGCCTCCCAGTCGCAATGAAATCTGCCTACTCAGGCATGGAGACCGCACTCGTTGAGGAGGACCTGCTCGGCGGGACGTGCCTCAACCGCGGCTGTATTCCGACCAAGACGATGATCCGGAGCGCCGAAGTGGCGAACCTCGCCCACCGTAGCGAGGAGTTCGGCATCGACATCGACGGTACCATCAAGGCCGACATGGACGCCATCGTCCAGCGGAAGGACGACGTCGTCGAGAGCATTCGCGAGGGAGCCTACAACAACGTCGAGGACAACGAGAATCTCACGCTCGTCGAAGACCACGGCGTCTTCGAGTCAGCCCACGAGCTCCGCGTCGGTGACCGGACACTCTCTGCCGACCGGATCGTCATCAACACGGGAGCCCGTCCAGCAAAACCGCCGATCGATGGCCTCGACGAGGTTGAGGTCCAAGATAGTACATCGCTGCTATTTCTCGACGAGGTGCCGGATTCGCTGGTGGTGATTGGCGGGGGGTACGTCGGCACCGAATACGCACAGATGTACAGCCGGTTTGGTGCGGACGTGACCGTCTTTCAGCGTGGTGATCGGGTGCTCCCGCGAGAGGAACCGGCGGTCAGTGACGTGATCGAGGATGTGTTCACGGACGAGGGCATCGACGTTCACACTAATACAGCTGTGACGGCTCTCACATCGGACGGAGACGACATCCTTGTCGAGGCCGACGGACCAGACGGAACCGTCGAGACGACCGCCTCGGACGTCCTGCTCGCCGCGGGACGCCGACCGAACACCGATGGAATCGGTCTCGACGAGGCAGGTGCTAAAACCGACGAGCACGGGTTCGTCGAGACTGACGACAGCTTCGGAACGACTGCTGACGGCGTCTATGCCATCGGCGATGTCAGTGGGCCACCGATGTTCACTCACTCCGCACGCGACGACGCAGACCTGCTGTATCGCCACCTCGCGAAAAACGAAGAGGTCAGCACCGAGGGCCGAACCGTCCCGTGGGCGGTGTTCACCGACCCACAGGTTGGCCACGTCGGACTGACAGAGGAGGAGGCCCGTGACGCCGGCTATGAGGTCGGAGTCGGTCGACAGACCCTCGCTGAGCAGGCCAAGCCGAAGGCGCTCGGCGAAACCGCTGGCTTCATCAAACTCGTCACGGACGCCGAGACGGACGAACTCCTCGGCGCGCACATCGTCGGCGAACAGGGCGCCGAGATCGTCCACGAACTCGTCCTCGCAATCGAACTCGGCGCGACGGCCGAACAGATTGCGAACACGATGCACATCCACCCGACACTCCCAGAGAGCATCAATTCCGCTGCCGGTGGCGTTCATAAACCCTCGTGACAATCTAGATCGACCTATCCGGGAGTACTTCGGTACGCAAGAAGGTTATGTGGCTGATCGGAGTAACATCGTTTTCACCCGACCGACCCCATCGAAATCGCGGAGCCGATACACAAGTTCTCGTATCCGCGCAGCATCGCCGTGACAGAAGACCGTCTCCAAACACCAGTCGCCTTGGTGGGTATGGCTCATTGTCTCGATCACGTCCTGGAACTGGTGCTGGGCAGAATGAAGGTCATGAATCACCTCGTGATGCTGATAATCAAAGGCCAAGACAGCGACCACGTCACCGGATACCTCTTCGAGCTGTGAATGGCCCTCAATATACTCCTGCATTGCTTCACGAATTGCCCGCGAGCGAGAGTCCAACCCCTCAGCCTGCCACGTCTCGTCGAACTCATCGAGAATGTCCTCAGACACGTTCAAACTCGTTCGCATACTCCCCAGTTGGTCCCCCGGCGTCTTGAGCCCTCGATTATTACGGAATTCCCGTTTCAGTCTTAACAATCGCTATACAGCGCGACGATATATGGACTGGTGAATGCTACAGGGCGAGGCGTTTCCACTGTTGGTCGGCGCGATTGCGCTTGGATTCGTGCACGGCATCGAACCCGGACACGGATGGCCGGTCGCTGCGAGCTATGCGCTCGATCAATCCAATAAGTGGCTCTACGGACTCGCCGCCAGCTCCCTCATCGGTATCGGACACCTTATCAGCAGTCTGGCAATGGTCGGCGTGTTCTTCTACGCGAAATCGTACTTCCAGCTGACTCAGGTGAACGAGCCGATCTCGATCCTCGGCGGCATCGCCATTGGCGGCCCGGTGAGCATCGTCGCGGGTATCTTACTCATCGGTCTCGGAATTCGAGAGTACACGCACGGCCACTCTCATAATCACGAGCATGACCACGATCACGAGCACGATGAGCATGCAGAGGGCCAGTCGGCCCAGCACGACCACGCCACGTCTCCGGTGCAGGAACACACTTCGGATGGATTCGTTGCACGGGTGAAAGCTCGGCTTGGAGGAATCGGAGGACATTCTCACGAGCACGGGGCGAAGCCAGCTGATGACGCCGACCGGGGACTGTTCGGAATTGCCTGGTTCGCGTTCGTACTCGGGTTCGCTCACGAGGAGGAGTTCGAAATTATCGGACTCTGCGCTGGCTCAACGTACTGTCTGCAATTGATGACTGCGTATGCGCTGACGGTCATCGTCGGGATCGTCGGGTTGACGATGCTGCTCATCGCTGGCTACCAGGAGTATGAGGAAACGGTCGAAAAGTACACACCGTACCTTCCGCTATTCTCAGCGACCGTCCTCGTCATCATGGGACTCGGATTCATCGTCGGCTTGTTCTAAGTCAGGACGTAGCGCCTCCAGCGTCTCACCCTCTGTTAGGTCGATGAGCGCGCGGTTCAGCAATTCCCGGATGACGAACTCCTCGTAGTGCTGTGTTGCACAGTACTCGCACGGCTTCATCTCCCGTGCAACCGCTTCGATGTCGTCGCCGTGTTCCTCATAGAGCATCTCTACGAGGTTCGTTAGCTCCGCTGTCGCCGTTTCTTGCGCCCCAGCGAGCGTCTCCTCAGCGTCCTCTGGAAGGTCGTAGGAGAAAATGCGGGTGTTCGATTTGTAGTATTTCTGCGTGCCACCGCCAGCTTCCTCCAGTCGCGCTATTTCGACCATCCCCGCGTCCTTCAGGACGTTTACGTGATGGCGCACCGTCGTCTCGGCCTTCTCCTCGCCGCGATGGTCTAGCTCGTCGTGAATCTCCTCGATGGTCATCTCCTTTTCAGCGAGCATATCGATGATCTTCGCTCGTACGTCGTTCTCCAGTGCTTTCGCCTTCTCCGGATCTGTCGTCACAACCTCGCGAATCGGCACGTCAGATTCGAGTAGAGCCATTTTCTTAGGAGTGTATAGACGCACGACGACAGTAAGAGTATCGCCACTCAGCCAGCAGTGATATAATGAATTGAAAACCGCTATAATATTTGTCGTAATGGTTTTTAGCGTCGCGCAGCAAGCTACTACCACGATGGGAACGACACAGAACCAATTCAACGTCGGGGGGATGTCCTGCTCGTTCTGCGCCGAGAGTATCAAGAAGGCATACAACCGGACCGACGGCGTCGAAGACGTCGACGTGAGCCTCGCCCACGAAGAGGTACTCGTCCGCTACGACAACGAGACGCTGAGCGAGGTCGAACTCAAGGATACGCTTCGCGACCTCGGGTACACGATCCGCGACCCGGACAAAGAAAAACGGTTCGAGGAACAGCAGGCAGAGCTCACCAACGGGAAACGTCGACTCCTGCTCGCCGGCGGTGCATCCATCGGTACTGCCGGATTGATGCTGTGGATGATCTTCGTGATGGGGCGGTTCGAATCGACATCGCTCGCGATGAATCTCGTTACCCTCGGCCTCGCACTCGGCACGATGTTCGGCCCTGGCCGCTACATCCTCGAGAAGGCGTACAACAGCCTTCGAAGGCGCATCTTCAACCAGCACGTCCTGCTGGAGGCCGGCGCGTTCGCGGGCCTCTTTGGGGGCTTTCTCGGTCTGTTCGTCTTCCCCGGGTTCCCGACTGTCCACTTCTTCGCCGTCTCCGTCTTCATCACCACCTATCACATCCTCTCAGAATACACCAGTCTCCTCGTCCGAACGCGGGCATCCCAGGCAGTACAGAGCCTCCTCGACCTTCGGCCGGACACCGCCCGTCGCGTCACCGACGACGGTGCTGTCGAAGAACTCGCTATCGACGACCTCGAAGTCGGTGCCCATGTGCGCGTTAAACCCGGCGAGACAATCCCCATCGACGGCGCGGTCGTCGACGGAGAGTCGACGGTCGACGAGTCGGTCGCGACTGGCGAGTCCATCCCCGAGGAGAAACAGTCGGGCGATGAGGTGATCGGTGGGAGCATCAACGAGACCGGGACGCTCCTGGTGGAAGTAACCGCCACCGGCGAGGATGCGTTCCTGAATCAGGTGGCCCGCGAAATCGAGCAAGCGCGCGCGATGAAGCCCGGCATTATCCAGCTCGCCGACCGCGTTCTCAAGTACTTCGTTCCCGGCGTGCTGACGATCGCCGTCCTCTCGTTCCTGTTCTGGATTCTCGTGCCGGCAGTGGTTCCCGGCACGATCCTCGGCACGGGCCCACAGGTACAGACCGGAGCCTTCGCCGCGCTCGCGGTGCTCGTCCTCGGGTATCCGTGTGCGCTCGGCATGGCGACACCGCTGGCCCTGATTCGCGGCGGCGGCAAGGCCGCGAACCGGGGCATCCTGATGCGTAGTAGCGACGCCTTCCAGATTTTCCCGGACGTCGACCACGTCGTCCTCGACAAGACGGGGACCATCACGGTTGGGACGCCCGCAGTCTCCGAGGTCGTGGCACTCGAGAGTGACGAAAGTGAGGTGGTCGCGACGGCGGCAGGCGCGGAGGCGTTCAGCGAACATCCCCTCGCCGACGCCATCCTCGAGTACGCCGACGAACGCGGCGTCGAGTACGCAGATCCCAAATCGTTCGAGTCGGTGACCGGCAAGGGTGTGACGGCGACAGTCGACGGGGATGATGTGCGGGTCGGCAAACCAGACTGGCTTACGACAGAGGGCATCGACCTCTCAGCGGCCACCGACGAGATTGAGCGCCTCCAGCATCGGGGCCTCACTGTATCGGGCATCGCTCGTAATGGTACTCTCGTCGGCCTCGTCGGAATCGGTGACGAGATCAAGGCCGACGCCGCAGCGACAATCGAGCGGATGACCGACGCAGGGATTACCCCGGTAATGATCACCGGAGACAACGAGCGCACCGCCGAGGCGGTCGCGGCTGAGGTAGGTATCGACCAGGTAATGGCCGACGTCCTGCCGAACGAGAAGCGTGACGAGATCGGCCGTCTCCAACACGAAGGGCATCGTGTAGCGATGGTCGGTGACGGGATCAACGATGCGCCTGCCCTCACGCAAGCCGATATTGGGATCGCCATCGGTGCAGGCACCGACATCGCCATCGAGAGCGCGGACATTGTCCTGATGGGCGACCGCCTCGGCGGCGTGATGGATGCCTACGAAATCGGGACGGAAAGCTACCGGAAGACGCGTCAGAACCTGCTAGCGGCGTTCACGTTCAACGGGGTCGGCGTCGCCGCCGCGACGACCGGACTGATCCATCCGGTGTTCGCGATGATCGCGATGGTACTGTCAGTAACGGCCGTCCTCGCCAACAGTTTCGGTGGCCAACTGCTCGCCGGCGAGGGCGTCAACACCGACTTCACCGTTGATGGGGAAAACACAGCAATCGGACAGGAGGATGAGGCAACCGTCTAGGCCGTGACGTCGTAGCCAGCGTCTCGAATCGCTGTATTGAGGTCGTCGTCTGCGGTGTTCTCGTCGACGACGATCTCCACAGAATCTCCCTTGTGGTCGGCCTCGACGCGAGTGACACCCTCGATCGTTTTGAGCGCGTTCTCGACGTTCTGCTCACAGCCGTTGCAGGACATCCCGGTGACCGCAATCGTTTTTCGCTCCATATCTAGGTGCTACACGCTCCGGCGGCAAGACCATTACGGTAACAATGATATCGGTATAATACAGTTAGAAAGGGGGCCGAGAAACGAGTTCTCGTCGTGGAAGGTAACTGAGTTACAAGAAGACCAGGAGTAAGCGCCCACGTTAACCAACACAATCATCGTCTCGTCTGCCGCCGTTGGTTAATAGCAGCCTTCAGAGCGGTTTTTCGCCCCCTGAGAGGGTGCGGGCGGCCAGATGTGGCCGCGCCAGGCCCTACTCATGTCACTTGATATCAGCACTAGCAGCAGCACTGCGCGAGAGATTGCCGCTGCCAGACAAGCCGACGTCGTGGCGTTCCTGCACCGAGTTCCGTTCGCGTTGGACGCCTTGAAGTTCGACTTTCTTCCTGGCTTTCGGGAAGACTGTGGCTATCAGCAGACCCAGTTTCAGCACTTGGACATCCCCGTCGGGATGCTCGATAATGATTTTCGAAATCCCGATCTTGACCGGTACGTCTCCCGATTTTTCGAACACGAGCCCCGAGTTGGTGTGATCGGGGATGCATACGAACCCGACGAGGTCGATGAGTACGTAGCCGCTGCTCGCGAGATCCAGGCGAGCTATCCCGATGCAGAACTCGTTATCGTTCCCAAGTGTCGAGAGGTGATTCACACGATTCCCGACGACCTCATCCTCGGCTATTCGCGCGGGTACGCCGACCGATTGGCCCACGAATTCTCCGAACCGACTGACTGGCGTGGCCAGCGCGTCCACATCCTCGGTGGAAGCCCACCCAAACAACTTGACGTCATCCGGCAACTGACTCGACCGACGCTCACGGACGAACCACCCGCCGACATCGTCGGCCTCGATTGGAACGGCCTGCATCGCGGGGCGCAGTTCGGGGAGTTCTGGACAGCTGATGGCTGGGACGACAGCGGTCGCGACGCTGACCATGTTACAGTTCGCAAGACTGTCCGGCACAGCCTCGGTCGTATTCGGGGGTTCTGGAAGGCACACGGCGTCTGGCCTGAGTCGACGCCGCAGGAGAACGGCATTCACATCGAGTACGAGGGACCGTCACCAAGCGATCTCGACAGTGCTACCTGTACTGAATGTGGCGCAAACGTCTGGATGACCCGGCGCAGCCCCTACATCGCTGAGTACGATACGGGCGAGATCTGTGGCTACTGCAGCTATGATTGCTACTTCGCGCATCGTCATCGGAACAATCTCGAGGAGTTCGCCGGCGAGCAGAGCGTGTACCTCCCGCCCGCGTGACGCCACGAGCAGTTTTTTCGCGCCCGGAGAGGGCGAAGGCTCGATGGAGAGCCTTCACACACAGGTGAACTTCGTGAGTCAACAACAGAGTGCCAACAACATCTCGATCGACGACATTCCAATCGATATTGCAAACACGCAATCAGGGAAGGTCGATTCCGCCGAAGTTCCTGAGGAGATCCGGTCGATCACTCGTAGGCTTGCAAGCGAACAGCCACCGACGAATCCGCTCGTCGTGTTGAAGGCTGCTCGTTGGTGGTACATCCACGGAACGGGCGGTACCGACCCTGCGTTCCGGTGGGCTATCGAGTGGGCGCGACACCTCGCGACCGACACGCCCAGCGACGTTGAACAGTTCGATGAGTTCCTCGAGTACCTCGTGGCGGTCGGCTTCGCTGACGAGAAGGCCGTCCTCCGGTGACCGCCGCCGCGAGTTTTTTATGCGCCCCGAAGGGGTGCGGCGCGATCTGAACTGACGCAGTCGCCGTGAACGCGATTTACTGAAAACATGGCTACGACCAGTGACTCATCGGTCTCGTTCAAGGAGACCGACACGCGACACGACGAGATGCACAGTACCATCGAAGCGTGGATCGACGACCTCGTCGACCACGTCGACGATGCGCAGGCCAGCGATGAATTCCAGGAGTGGCTCGACGTCCAGAGTCGGTTCCACGACTACTCCCACCGAAACACCCTCCTCATCAATCTTCAGTGTCCCGAGGCGACGAAGGTCGCGGGGTACAACACCTGGCGGAATGAGTTCGACCGGCACGTCCAGGAAGGCGAGTCAGCCATCTGGATTTGGGCCCCGATCATCACCAAGCAGTGTCCTGAATGCGAGAACTCGCCTGCTACCACGAGCAAAGTGACTGTGAATACGACGAAACGTCGCCGGACGAGTGGTCGAAAGGGCTTGTCGGCTTCAAACCCACGTCTGTCTTCGACGTGTCCCAGACCGAAGGTGAGCCGATCCCCGAACTGGAAACCGAGGCAACTGGGGACGCCGACGATCTCGTGCCTACACTCACGGACGCAGCCGCTGATATCGGCGTGACGGTCCGTATCGTCGACGCTGCCGAGTGGGAGCATGGCGACGCAAAGGGCGTCTGCAAATACCGGAGTACGCGTGATCTCCAACCAGTCGTCGAGGCGAAAGCCCGCACGAATCAGGCTGATCTCGCCGTGACACTCATCCACGAGTACGCCCACGCACTCCTCCACGCAGACGTCACCGACGAGGCTGAACGGGCGAAACGCGAGGTCGAAGCGGAAGCCGTCGCGTACATCGTCGGGCGGTATTTCGATCTGGATACGAGCGGATCCGCGTTCTACGTGGCCGCGTGGCAGGGCGATGAGCCGGACGTGATTCAGGATCGTCTCGGTCGGATCAGTTCGACGGCTCAGGAAATCATCGGGAAGATTGTCGAAGACTGAATCAGCGTTCATTCAAACTTAACCAACAATCGGGTGTAATCCGCTCTATTTGTTGGTTAAGTTTATCATCGCCCGCCGAGGGGCGGAGGCGCATTCCCGTCTCCACTAAACCATGATTGACCAGTATCTGACCGTCATCCTCGAGGAGGCGGAACGAGTTGCAGAACAGCACGACCAAATCGCCCGGCCGACAGACCACCCTGCACACGAGTATCTTCGGTACGCCATCCTCCGGGTACTCGAAGGCGAGCCTGATGCGACACCAAGAACCGTGCCGCAGATCGATGGCCTGACTGTCGGCTACGGGACGGACGAAGCAATGTTCGACAGTTGGGGCTCCAGCGAAGACTGGTGGGAGACCATCCCGCCGCAAGAAGCGTGTACCCGCTTCCGGGTGTTCTTCCCGGACGACCACGAGACAGTTCCACGGACCATCGTCGACGTGATGGCCGCGCTCGGTGCCTGGCGAGTCTGGACCGGCAGCGCGGCCGCGTGTGGATCCTACGACCATCGCGAGCGTCGCGAAGTCCACTACCTCTGGCCGGAAAGCCATCCGGTCGAGGAGCTGCTCCACGAGCGACTCGCTGGCCCTACGGAAGCCGTCGCCCCGGACGGTGGCCGAACCGGCGACGTCCGCGACCGGCTGGTCGTCGACGATGACCCACAGCTACAGGACGACCTCGAACCACGTACCCAGCGCGCCGTCAGCGAAGCGATGGACGTCTCGCTCCTCTCGAAAGGTGGCCGCTACGAGGTGCAGTCCGCGTCCGGAAACAGGTACGAAGTCGACGTCATCGACGAGTCGTGTACCTGTCCCGACTGGCAGCAGCGCTCACCCGAAGGTGGCTGCAAGCATCTGCGTCGCGTGGATCACGAAATCAAACAGGGACGTGTTCCCCGACCAGATGGGCGACTTCCCTCACCGTAGGGTGGCGACCGGACTACTCCACGGGACGGACTGTGTCGCCATCCCTGTGGACCCGGTCGAACGTTGAGAGATACGCGATCCGGTCGTCAACCTCGTCGGTATCCAACTCCAATTCGGCGACCAGTTCGTTGACGGTCATCGGTTCGTCGAGTGCCTGGAGGACTTCGAGCCCGCGGTAGTATCGGTTCGTCAGCTCTTGGATGCGGTCCTCGATCGGTGTGGTCACCCCGTACCGCTCCTCAAGCTCGACCAGGGCTTCATTCGCAAAGGTGGCGAACTGGTCGTCGCCGAGCCGATCGATCTGGGCTTCGAGTTCATCTCGGACGACGTCGTAGTTGAGGCCAGCCTGCACGAGCATATTCATGTCCTCGATGTCGTCGTCACGGCCCGCAATCAGTTTGAACAGGAAGATATCCTCGTTGCTGACCAGCCGGACCGTCAATCGGTCGGTCGCGAGGAACGGCTCGCTTCGGTCGCGCATCCCCTCGGTCAGCACGAGCTTGTTCGCGACCTGCTGGTTGAAGATGTCGAGGCGGCAGCCATCGTCATTCTCGACGCAGCTGGTCGCACCCAGCGCCCGATAATCGGCGTCCAGCGACTGTACCTCGGCATACCCGAGGTCCATCAGGACAGCCCACAGCTGGCCGTACGCGTCGCCATCCGGGACGACCAGGTCGATATCTTTCGTCGCCCCCTTGAGGTCGCGCAGCGACATCGCGCCACCACCGATCAGGTAGACCGTGAGCGGTTCAGACAGCCCGTCCCCGATTCGCTGGAATTCGTTCTCGATGTATTCGCGTCCGAATGTTGGTCTCATGGTGATAGTGGCACCTCGTAATCAGCCGCCAGCTCCTGGAACTCGTCCCACTCCGGGAGCCGCTCGTCATCAACCTCGCCGTGCGTCTCGAGGTAGAGCAGCAAGGCGTCGATTTCGTCTTCGAGGCCATACTTCACCGCCTGCTCTCGGAGATCCTCCTCGTCGACGTCGACGTGGCTGAGCAGGAGGAGACAGTACGAGCGGTGGCGGCTGCCGTCGTCGATCAAGAGGGCGTGACAGCAGAGCTCCGCCGGCGAGACTGCGTCGAGTTCCTCGGAGTAGACGTAGTAGCGGTGGCCGGTAAGTAGGAACTGGAGGTCGAAGGCCGCGAACCGAGCGAGGCCGGTTTCGTGGAACGCCTCCGCGTCGATCTCCCTCTCGGTCTGTGTGAGGAATTCGTCGTAATCCTCCCAGAGAATCGTCCCCTTTGGGGCGACGGCTTCGAGGCGTTGGCGATGCAGATGGTGTGCGAGTTCACGTGCGAACTCGTGGAGGCGGTCGAAATCGGCGTTGAAGTCATTGCGGCCGTCGGCCGTCCCGACGAGACCACGGTCACGAAACCGCTTGAGGACGCGGTTGACCGTGTTACGGTAGTTGTCGCTCCGGTCGGCGATCTCGGAGACGGTTCGCGGCTGGTCGAGGTAGTACAGCACCTCGAGTGCCTTCCCGGTCAGCAGCTCTGGGAACTCGATGTGGGAGTGCTGGCGGACAAGGTCCCGATAGAGTTCGACGGCGCGAGCATCCGACGGGACGACTCGTTTTCGCCGCCCGTCGCGTTCCGTGTAGACGAGTCCCTTTTCGACGAGGTCGCCGACGGCACGAGAGAGGTAACTCTCGCTGTGGTCGAGCTTCGTCGCGAGCTCGGAGATCGTGTCGCCGCGGTCGACCGTGGCGAGTACCTCGAGTTCGATACGCCGGAGCACGGTGTAACATTGTACGAAACTACTATATAAAGAAGTTTCGAGTAGTGTTGCAGACAGAGAGGAACAAGAGCTTGCTCCATCGTCTTAACCAACAAAACTATGGATAGAGAGTTCGTGTTGGTTAACACGGAGAGAGTCGATGTCCTACGAACCACCGTCCCCACCGGCAAACCTCCCGACGGAGATCGTCGACGCCCTCAGCGAAGCCACACCGGAGCATCTTCGGGACGCTGCCAGCTACGCCGAGGCGTTGGCCGAACACAAGGAGCGTGAAGCTCGTCTTGAGGAGGAAGCGGACGACGCCGACGTCGAGGAGCGCCCCGATGACCTTCCGGACGACGTGCCGGCGAAGGCGACGATCACGATCAAAGAAATCAACGACAACCGCTACTACTACTGGCAGTGGCGGGAAGGAGATTCGGTGACGTCGAAGTACAAAGGGCCGGTGAATCCCGACGAGTAGACTAGATGGAACTGTAGCCTGATGTTCTTTTCAGTACCATTAGAGACGAAGCAGACGGCACCCCCCAGAGTGTGAATGGGATCGGTTTGCCCAACATCCCTCAGTGTGAATGGGTCCGGTCAACCCGGACGAGTAAAACTCGAAGAGGGAGGACACCCACCCCACGTTTCCGTCGTAACTGGATGTCGGTGGAGGGGGTGAAGCTGATTTCGAAGGGATCACACCCCCCGCGTTTCCGTCGTTTCTCCACGACGGAGTAGGGAGAGGCTACGATTAGTACTATGCAGCTGCTAATCATGTTGGCCTAGAAGCAACCTAGAGATGAACTAACTTCTGCAACACATAGATTAAAGTAGTATAGCTGAGAAACGTTCATTAAGTGTACTTCTGCCAAGGAGGGGCGAAGTACTTCGCCCTCTCAGATGAAACAACCCTTTCCAGCCATTTCTATAGACGGCTAGCTATGGACGGCTAGGCCGCTTTTGTCTTGGGTATCTCGTCGTGGACGTCTTCTTCGAAGTCCCTCCCCACCTGTTCAGTGATTACGACGGAAACGTAGGGTGTGTGTGTTCGGAATTCGAGATCGAGGCGACGCTTCCGTCTTCGGGTTTCCTACCTCACGTCGGAAACGCGGCTATATTGTCAGCAATCCAATTCCACCGAATTAGGGCATTTTCCTGCTGATATCGGACAAGGAACGTCGGAAACGTAGGGTGGTGTCCTCCACTAGATTTATACTCCCCCCGCTCACACCGTGTGATATTCAATGACGCCCGACTCTTCACCCAGTTCTGTCGACGACCCACTCTTTGAATCGGGGCATCGTATCTTCGCGAACAAGGATCTCCTGAAAATCGGCCACGTTCCGGAGGCTGACCGAATCGTCGGTCGCGACGAGGAAATCTCGAAGCTCGCGAAACGTCTCAATGGTGCTGTCCACGGGTACTCTCCGGAAAACGTGATGATCTACGGGAAAACTGGGACCGGTAAATCTCTCGTTTCAAAACACGTCTGTCAACGAGCTCAAAATGCCGCTCAGGATGACGTCGAGATTGGAACAGCGTATATCGACTGTGCTGAAGACAATACCGAGACCCAAGCAATCTCCTCACTTGCCGCGAAGCTGAACGATGAACCTTCGACTGGAATCACCGTCCCCCATACCGGCCTCAGTACGTCGAAATACTACAAACTCCTCTGGAAGACGCTCGACGCTCAATTCGATTCTGTGATCATCATCCTGGATGAGATCGACTTGATGAACGACGACAGCGTGCTGATGAAGCTCTCGCGCGCTGAGGAGGCGGGGAAAATCGACTGTAGCGTCGGTGTCATCGCGATCAGCAACAAGATCCAGTACGTCGACAACGTGAACGAGCGCGTGAAAAGCAGCTTCCAGCACAAGGAGCTGTTCTTCAAGCCATACGACGCCAACCAGCTCCGGGAGATCATGTTCAACCGCGAGGACGCCTTCCAGGACGACGTCCTTTCCGAGGACGTGATTCCGCTCTCGGCTGCCTTCGCCGCGCAGGAACACGGCGATGCTCGGAAGGCGATCGATATTCTTCGCCACGCCGGGGAGGTCGGCTACGAGGCCGGGGCAGAGCAAGTGACGGAGGACCACGTCCGCCAGGCACAGCAACACGCCGAAAAGGATCGGTTCAGAGAACTCGTGAACGGCGCACCCACGCAGGCGAAGGCGGCGTTGCTGGCGCTCACGGAACTGAGTGTCAACAGCAACGACGATGCTTTCCTCACGAGTCGGGTGTACGACCAGTACGAACGGATCTGCAACCATCTCGATATGGACATCCTCTCCGTCCGCCGGTTCCGCGACATCCTGAAAGAGCAAGCCTTCCTCGGAGTTGTCGAAATCGAGAAGATTAACAAGGGGAGTGCCGGCGGCATCCACCTCCAGAACCGACTCATCGAGGACCCCCAGGTCGTCCGCGAAACGATCCTCGAAGACAGCCGGATGCAGGACTGGACTCGCGAGTAGAAACCTCCTACTACAGAGTGGGTACGGACGACGGAAATCTGGGGTGTGGCGTGAGGAAACGACGGAAACGAGGGGGGTCGAAAATTACGTCGGAAACGTGGGGTTGGATCGAAACGACGGAAACCAGGGGTGGGGACCACTACGACAGTTCGTTGGTAGTCCCGAATGAGCTCAAAACAGCGTCCCTCTCACCGGAGAGCTCTCGACGAATATCGGTTCGGTCCCACCCGAGCGGTGAAAGCACACTCTCGACAGCTCTGACCAGCTGCGTCTCGTAGTACGAGGCGTCGTAGGTCTTGATCGCTTCGTGGGCGAGGGCGACACGCTCTCGTGAGGATTTCTCGTCGTCGACGACCACGTACTCGATATCCTGCCCCGGGTGGACTGCCAGGTCCTGCTCGCGGGCTCGCTTCAAGGCGGCTACGTTCTGAGTATTCTGTGAGTAGCCTTCCAGCGGCTTGGAGACACGATTCCGCTCGACGAGTCGCTCCACTGCTAAGTTGCCCGCCTGCAGTTCGTCGATTGCTCGTTCGAGACGCCCGAGCACAGCGTCCGGTGACTGCGTGGCATCGAGCCGGTCGAGACAGTCCCGCTGGACGGCCTCGATGAACGGCGGGGTTGAGCGCTGCCGGGCTTCGATCCCTCTGATCTTAAAATCGTCGTCGCCGGCGACCTTCTCGAAGTACTTCGTCAACGCGCCCGCGTCGCTCTCGCGCTGCGGCACGAACGCCACCCAGTCGTAGTGGGCTTCGTGTTCGAGGCGGATCTCGACGCGTTCCGTGATCTCTGTCGCGAGCGTCTCGAGGTCCTCGCGGTCATCGTCGTCGACATCAGGGTCCGGGGTCACCCAGATGGAGTCGACGATGCCGTGGACGACGCGCCAGCCGCCGGCTTCCAGCCGCTGTTTCGCCGCCAGCAGAATCTCGCGAGCGAACGCGTTGATCGTCTCGTGACACTCGATTCTCCCATACTTGCTATTCGCAAAGCCCTGATAGCCGAAGCAGGCGACGAGGATCCACTTCAGCGCTCCCGACCGTCCCTCGAGCTCCGCCAGACGGTCCTCGTCGGGGTCATCCCGTTCCTTCTCGCGACGGATGGCCGCCTTGATCTCGTCGCGTGCGTCGATGATCGGCTGCAGCACGTCGACGAGGTAGCCCCGGTCGTCGCAGATCGAGTACCCCAGGCCGGGGACGTCGTCGCGGTCGCTGTGGCAGCTACACCGGATGACGTCCGGCGAGACGTTCCGGGTACAGATGATGTTCGGATACAACGAGGAGAAGTCGAGTTCGTGGACGTTCTCGTGGAGGCCGACCTCGGGCGCGAAGATGAAGCCGCCGCGGTCGGCGTCGTGGAGCGTCCCCATCGGCTTGTAGAACTCGTGGCGCCAGGAGTTCCATGGCACGAGGACACCGCGGTCGTGGGCCTCGCAGATCTGGATCGCCGTGAGCACGTTCCCGATCGACGCCCACGCGAGCTCCTGGACGGGCTTTTTCGAGCGCGACACCAGGTCGAGGACGCCCTCGAGGTTCGTCTCCCCGTAGAAGAACGTGTTCGACTCGTCGATGATCGCCCGGCCGGGCACGTTGTACCGCGCCGGGGAGTGACCGACGCGGCCGTAGCTCGAGTACGTCGACCGGCTCGCGAGCTGCTGGTAGTCGACGTCCGGCCACCGACTCAGCGAGAAGTCGTCGACGCCGGCAGCCGTCGCCATCTCGTACAGCGTCGGGACGATTTCGCTCGTCGAACAGACCAAGACATCTGGATCGTGCGCTTCGAGTGCCCCTTGGACGGCGGTCAGGATATCCGTCGGCGAGCCGGTGACGGTGTCGCCGGCGACGGACAGCTCCCCATAGACATCGTTGCTCGTTTCGGTCACCGGAACGCTGAGCCGGAGCGTCGACAGCTCGCTCGCCGGCGTCGGATCGGCGCCGGTCTCCAGACAGTACCGGAACTCCCGCGAGAAGTCGACGTTGAAACAGGCGAGATTCCCGACTGGATAGTCCGACAACTGGCGTGCCTGCCGGGCGAGTGGGGTGACGCGGTCGATGTGGGCGACGTTGACCGCGAGAACGGTCTCCTCGTCTCGTCGAAAGCCCGGCCGTCGCGCAACAATCTCGGTAGCGACGACATCCGGGTGCTGGTCGTACACCGACTGGAGTGTCGTGAGGTCGAGGTCGGTTTCTGGGTCGCGAGCGGCGACGTAGAAGCGTGGGGTGTAATCATCGCGTTCGGTAGCGACGGCGCCGTCGGCGGTTGCTTCCCACTCTAGGACGCGGCCGTCGTCCAGAAAGTCGATACTGAACGGCATCGTCACGGGTTCGCGTCCGGTGGGGCGCTCTCCTGGTCATCGCGTGCTGCGACCGCGGCTTCGAGCTCCTCGAGGCGCTCTTCGTGGTCGTCGAGGCGGCCCTCCTGTTCAAGATCGATGCTGAGTAGCGCCGGCAGCAGCGGATTCTGGTGGTTCAACAGCCCGCTCGCGTTGGCGTGCTCGCGGGCGTACTCGAACAGCCGGTCGAAGCGCGGCTGGTCGCGACGCCGCAGTGCCCGCCGGAACTCCGCCCAGCGCTCTTCGATGGCCCGCAGCGCATCTCGGTACGTCGGGTTCGTACGCCCCATCGCTATCGGCCTCCTGTACCGCTCGCCGTCCACGCATCGAGCAAGGGGTCCGCGGTGGCCGACACCGTCTCACCGTCAGCTGTGACGCCCGTCCCGACACCCTCGGGGGTCGGCGTCGACGGCGCCGGCGTCGTCGGTTCCACGCCGACCTGCGTGGCGCGTGCCGCGAGCAGCTGCCGCCAGTACGCGAACGTCGTCTGGTAGTACGCGCCGTCGTCGACGGGATAGACGAGCGTCTCGAAGTCCTCGCCGACGACCCGTGGGCCCATCCGCGTCTGCTCGCACTCCAGGGGGTGGTCGGCGACCGTCGCGACTGACTCGGTGAATTCGTTTCGTTCGTTTCGCGTAACGAGCACCGGGATGTCGTACCCATCGGCGTAGGTCGCCAACCGGGCGAGAGTTCGAGCCTGAAGGGTTTTCGCGTGGGTCTCGCCGAGGGTATCGTCGGCGCGGTACTGGGCGTCGACGGCCGGCGCGACGATGAGGGCGGGGGTGTGGGGCGACGTGTCCTCGTCACGACCTGGCGCCCCTCGACCAGCCGCCCGGGCGTCGGCGGTGGACGTCTGGATCGACTTGTTCACTGCCGTCGGGAGATCACAGACGGCGCCGTAGTGCTGGTAGGCGGTAAATCCGCGTGCCACGTGGATTCGGTTGAGCAACCGTTGACTGGGCGCGATCTGGGCGAGTGTCGTCGTTGTCGCGTGTCCGTTTGCGTCGACCCAGAAGGCGGGCCCGTCGTGCAGGAGGAGATGGTCGAGCACGAGCGACTGCAGGATCGGGACGCCGCGGCCTCCCTCGACGTCGAGCAGCGTGATGCCGTCGTCGAGCTGCGGCAGCAGCATCTCGTCCGTAGTCGGATCGGCCTGGTCAGCGAGGGACCGATTACGGTCAGCCCCCGTGTCGGCTGGTCCACTGCCAATCGGCTCGACGTCGATGTTGAGTGCTTGGACATACTCAACTAGATGTACACGTTCCCGATAAGCCGCGGCGTGTCACTTCCGCGTTTCAGGGAATCGATCAGAATACAACGAGTGGCGTCGCTGTTTGCGTGTTTTCGTGTTAGGATGGACACTTCCGAGAACAATTCCGATATGAGGCGCCTCCTCCGTTAACCAACAATTGGATGCATACGCCCTCTGTCTGTTGGTTAATACGTAAGGAGCTCAGTAGGCCGGTGTCTCAGTTTGATTTCTGTGAAAATTCTAAGGAAACTGCGACGTGCAGTTCTCTCTTTACTTCACGTATTTGTCTATCAAGTAGTCGGTAATCTGCTCTTCGCGAGCCTGAATAAACGCCTGTGCGTTCTCCGGGGTCGGCTCGATATCGGGATACTGATTTACACGTTGGATACGCTCAGCCTCGGCGTTGCCGAGGTCGTCCAACCAGTCGTGGGGCCACTGATCGCTTTTGATCTCTTCGTTCATCTCGTGTGGCAACAGCTGTAGATTCCCGATTCGATTAAGATCAACAGTCTCTCCAATGGATTCAGATACGGATTCTTCCCTGCTTTTCGGGTAGATGTGATCAACCGAGTAGTCGCCAATACTGGTGGACGTCGATTGCGTATATGATTCCTCAATGAGTCCGAGTACTGCCGTGACATCTGTGTCAGTAAATACAGGTTCTCCTGGGCTGCTCTCGTAACGAGCGTTGGCTACGACCCGACGGATGTCTTCAGCAGATGGGCTGATGTTCTCAGATTCAAATAGCTCCTCTCCTGGGAAAACGGTGGGCTCATCGGGTTCTGGCTCCCATTCGCGAAGATATCGCATCCAGTTGCGGCACTTGCCGTAGGTCAGAACCTGGTAGTACTTGTTCAGCAAGAGAGCTCTTGCGACGAACTGGAAAACACCCTCACGGTTCGCGTCGGAGACCTCAGCATCCGAATTCTGGTAATAAAACACGCCAAGTAGGGCGAAGATCGGCATCGTGTTCATAACCGAGCTCCGAATCCCGCTCTCGATTACTGTCTGGAATGCCTTTTCGAGCGATGTCCGAAACCACTCGAAGCGCCGTCCGGCGACGACGGGCTCATTATACAGCCACCGCTCGCGCATCTCGTCCATTCTATCTTCGTCGATACTGCTAAGATTGCTGCGGAGGAGGTCTGTTCCGACTAAGTATGCTGTATACCGGAGGAACAGCTTCCGGTCGATTTCTTGCTCATACTCAGGGAACTTCTGTTTAAATTCGTCAATCCAATCTTGGATGACCTCCCTAGGATTGATCCGCTCGTCCTCCTCTTCTGCGTACGGCCAATAACTCATTAGTTTTGAGAGAAGGAGCTGGTAGGGCTTCGGATCAGAGCCCTCCATGTTCAGCCTCGTGAATATCTCGGGAATTTCGGATCTATCCTTGTTCGTACTGTCAGTTTCGAGATCGTCCTGTAGAACGTTGCTCGTAATGTCTCTCGCGACGGCCATCGAAATACTGCGCAGTTGGTAGCGGGTTTCGTTGTCCGCCCTCAGTTCGGCGGTATCCACGTATTCATCGACGACTTCGCTAAGCGATCTTCCCTCAAGTACCGTGGAGTTCCCGGAGCTCCCTTCGTCGCCTCCGTTCCATAACTCCCCGACCGGCATCCACAGGTGTCGCGTGTCGCCGGTCATGGTATAGCCCGTCTCGTCCGTTCCTCCAAACTTCCCTGTCGATTTGAACTCAAACTCGTAGTCGCCTGCTGTATCGTCGCGATCGTACTCTGGGTGACCGAATAGGTCAACACACAGCCGCTGGCCTTCCCAGTACTGGAGCTGATCACTGGGCTTCCCCCGCCCGCCATTATATACTGTAATTCCCCCCTCGACACCGATATAGAGCGAGTTCAAGCGCTGCTGGCCGTCTATAATCAGAATCTCCGGTTCTTTGTCTTCAACCTCCTGATTGTAGAGGTCGTATTCCGCCAAAACTGGATCCGGTGGCCGATAGTCATCGGCAACGTACATCCGCAGGAAATTATACGAGTTGTAGTCGCTGATATTGGCCGCTCGAACTCTCCATTCAGTTATGGCTCCGATTGGATAGTCTCGAATCAATGAATCGAACAGTTCCTCAATCTGCCTGGGATTCCAGACAAACTCCCGCTGGAGGCCGGGAAGAAAGATGTGGTCGTTTATTTCAGACAAATAATCCGAGACCTGTCTGGACATGGTCACCAGAACGAAAGAAGAGTATAAATACTCTGTCGTCGCCCATCGAATTCCGGGTGTATATTGCCCAGAATCAACTCGAGTGCTTAGCTGGATTGCTAGAGGTACTGTATGGGTGAAACAGTCGCCGAATTTTTGCGGTTGTGCGCTCGTTTCCGAGAAGTTTCCAGAATCAGGCTTGTCTAGTACTGCCTCCGTTAACCAACACTCTGTGCGTGACGGGGCGTATGTTGGTTAAGTACGTCGGCGCCGCGAAGTTCCTGTGCGACCATGTTGAAGATGCCTCCTCCGAACTCTCAGGTATGTGTGGCCGAAACTCTCTCTTCATCGACCAAGCCGACCTCGAGACTCGCTTCGACGCCGAGGCCGTCACGGACGGCGGGTACACACCCCGATACAACATCGCGCCCGGCGACGACCTCCACATCATCACGAACGAGGCTCCAGACAAGATTGACGCTTACCACTGGGGGCTGATTCCGTTCTGGGCGGATGAGCCCGAGGAGGGCATCATCAACGCTCGCTCCGAGACTGCCGACGAGAAACGCGTCTTCGAGCAGGCATGGGAAACCCGTCCCTGTCTGGTCCTCTCGTCAGGGTTCTACGAATGGAAATCACCGAACGGCGGGTTGAAACAGCCCTACCGGATTTACCGCGAGGACGACCCCGCGTTCGCGATGGCCGGCCTCTGGGACGTCTGGGAGGGCGACGACAAGATGATCTCTTGCGTCACAATTCTCACGACGGAGCCGAACGACCTGATGATCCCCATCCACGACCGGATGCCGGTCGTCCTCCCACAGGACGCTGAGTCCGACTGGCTCGCCGCAGACCCGGATACCCGCAAGGAACTGTGCCAGCCGTATCCGAAGGACGATCTAGACGCTTACGAAATCTCGACGCAGGTCAACAATCCCGGCAACGACGATTCTCAGGTCATCGAGCCGCTGGACCACGAGCAATCGGGCCTCAGCGAGTTCAGCTCCTGATAGGTGACGGCATAACGGTTACTGCATCGGCGACGCAGCGGACGAATCGACGAGCGAGTACTCTCGATCCCGACTCGTCCCCTCCGCCTCGAGGAGGTTGTACTGCTCCATCTTCGAGAGGTACGTGCGGATAGTCCGTTTCGTCCGGGGGTCATCGACGGCCTCGGAGTAGCGCTCGTGGATCTCGCTCGGCCCGACCGGGCCGTGCTCGCGAACGATGTCGTAGACGACGCGCTGGTGCGGCGTGAGTGAATCGAGGCTCTTCTGCTTGATTTGGGCTCGGGCATCCTCGGCGGCGTTCAGGAGAATGTCGTCGGTGATGTGCTCGTGGTTCTCGCGATCAGCCTTGCCGGCGGCCGTTCGAAGGATGCCGATTGCGAGGCGGGCGTCGCCGGCGGCCGCGTCGGCGATCCGGTAGAGCTGGTCGTCGGTGATGACGTTCTCGTCGAGACCCCATTTCGCACGAGCACTCAGGATGTCGTACAGCTGCTCGTCGTGGTACTTGTCCATCCGGACGTGCTCGCTGGATCGCAGGCGGCTCACGAGGCGGTCGTCGACGCGGCTGAACAGCTCCTCTTCCTTGTTCGCGATACAGATAATCGCGAACTGTGGCAGGCTGTGGAGGTCGTAAATGACGCTGGGGTCCTCTAGCTGGTCGACCTCGTCGAGGATGACCACCGTTCGCGGGCCATCGTGCTGTTGGAGGCGGTCGACGAGTTCGTCGTGAGGCGTCGACTGCCGGTGGATATCGATGGTCGCGCCGAGATCGTCGAGGATCTGGTAGAGCGTGCGGAACCGGGTGTAGTTGCGCCAACAGTTGACGTATATGGCCTCGACGTCGAGGACCTCTTCACGCAGCCGTTCCGTGACGAATTTCGAGATACACGTCTTCCCCGTCCCACTGGGTCCGGTGACGATGGCTGTGTCGGCTGGTTCTCCGTTCGTGATGGGCTCGAGAACACTGGAGAGGTGGTTGACTTCCGCGTCGCGATGCTCAACTTCCCGAGGGACGAACCCGGCGCGGAGAACGCGAGCATCGCGGATCATTGTGTTAGTAAATGACTGGTTCTGCCTCAGGCCATAAATACGTGACCGGGCTGTTTCCGGAAAGCAAATTTCAACAATTGGCCACCGGTTGGGTACTGGGTCTCCTGGTGGTGATTCTGTAGAACTCTGAAGTGGCGGCTTTTCGGAAGTTCGCGGAAACACGAACCTTCCTGAATAGCAAATATCCCCCTTGGGTTTAAATACCCAAATTGCGATGTATCGCCTGTGACACCCAACGAAAACGACCCTGTCACCAACGTCCCGACCGTCGAGGTGCAAAGCCCCACTGGAAGCCTTGACGTGAATGCCCTTATCAAATCAAACGGGGAAGACGATCCGTTTGCTGGCCTGTTTGAGGAAACTACTGATGAATCCGATACAACATCAGTTCCAACCGCAAACCAGCAAAACCCCGATGTCGTCGACCTTGGAAAAGAACTCCTCGCCGGATATGCGGACTGGAAAGGTGGACAAGTCGATCATGATCCGCATGACGACCCACTTCGTTATCTCTGGCACGATGCTCCGGAACTCATTATCGCTGCTGCCGTAGCAGGCTATTTCACATACAAGGGCGCTCAGGGACTTGGTGGCCTGTTTCATCTGGTTCAACAACAGATGAGACCGGCACGTCGACACAGCCGCGTCTCCCTCTGGAAGATCGACCGTATCGGGTGTTTGTGAGTCACTCGTGGAAGTACTCCGAGCAGCGTGAACGCATTGAGGAGTTCCTCGATGATGAAAATCGACTGGACTGGCAGAACTTCAGTGTCCCAGAGGACGATCCGATGGAGTTCGAAGATAAGAATGATCTTCGTCAGCAGCTCTATCAGCAGGTTGGGCAGGCAAATGTGGTCGTCGTCGTCGCTGGGATGTACGTCTCGCACAGCGAGTGGATCGAGGAGGAGATTGAGATGGCAGACCACTTCGAGAAACCCATTATCGGTGTGCGACCGAACGGGAACGAGCGACTTCCAGCAGTGGTAAAGGAGGAAGCCGATGAGATTGTCGGTTGGCGGCAGAAGTCTATCGTGAACGCCATCGCGAAGCATGCATGATCTACCCTCGGACGAGTATGGCCCAATGCAGGGGGATGGCTGTACACGATCTTCACTCAGACGGCCAGTGCGTGATGAGACGCTCATCAACCAGTATGGGCACTACGCGGAGAGCATAATGGCGGTTTCCGAACAGCGTCTGGATCTAAACTGTTTCTACAGTTCCCTATTCCCAGAATGGCACAAAGCATCATTCGTCGACACCTTAGCGGAATATGCCTGAATCTGCTGACGAGACTCCTGGTGAGAGCGAGCCGAATAATGCAAATTTTGGCGAAAATACCGAGGACAAAGACACGCCTGAAACGGAGCCGGAACACCCCGAAGAGGTTACTGGTGGTGACCCGGCCGAACCGACCGATTCCGATACCGTAGGGGATGGACCGTTAACGAATCTGAACAACGAAGAGACGGACCGCTTGATGGATCAATACATCCACTATGGGGAGGTGGCAATCGAAACTGCGAATCAGCGGGTTCAGATGAACCGATTTTTTGGCTTGATTTTGACGTCGATACTAGCCGGACTCTTCGCTCTCGCCCGAGGAAATTTGACGACTACGAGTGCTGCAATCGTTCTATTCGCCTCTGGATTTGGAAGTCTGATCTGTTACTTTTGGTATCAGAGTTTACAGTCGTATCGCCGGCTGAACAAGGCCCGATATGCTATTCTCAACCAAATCGAATCTGCCCTTCCTGTCCGAATGTATCTTGATGAATGGCGATACCTCAAGCGGGAAAAGCCTGATCCGGAAATCGTTGAGCCTCGACCTGATGAAGACCCAGATCACCGCTCGCATACGATTGTTGAACAGTGGTTTGTCCGTCTCCTTGCCGCTGGATACCTTACTATCGGAGGATACGCTGGCGGGTTCATTCTAACTCCTTTGCTCACGGGTGCAGGCTATTCTCTGCCGTCTCCGACGACAGTCGGGCTAATAATCGGTGCAACCGTTATGGTTGGTTCGATAGGGCTATTCTGGATTCGGAGCTGATGACACCTACTATGAAACGATTCGATATTGGAGACACGGTCCGAATCGATGTCCCGGACGAGACAGATCCAGATCACGAGCGCCTCCATGGACGTCGAGGAACAGTCGTTGAGATCATCCCAGACGATGCAGGAACTGTAACTGGTGATCAACGAGAGGGCTATCTTTTCCGGGTTGAGATTGCTAATGGTGACACCGTTGACGTCCGCTGGCGGGATCTTCGGCCAGTTTGATTGGCCATAGTATGGTGACACCTCTGTAGTCTAAGGTCACTAAACACTAAGTTAGCGTACTGAATACATCTCGGCATTACGATGCTCTCGCTTCCTCCGCTTGTCGATAACGCCAACAGAACACTAGAAGACGCTTACAAGCGAATTATTCCCCAGATCGAGGAGGGCCGTATCGCAACTGGATACTTTTATCTCTCAGGATTCGACCTCTACCGGGAAGACCTTGAGAACCTGGCTGACCCCGACGAGCTCGGCCACGCTCCGCTTCGGATCTTGATGGGCCGTCAGACGAATAGGGGAACTGCTGACGAAATCGGTGAGGGGCAGAATCTCAAAGAGGAACTCAAAAGAGAAGTGAGAGAAAGCATCTCGGAGCTGAATAACGCTCAGATCGGGCGACTAGACCGGCTACGAGACTTTATCGCCGAAGGCGAGGTGAGCGTCCGTGTGCGAAATCCTGAAAACGGTTACTTCCACGCAAAGGGTGCATCATTTCGAGCGCCACTCGAAGATGATGAAGATTGGGGACAAGACGAAGATGAAGACACCCGCCCATGCGCTACAGTTGTCGGCTCCTCGAACTTCACCAAGAGCGGCCACCAGAATAACATCGAACTGAATCTCACGAGTCAGGATCGACACAAGGCCGAAGCGTTCGAGGAGTGGTACGACAACCAGTGGGCCAACGCCGAGGAGTTCAGTGAGGAGATCATCCGAATCATCGAGAACAGCGATGAGTACCAGGACTGGAAGGAACAGCAGGAGGACGAGTCCGACAAGGAGACGTCATCCGAGGAGCTGGGCACGTATCTCGAGCCGTTCGAGCTCTACAAGCTGCTCGCCTACGACGAACTGAGTGGGAACGTCAACATCCGTGACAGCCCACTGTACTACTTCCAGAAGCTCGGGTATGAGAGTGCAAAGGAAAAGCTCTCCCAGTTCAACGGGTGCATCGTCTCCGACTCGGTCGGCCTGGGGAAATCATTTATTGGCGGTGAACTCCTCCACGACTACCGCCAACATGGCGACCACTGTCTCCTCATTGTCCCGGCCAACCTGACTGATCAGTGGGAAGACCTACTCCAGCACGACACTGACGAAGACGGCAATCCGTACTTCGGGTTAGAGGTGGACGGCACGCATCTTGATGTGATGAGTATCAGTAAGTTCCAGAATCTATCCTACGATGAGGTGCAGGATCTCAAAGACGAGTTCGACGTCCTGCTTATCGACGAGGCTCACCGGTTCCGGAATTACGGGAAGTGGCGACCGAACCCGGACCACGATGACGACTACAAGGGGACGCGACGACACGCGAATCTCAGGCAACTCCGAGGAAAGACGATGATCATGCTGACCGCGACCCCGATCAATAACAGCGCTACCGACCTGAAGAACCTCATCAGCTTGTTCACCAGCCCGGAGGAACTTCGGAACAAGGCATCACTCGACTTTGATGCGTTCGACGAATACATCGAACTCTCGGAGACGCGAAAACGAATCGCGGCCGGGAAAGAGGAGGTTTGCGACGACGAACAGCAGAAAATCACTGAACAGCTCCAGCGACACTCCTCTGAGATCTCGAATATCCTGAACGAAGTGATGGTTCTTCGGACGCGCAAGCACGTCAAAGACCAGATTCAGGACAGCGAAGACTTCGAGATGAGCTTCAAGCCGCCGAAACTCAACAAGCAACAGTACTCCCTGCCGGCGGCCTACCAGCCAGTGTATCGGATGCTTCCCGACGTGATGGACGCTCTCCACCTTCCCCACATCACAGTCAAAAACCCGAAAGCGGGGAGCACGCTGAAAGCCCTCTACAAGCTGAACCTCCTCAAACGGCTCGAGTCCTCAACGTACGCGTTCGTCCAGTCGATCGAGACGCTACATCAGAGCGAACGCCAGCTTCTCGGCCTTCTTGGTGAACTTCCCGAGGACGAAGACATCGATATGCTCCGAACTGTTCGGGAAGGGGATGACTCTGAACTCGGTGACTTTGTCGAAGGAGCCGACGCTGCTGAAGATCTCGAACAAACACTCGAAGAATTCGGTTTCGATACCACCGCTATTCAAGCGGAAGAAGGAGCTGATACCGAGGGAGATGAACTGGCAGACGCCACCATCGGCGAGGTGAAGACGTACATCAGGGAGGACCTCACCCTTCTCTCGTATTTCCTCTCGCAGTTCATCGGTGATGTCGCCCGTGATGCGGGTGATGTGAGTGATTATGCGGTTTCCACGCGGCAATGGCTCGCTGACCACGACGCTGGTGTCCTCCCAGATATTCCTGAAGAAGAGATGAATCCGATTCTCTACCCGAATAGTGACCTGAGCGAAGTCGACCCCGCCACACGCGACTTTTACGAGGCCGTCTTTTCACTCCGCGAGTTCCGCGACCCGAAGATCGACCGACTTGCAGATGTCCTCACTAACCACGATCAGAAGGTGCTCATCTTCACACAGTATCGGGCAACTGCAGACTACGTCTATCGAACCCTCTGTGACAACGAGGATTCACCACTCACAGAGGCGAACAGTGCCGTCGTCAAGGGTGGCGACGAGAATAAACAGGACATCATTCAACGCTTTGCTCCCGAGGCGTCAGGCTACCAGCAAACGCTCGCCGAGTCGGGGGACTCAGAGCTACAGTACGTAGTGGCCACTGACACGCTGAGTGAAGGGGTTAATCTCCAGGACGTTCATGTGGTGGTCAATTACGACCTGCCGTGGAACCCGATGCGGATTGTCCAGCGTGTCGGGCGAGTCGACCGGATCGGGAGTACCGCCGAGAAACACGTCCACAACTTCTACCCGGACGGCGACATCGAGGCGGCGATTAAGCTCCTGAAACGCCTGCAGGCAAAAATCAACGATATCGCGCTCATCGTCGGAAAGGAGAACAATATCCTCGATCCGAACGAAGACCAGATTCTCGAAAAGACAGGTGTAGACACGGAGAAGACAATCGGGGAATTACAGGTGGACGAGATTGAGGACTCTCTCCAGAAGTCCCGTGAAATTGACGACGTGAATGAACTCGACGACACGAGCAAGAATCCGCTCCTCCGCAATGCTGGGAGTAATGAACATGCTGCGTTCGAGCGGTACCTTCTGAAGCGAGAACTGAACGAGGATTACGATCTGACTGCGGAAGACTTCGAGTACGCTGAGGACTTCTTCGATGACCCGCCCGAAGAACGAGAATTCCTCTACACGAATGTAACTGACCACGATGCCGGTCCTCGTCCGGGCGTGTTCGCCCTTGCCCACCTCTGGTTCGACGATGATGACCACGAGTCCCCGCTTGGTCGCGTCCGTCGTGCTTTCTACTACAAGCCCTTCGCCGACGAGGTCAAAGAGCGGCCCGTGAGCACGCTCAACATTGACCCTTCAGTTGACGGCGAACCGATCACCGGAAATCCAGATACGGTGTTGTCGAACCGTGAGGAGATTCAAGCAGTGCTTGACGAGCGTCTGGAGGTGATTCGAGAAGGCCAGGTTGAGGGAGCCTTCAAACAGGGAGAGGCCTTCTCGAAGGAACAGGAGACGATCCTCGATTTCATCAGTCACTACGTTCAGCCGAATCACGGCGATGAGCCGGCGCCTGTCGAAGAGTTCGAAACGCTAGGAGAATGGGCTACCGACATCGAAGAGCGGCTGCAGGAGGTAAAGCTGGCGAACACAGATGAAGACCGAATTCTACGGGAGATCTTTCGCCAGAACGAGCAGTACGACTCCTTCCCAGAGTGGCCGACTGTGGAGTTCCTCAGTCAGCTTGAGGAGTTCTTGGAAGAGAACGTTGAAGCCTCTACTGAATACCAGACAAAACTGATGGGAGAGAGTGATGTACAAGCGAAGCTCGTATGCTGGGGGTTGTCGGACAGTGATTCGGGAGCTACGGTAGGGGCCCCTTCTGGTCCAGCAGATCATATTTCTCCAAGATCAGATCGAAGTACATCTCGTCCATCAGCTTCGGATTCTCAACGCGATGGAAGTCGTCGAGGACAAACTTCACGTCACGACGTTCCAGGCCATACGCGTGGAATGCGGCCGCGTCGATTTCAGCCTGTAATTCTCTGCGCTCTTGATCTTCTACCGCTGCCTCGATTCCGCTGAGTCGCTCACGAATTTCTTTGAATTCTTCCCCGTAACAGTTCAACCGGGCAGCTCGTTCAGCGATATAATGGAACCAGTCATCTCCGTCGGTGAGGCGTGGTAGCTGGGATTCCAGTAGCTCACGCTTGATGATGTGCGTCTCGACCTTGGTCCGCATCAGGAAATCGAACGCAATGCTATTCAGGAGTCCAGTCGCCACGAAGAGTTCCCGATCCGTGAATCGCCGGATGTAGGGTGACCGAAGCGGAGACTCTGAGAGGTGTCCCTCTTTGGGCCTAATATCGAACGGTTTGAACGTGTTAATCGTATGGAGGCAGATGATGTCTTTCGGGAGTACAGTGGCGATTATCGTCCGCTCATTTGTGGAGTTCGTAACGTCTCGAATTCCGACGCGATACTCGTCACAATCAAGGAGTACATCTTCTTCTTCTAATCCGTGGCCACGATGTTCCTTGAGGAGTTCGTCCACGAATTGTACTTGTGACTTGCTGGTTTCTGGCCCACCGAATGCCTCGTAGATTGCTCGTTTCAGGTGGCCTCTATTGAACTTCTTTTCCCGGACACGATATTGTGCACTATTCGGCGGATCCTGGAGTCCCTTACTCCAGTACTCAGGACCTGCTAAGTCACTATTGAGGCTATTATCGTGCTGGAATTGATGGATATTTTTACCCCCGTAAACTGGGTAGTCAGCACCTTCAGGTGTATTCTGTAATCGGTCCTTGTCAGTCGATTCTACAAATTCCTTCGTCAGCATATCTACTGTCCAGGCCCCCTCCACCCCTTCTCCCAAAGACGGTTGGTCAACCACTTTCTCTAAGACGCTTGCTTCCATCTGTGAGGTGATTGAAGGGAATATCCGCCCCTCAGGCGAGTAGCTAAGAAGCACCTCTCGTGGGATAGTAACTGCTTCCTCCTCGATTCGATATACGATGTCCATGTTATGCTGGTTGAAGATGCCGCGAAGTACTGACGTCCTCCCTCCGTATTTAAACGTCAGTACAGCAAATCGATAGCGATCGTCAATCGCCTCAAAGATGCCCTTATTTTCGAATCCAATGAGATTCTCTACGTCTGTGTGATCCAGTAGATGTGTCCGGAGGTCTTTCCCCATCACTCCACCGAAGATAGTTCCCGGGAGGAGCAGACTCACCCTCACGCCGTCTCGAGAGAGTCTGAAGACCCGCTCTAGAAAGAGAGCAGACAGTTCATTTTTTGTCGGCATCGTCCGACCGCCCACCACCGGAGATTGGAGCTTGTAGACGTCTCCCTGCGTGAAGAAGTCTGCCTGAGTTTCCATCGAGCCCTTGTAGTCCTCCCATTCCCACGCAACTTCTGGGCTTGAGAGGAGGTTTTCCATCACACCGTCTTTTTCCTCCGACGGATAGGTACGGAACTGCTCATCGTAGCGGATGAAGAAGTCGTCGCGATTCGCGTAGAGCATGTCCCATGGTGGGTTCCCGATGAACACGTCGAATCCACCTTTCTCGAAGACGTCGGCGAACTCCAACGGCCAGTGGAAGGGGGACCACTCCCGAATTTCCTCGATCGTTATGTCGTCAAAGCCAGCGTCTTGGAATTCTCGCCGAAGGATTTCGTCAAATTTGTCCCGGTGTTCCTCTATTCTGTCTTCTGCCTCCTTCCGCCATTCTTGAGCTTCAATACTGGTCTCCGCTTTCTTGTGCTTCTCGATAGCCTCTTTCACATCCTCAAAACGAGTTTTCACCTCCCAAGAATCGAGATCGCTGTCTCCGTCTTCGTTACTCTCGATGTCCGTATCGAGTTGACCGATTAGGCTGTTGCCCTGTCGTACGTTGAAATCGATGTTGGGGAGTGGCTCCACCTCGCTCGGTTCATCCTCGATATCAGCGACCATCGACAACCAGAGCCTGAGCTTGCAGATCTCAACAGCACCTTCGTCGATATCGACTCCGTACAAATTGTTGAGGATGGCCGTTCGCTTTGCGTACAATGATGAGGAGCCTTTTCCAGACTCGATTACCTCTATCTCTTCTCGCGTTCTGGATTCTAGCTCCCAGCCTTTCCCTTCAGCTTCGAGCCGCTGGAAATACTCAATGCATTGCATCAACTGATCGTCTCGCTATTGGCTGTTTTCGACTTTATCTACGATTGCCGGTGAAATACAAGCTGCTTCTTACAATCTATTCAACAAGTGTATTGACCAGTGCAGTCGAAAGCCACCCTCATATCCATCATTTTCATATGAGTAAAGCAACTTTCAGGTGGTATGACTCTCCAGCAGATCACCGCATCCGATATCGCGGGCTGGGACTCTTTACAGGATATAGCGAACTCCTTTGAAAAACGCGGGCTCAAACCACGCCCGAAACTTGGGGGCGATAACGAACTCGTAGTCCAGCTTGATGATGACGAATTCATCGTCATTGTCAACGCGGGCCCCGGGGAGACTGCCACAGACTTCAAACCGGAAAATCGCTCACGGCATACCAACCTTGTTGCCACCAACGATTTCGAGATCTTCACCTTCATTACCCGAGTCCGAAGCTGGGAGGGGCAGCAGCACGGTCGAATTAAGCATCAAAAGATTTCGTTCTCGAAGGAGCAGTTCACGCGGGACAGCGGAGAGAAGAACACTATTCTCCAGAAGCTGAACTCGATCGAGTACGGTTCCTCTGCTGCGATATACGATACGCTCTACGACACGCAACAGGTCGTCAAGGAGTTCTATGAACAGTTCGAGGAACTCAGGACAGATCTCATTCAAGAGGTTACAGGCATCCCTGACGATCGGGGTGATGCGAAGCAACGATATGTGCAGGTCATTCTTGACCGGATGATATTCCTATACTTCATCCAGGAAAAGCGCCTCCTTGATCGGGACCCGAATTACCTTCACGAACAGCCGAATGAAGTCGTTGACGAGGGTTGTGACCACTACGAAGAGTTCTACGAGCCGCTCTTCTTCGAATACCTCGCAGAAGACAAACAGAACCCTGACTTCGGTAGTCTTCCGTACCTGAACGGTGGCTTGTTCGCAAGGAATCCTGTCGAAGAGGAGTTTGAGGACGCGAAATTAGGTGTCTCTGCCGAGGAAACGAACGGGCTCTTCGACGATATCCTCGACTTCCTCTCCGACTGGAATTGGAACGTAGACGAACGACTCGACATCGTCGATCCCAAGAACCTCTCCCCGGCGATCTTGGGCCACATCTTCGAGCAAACGGTCAATCAGAAGGAGATGGGGGCGTACTACACACCGGAAGAGATCACGGGGTTCATGGCCCGGCGGACGATCCATCCGTATCTGCTCGATCAACTCAACGAGGCTGTGGACGCGGACTATGACGAGATCGACAATGTGTTCGGATTCCCCGTGCCGGAGGCAGATACCAGCACAGAAGCTGTTGCCGATGGCGGAACCATAACTCAGCAAGTTCCAACGGAAAACGTCCAAACCAGCCATGTGGAGACTCTCTACCACGACATTCTGAAGGAAGCGCATATTCTCGATCCCGCCGTAGGAAGTGGCGCCTTCCTGCTCGCCGCACAGGAGGTGCTGATGGACCTATACATGCAATGCATTGAGTATTTCCAGCGGCTCGAAGCTGAAGGGAAAGGCTGGGAGTTGGAGAGTCGTAGCCGTGAAGAATTGGAGAGAATAGAAGAGGGACATGGAGGGGTCTCACTTTTCGCAAAGCGTTCTATCATCCTTCACAATCTCTATGGAGTCGATATTGGGGACGGGGCAGTCGAAATCTGTAAACTACGCCTGTGGCTGTCGATGGTCGCTGATATCGAGGACGAACCGAACGAGGTCGAACCCCTCCCAAATATTGATTTTAACATCCGTCAGGGTAACTCACTGATCGGGTTTACTGAGCTCCAAGAAGTCGCACGGGAAGATGCGGGCGACGCGTCACTCTCGAATTGGGGTGTCGGAACTGCAGTCAAAGATCTCTATGAGGATGTCATCCGGGAACAGGACCGCCATCGAGCTGCGGATTCTGCCCGTGAAGCGCAGAATGCTCGTAAAATGGCTGAACGAAAAATCGACACCCACAGCGAGGAGCTTAATGAGAAGATCCGCGATCAGTTCAACGAACTTGTCGATGAGGATATTTCTCTTGAGGAATTAGAGGAGTCCTCACCGTTTCATTGGGTGCTTGAGTTCGCGACAGTCTATCGGGAAGGCGGCTTTGATGTCATCATTGGGAATCCACCGTGGGATGAGCTGAAGCCATACCGGACGGACTTCTTCCCAAAGTACGATACTGAGTTTCGTAGCCGCCCACCAGGTGAAAAGGACAAGAAGGTAGAGGAGCTCTTAGAGAACCCTGAAATCGCTGCCGAATGGGAGAAGTTCCAGCGTGACAAGGAACGGCAAGCGACCTATATCAACCAGAGTGGAGAATACGAGTACCAGACACCAAGCGTAGAAGGACAACAGGTTGCACGGACGAACGACCTGTCCCTACTGTTCTTTGAGCGAGTCTATGATATCGTCAGAGACGGTGGTTATGTTTCACAGCTGCTTCCTGGTCCGTTCTTCAATGCCGCCGCTGGAAAGGATTTGCGAGTACATGCATTGGAAGAGTCTGAGATTCAGAGTATCATCGGATTTGAAAACCGCGGCATTTTCTCCGATATAGACACTAGGTATAACTTCGGTATCGTTACGCTCCGAACAGAGGGAAGCACTGATACTGTCCACGGAATATTTCATCAGACTTCCGTTGATGTTCTTCGGTCAATTGACGATGTAGCTCTAGAAATTCCAGCGCGAATCCTCAAAGAGTATTCTCCTGGAGCTCGAATTTTCCCCAACATCGAGGACCAGCAGGAGATCTCAGTGCTGGATAAAATTCTCCAGACACCACCATTGGCGACTGAAATTGAAGGTGCTTGGCGAACGGTCTTGTACAAGGAACTGGATCGAGGACGAGATCGGGATAGATTCATCGAAGACGAATCCAAAGGGGATTATCCGGTCTATCAGGGAAAGAATATTCACCAATTCTGTTATGAGTCGACCTACGTCGACGACCTCAAACCCATCTCTTTGTGGAGTGTCGATGAGGATAACGAGGAGCTGAGCGCGAAGCGTCGCGTTCGAGAGAAGAACTTCCGTGCCCGGGACGATGCGATCAGCCTGAAGAAGGCTATCTACAACAAGTTCGCTGATGACCCTGAGTTCCGCCATCTCCCGGCAAGTTCGCAGAAGCGGTTCGTCAATCGGTTGCTAACAGAAGAATTCGACCGCCCCGAACTTTCTTTGGAGGACATCCGTCTCCATAGTTCTGAGTACCGGCTTGTGCTTCGTGAAGTCGCTCGTGCAACCGACGAACGGACGCTCATTGCGGCTGTAATCCCACCGGGTGGAGTCGTCGTCCATACGCTGTACACGGTTCGACCATTCGAGGCAAACCCTAGCAAGGATGATCTTTCGGAATTCCCGATGCACAGCGCTTACGACCGTGTTTTCACTGAAAAGGAGCTTTTCGTCGCGCTTGGGCTGATCAATAGTATTCCGTTCGATTTCTTGATGCGGACAAAGGTTGATTCTCACGCCTCGAAGTACAAGTTTGAGGAGTCACAGGTCCCCCGACTCACTGATGGCGACGACTGGTTCCACTACATCGCTGATCGCGCGGCGAAGCTCAACTGCTACGGTGAGGAGTTTGCTGAGATGCGTGAGCGACTCGGCGGAATTGAGCCAGCGACGGATATGGAGACCCGGCGTGAACTACAAGCCGAAGTCGACGCGGCCGTGTTCCACGCATATGGGTTGGATGAGGAGGAAATGCAGTTCGTCCTTGATGACTTCCATCGGGTGTCGAATCCTCGAATTATGACGGAAGCGTACTTCGAGAAGGTCGCTGAGAAATACACTTATCTTGGAGATGTAGGCTCGATGGAGTAATCACTGAAATAGCGCTACGCCTGGTTCCTGAATATCAGTGGGTTCAGATTTACTGATGAATACTGTCCAGCGCTCGTCGGGTCATAGCTCCATCGACATTTAGATATTGACGTGCGGTCGTGATGTCCTCCCACCCGAACATTGCTCGGAGTGCGGGAAGATCCAAGCCTCTTCCTGCATGGTACGACGCTGCTGTGGCACGTAATCCATGTAATGAGGTTGCGTCGTTAGACAATTCTGGGGACAATTTCAGGGCCGTTTCTAGACGTCGCTGTAAGGTCGAGAACGAATACGGCCAGCCACTATGTTCGTCGAGTAACAATTCAACCGCGACTCGAACCCGATACGAAAAGTGGTACGGAACTGTTCGAGATGCGGCTTCTGTTTTCGGGAGCCAATAACGCTCAGCAAAGCTCTGAAAATCCGTATTGGGATTGTGATCTAGCCGTTGTTTCACCGCCTGCCGGCAGTATCCACAGATGCCACCATCCCGTCCCTTCGTACAGTTTTCCTGTGTGGGAATCTGGATCATCTGCCGCTCTAGGTCAACCCACGATTTCGACAAGTGCGTTGTTTCTCCTGGTCTAAGTCCAAGACGGCCTCCAAGGAGAATGGCCGCTCGTGTTTCGAGTCTCTGTTGTGTATCATCTATTCGCCCAGCACCTTCTAACAGTAGTTCGAACTCGCGTTCGCTAAGGGCCCTCTCTCGTGTTGCTACCATATTCATCGCTGTCTGTCGATACAAAGATAATCCGCTTCTTCTTCGAGTGGCAAGGTGAATCGGTTCACAGCCGCCAGAATTGCCGTCTGATATGACAGGAAGTACTTATGGGTGCCCTCCGGACGAAGCCTATGGGACTCTTTGAGACCTTATTTAGCTCATCCACTGGGGATACTGTCCCTCAGGCACAGCAACCGAGTCAGCACGAAATCTTCCCCGAGGATAAGTACAATGTCGCATACGCTGTAGCCGCTCGGCGTGAAGAAATTCGGGCGTTAGAACACCTTCTAGAAGCGGATCAGACCTCACCTACCGCCCTGGAGGCTGAGCCTTTCCTTCAGGATATAATCGAAGAGATGGAGCGGGATCGGGAATACTCCCTCCGCCTTCGCACCTCTGGGGAGGAGCTCGTCGACGATATCCGTGAACTCATAGAGCATTGGGACAATCAGGTAGATGAGCAGATAGGGACGATTTGGTGGCCAATCGGAGCAGATACGAGGTTCAGGTTGTACCTCCATTATCTGGAACTCCGTGCTGACGCGGAGGATGACCAATTTTCGTTCCCGGAGTCTGCTGGACAGGTTCACACTCTCGTCCAGCGTGGTCTAAGTGCAATAGAAGATGATGACGACTCGAAGCTCGCTGTAGTCCATAAGCGAGACATTCCTTGGGAAGAACCAGCTGAGGACAGCTGATCCAGTTCGCTCCTTCTCAAAGAGACCGATTAATTGTATCCAGTATCAAACCCAGTTATGGTAGAAATCTCAGACTCCCTGTGTTCGCTTTTCACTGCGAAAATTAAGGAGGAGGATGGCACTTTCGTAATCGAGATTCCTCCGAGTGAGATCAAGCACGGGGCGCTGACCGGTGATGAAACGTACCGCATCGCTCTCCTTGATTCCTCCTCCGAAGCTGAATCAACATCTCCGCAGGCCCCACGGCATCCCGCCTCTCAGGGGAGCACGAGCCACGATTCATCTGGTCCTCCTGTTGATGAGGGAGAAGTGCGCGACGTGACAATCGAAACCGTCGGTGATCAAGGAGACGGTATTGCGAAAGTCGAACGGGGGTACGTCGTGATCGTTCCCGGCGCTCAACCCGGCGACGAGCCAACAGTCGAAATCGAACAAGTTCAGGAGAACGTCGCGTTTGCGAGCATCGTCGATAGCGATCCGCGAGCACTCTAACCCATTGTCCCTTCGTGGATCGGTCTTCTTCTCGGGAAACCAGCGGTGTGAGAAGGCTCCGTTCGCGTTTGTCTGATGGAGGTGGTTCTGAAAGTCACGTCACGTTTTCTTCACGCGCTCGCGATGGCACAACCTTCCAAAGCCGAAATACAATCTATGACAAAGGAACCGATTGAGGTACTCGACGACCTGGCCGACCAGGTCGCCGATGAGTTCGAAGCGTACAGACAGCCGGACGAATTCAAGGATGTCTCGCTCGTGATTGAGAACAGCGACGAGGAACATCCGACGCTGATCGTCCACGTTGATAGAGAGGACGCGGAGTCCCTTGCCGACCGTATTGATGAGTTCCTCCGCGAGCATGGTGCTCGTACTGAACGGGAACGACACTCAGCTACGGATGTCCGTGTGTTAGCGACGGTCGACTGACACCGCCCCTCCAATTTTTTGACTGACTGTAAACACCGCTGAAGGACCCTATCTTCACTTCCGATCAAGGGGGTCCCGACCGCTTCAGCTCAGGTGGTTAATCTGTGCAGACAGATACTCTTGGAGAGCGGTGACCGTTTCTTCTGAGACTGCTGAGGCCCCGAAGTCACTCCGATACCCGTGCTTGAGTTCATCGCTCTCTATGATCTCCAGTCCACGCTCAAGCTGCTCCCGTAGCGCATCTTCGTCCCCTCGCCGAAGGTGAGGCGTGACAGCGTCGAGATCGATTTCTTGTGCTACTGCCAGGACGTCCCGGAGGTCTGTTTCACGGCCGCTATGGAGCTTTGCCGCGACGAGGACTGCCCCATCGATGACTCTGGCTGTGATCGTCACTGTACCTCCGCTCACCTCCTGTTGGTGGCTGTGGTCGTACAGGTAGTCGAACGACCACTGTGCCTCCGTCTGGCGACACCCGAGTCCGTTTACCAGGAGATCGAAGCCGATCGGCTGCTGCGGCGTGAGCCGCTTCTCGTACTCGATTACTTCGGTGTCGTAGAACCATTTCTTGGCGTGACTGTCCGTTTCCTCGAATCCCTGCTGTTCAAGGAACTCGACGAAGTCAGCTTTGGAATCCGGCGCGACGACGATATCGAGGTCCGTGGAGAAGCGAGCATTGAACGCTGAGACAGCGTAGCCGCCAACAAGAACGTACTCGTGGCCCTCTTTGGTGAGCTCTTCGAGCAGTTCGATGAGCGCGTCACTTCGGTTGTTGAAGCTCATGGCTGCGCCCGTTCGGTCTCTCGATACGTGACGCCGAGGTCGAGGTCCTCGTACATCCGGTCGAGCATCGCCAGCGCCGACTGGAACTGGGCGTAGTTCTCGCGCATGTACTCGATCGTCTCGGTTCTCGGGGTGACCGGGTACCCCTCGACGTGCTCAATGTCGAGTGAGGGGCGTGGCTCGAGGACGATCTGCAGCGGTCCGTCCAGATCGTCTCGGGGCTGTCTTTCGAATGCGGTCGGGAGGTCAAACGAATGGAGAAACGCCTCCCAGGCGTCGACGTCCCGCTCACGGACGGCCAGGAACAACGGATAGTCGTTGGGCTCGCGACCGACCTGGTAGCCGCCCTGGGTCCACACGTAGACGGCGTCGATCCGCGCAAACGCGAACGGCCAGTCACCGAACTGTGGGATGACGTAGGCCTCTTCGATGGAGGGCGGACTGACGCCGGCGCTGGCAGCGACGAGCTCGCGGGCTGCGTCGCGTACGCGCTCGTCGACGACAGTGAGGCCATCGTCATAGGAAACGTAGCCTGCGTCTTCCAGCCGATTGACGGCCTGTCTCACTGTCTCGTAGGGCGTGTGGAGGTGTTGGGCGACACGGCGGATGGAGTCACCACTCTCGATGGCGAGGATGGTCTGTGCCGCCGTGTCGTCGAGTACCTCATACATCTGGTGGTTACCAATAATCCAGTAACAGTTAAAAGTTTTACTCGACTGCCCATGAAGCACGATCTCTCCCTTCGTCTCGAAGGTAGTCCTGATTCCCGCTGAAAACACGCGGAACGACTATAACGAATTCAACGAGCAAAACGAACGGAACGAGAAAAACGAATGCATTGAACGCATTCTGAGAAACGAACTGGTAGTGGATGAACTGGCTGCCCCGTACTCGATGAACAAAACGAGGGAAACGAACGTAATGAATGGAACGAATGCGTTGATGGCAACGAGTGTGTTTGCTTCAACGAGTGTAACGAACACTTGGTTTTAACATCGTAGTATTCCTCTCACCGAGTGAAACACCCTCACCGAACCAAACGAACAGAACGATTAGAACGAACGAAACGAACACAACGAGGGAAACGAAGGAAATGACCGACACCAACACCGCACGAATCACCGTGGCGAATCAGAAGGGAGGCGCTGGGAAGACGACTGACGTCATTCACACAGGCGGGGCGCTAGCTGCCCGGGGCTACGACGTGCTCCTGGTCGATATCGACTATCACGGAGGGCTCACCTGCTCACTCGGCTACAACGATCTGTACTACGATACCGACCGTACAACGCTGTTCGACGTCCTCGACTTCGATCAGATGGAGTCGGTGAACAACATCATCGTCGAGCACGAGGAATTCGACATCCTCCCCGCGAGCGAGAAGCTCGCGAACAACAAGAACATCCAAACGTTGCTTGAGGCGCCGAAGAGTCGGGAACGTCTGGAGATGACTCTGGACGAACTCGATAGGGATTACGACTACATCATCGTCGACACGCCGCCATCTCTGAACGTCCTTACCGATAACGCCCTCGTCGCGACCGGCAACGTCGTTATCCCCGTCATTCCGGAGAAACTCAACGCCAACAGCCTCCAGATTTTCGCAAAGCAGCTGAGCTCCCTCGAACAGGCGTACGGAGACATCAATCGGCTCGCCATCGTCTGTAACCGTGTCGAGCAGAACGCTGAACACCGCGACACCATCGAGGAGATCAAGTCGGCGTACTCCCTTCCAGTGTTCGAGATTCCGAAGCGGACCGACCTCTCCCAGTCGATTGGCGAGGGGGTATCCGTCTTCGGCTTCGGCAAGGAGAACCAGCGCGTTGAGGATGCACGCGACCTGTTCAACGAAATCGCCGACCTGTTCGACGAGACGTTTGAGAAGACCGCACCTGGGGAGGTGGAAGCATGAGCGACGGCTGGGGCGATGCTTCCGGCATCGAGGGCAACTACGAAGAGGAGGACGATGAGGCTGATTCCAGCGAAACGAGTGAGGTGAGTGAAACGGTGGAAACCAGCTCATCGACTGAAACGAACGAATCGACTTCAACGAGTGAAACGAACGAAACGAGCAAAACGGAGACGAACATCAAGGACGAGTGGAACGGGCGAACGATCTACATTCCTGACGATGTCCTCGACGAGATGGAGGACACCTACCTCGAGTCCCAGCTGAAGCTCCGCAAGGCGGGCCAGGACGAGTTTAAGAAGAACCGCCACTTCTACCCGCTACTCGTCCAGTTCGGTGTAGAAGCGCTCTCTGATGCGGATGCTGAGGAAATCCAAGCTCGGCTTTCGGAACTCGGCGATGAATGACCTCTCGCAGAACGAGGTCCGAGTGAAGTTCCGAAAAGGGGTATCTGTGCATTGGACCCTCACGGTCCTTCACAAATTCTGCTTCGTCGTCTCGGAGTCAGTCTCTCTCGCTTCTATCCCTATCGTCCTTGATGCTGCCATTGCCGTGCATGAGCCGACCGATGCGTTGCATCTCTTGGCGGCGTGACGCCCGCGGAAATCGTGTTCGATACTTTAGTCTGAGTGCGGAATGGACATCCCCTTGTCAGCGACACGCGACGCCACCACGACGCGGTTGTTGCAAATGATGTCTAAGCAGCCCACTGCCAGGGTATCGCCGTTCACGAAGGGTACTTCGAAGTTCTCACTCCAAAACGTCGGAGGCATATAAGATTGCTCGGTTAGAATCACCACTGAGCTATCTCTCGGGATCGACTCTCCTCGATATGATTCCCCCTGATATTGTTCAAAATCCACCGGTTTAGAGCCGGATTATTCACCTTCCGAACTCGTTAATCGAGACGCCGAACCTAGTACCGACTCTATCGCCAGCAGTGCCCGAGCAGCAAGGTGCGAACAGCAGCAGTTGCCGCCTGTAGGACTCGCGGAATGAGGATATCTTTGAATGGAACTATCTCGGCGAGCGTACCCGGCAGCAGGACTGCACCGACACGATGCCCGAGTTTGTCCGATACGGACTTGCCTCGATCTTCAAAACCGCCCTTTCCCATCGATATTAGAGAACACCGAACATATTAGAACCTTATTTGCTAAGATTAGATCTTATTCCCCATCACTAATAAATACCGAGGAAACTTTAGACATCGACTTACCGTGGTAATTATAACATTCCCTCAGGAAGGTACCATTGCATGGCAGAGAGAAATAATAATGCACAGCCTAATCCCAAGCAAGAACAGGTGAACATCGATCGACGTTCGTACTTGCAAACAGTTGGAGCAACCGGCGCAGGACTTGCCCTCGGCGGAACTGGTGTTTCGACACTGGGCTCCGAACCTGCAGCAGCTTCGCTCAAATCGAACGATGAGGTCGGCTTTTTCATCATCGATGACTTCGAAGATGATGACTTGAGCGAGTACACGTTCGACAAGGGGAGTTCAGGCGCGAGCATTGTCGATAATCCTACCTACCACGGTGACGACGTACTTCAGATCAGTGGCACCGACACGGAGATGATCAGCACCTCTGGGTTAGATTACTACCCGGCCGCGGGTGATACCTTCAGGTACTGGGTTCGTGGCCACAATGGTGCTGATCGCATCAACCTCACCTACGGCGTTCAAGATCATCAGAATCGGTACTTTGCACGCGTGAACCCCGTGCAGGGGAGTGTCGCGCTGTACCGGTACGAGAACGGGAGTGCCACCCTGCTGGCAGACAAGGGCGTCTCCCTCTCGCAGGATACGTGGTACGAGGCAGAGATCGCGTGGTCAAGTACCGGCGACCACACGTTCACGCTCTCCGACGCGGCAGGGAACCAAGTCGCGCAAATATCGGCTACAGATCCGACGTGGAGTAGCGGTGGCGTCGGCTACGACGCCTACCTCAGCGACGGCGGCACCGTATACATCGACTACGTGACGAAGGGCACGCGCGACCCCTCCGACGGGTGTTTAATCGTGGATAACTTCCAAGATGGCGACCTGAACGAGTACCGCTTCGACCGCGGGAGTTCGGGTGCAAGCGTGGTCACGTCGCCGACCAAAACGGGCGAGTACGCGCTGGAAATCGCTGGTACCTCGACCGAGATGATTAGCACCGCTGGACTCAACCATTATCCCTCGGCAGGGTCGACGATGAGTTACTGGATTCGAGGCACAAATGGTGCAGATCGGACGAATTTCACCTACGGTGTCCAAGATCACACTAATCGGTACTTCGTCCGTGTCAACCCCGAACAGGGTGCCCTCGGATTGTATCGAACTGAGAATGGGACCTCGACGAAACTGGCGGGGACAGGTGTCGCCCTCTCTCAGGACACGTGGTACGAAGTCGATATCGAGTGGGCGCGTGACGGGACGCATACGGTGACCCTCTTCAACAGTAGTGGGACGCAACTCGCACAGATTTCCGCGACGGATTCGACGTGGAGTAGCGGTGGCGTCGGTTACGACGCGTATCTCTCCGGGAGTGAGGCGGCGTACTTCGACGGAGTCACCATCGACGATCTGGACGACACCGGTGAGGGTGTTATCGTCGAGAATTTTGAGGATGGCGATCTGAGCGAATACAGCTTCGACCGGGGAAGTTCCGGTGCGAGTGTCGTTTCGAGTACGACGTTCGATGGTTCGTACGCGCTACAAATTAGTGGGACGAACACCGAGATGATTCGGACATCTGGACTTCCGAAGGAACCACAAACTGGTGATACCTTTAGTTGTTGGGTACGGCCGACAGACGGAGCTGGATCAAGTGGAGTGGCCAACTTCACCTACGGCGTGCAGGACCACGACAACCGCTACTACGTCCAACTAGATTTCGCGGACGGAATCCTGGGCCTTGTCCAGTACGAAAACGGGTCGGGAACTTTCCTCGATTCGGACTCCTCTGTCAATTACTCCGAAGGTGTCTGGTACGAAGTTGTCGTTGAGTGGCGGACGAACGGGCGGCACGTGGTTACCTTAAGAGATGGAGACGATGTAGCTGAGCTTTCGGCCAAAGACACTACGTGGTCGACTGGCGGCACTGGCTACGACGCTTACGTCTCGAACGGAGGTACAGTCCACTTCGATTACGTAACGAAAGGGAAACACCGAACACCAGATGTTGGTAAGGTCGTCGACGATTTCGACGATGGAGATCTCAGCGAGTACACGTTCGACCGGGGTGGCTCCGGTGCACGCCTCGTCTCCACACCACCGTACTACGGTTCGCATGCACTCGAACTCAGCGGAACGGCGGTCGAGATGATTAGTACGAGTGGGCTTCCGCGCTACCCGGAGGCTGGTAACCAGTTCCGTTGTCGAGTCCGTGCCACTGGTGGTGCTGACAAAATAAACTTCACCTACGGAGTACAGGACCACAACAATCGGTACTTCGTGCGGGTGAATTTTGCCACTGACAGACTTGCGCTGTACCGATATGAAAATGAAACGGCCACTAAACTGGCCGCCAACTCGACTGGATTCTGTCTTGCTGAGGACACTTGGTTCAGAATCGAAATCGAGTGGGAAACCAACGGCGAACACACCGTCAAACTGTACAACGATTCGGAAGACCTCCTGTCTCAGTTCACGGCAACGGACTCAACCTGGAGTACTGGTGGAATCGGATACGATGCATACCTCTCGGATGGTGGAACGGTGTACTTCGACCACGTTCTCGTCGATGGTCTTGCACGGAAGTACGATTCGCTCCACGACGCGCATGGAAAGTTCTCGGACATGTCGTCGAAAACGCTGTCGGACAATGGTTACGAATCGCGAAAGAAAGCCACCGTCACCTATCAGGACGGGTACAGCTACGAAAAGACCGTCGCTTACACGGGGAACGACAAGTACCGAATAGAGGACAGTAACGCCAGATATTGGACGCGGAGAACCCCAGAAGCAATCAATCAAACAACGATGGCGCTTGAGCGTACGGAAGCGCAGAACGAGTAACAAACTGGAGTGAAACAAGATGCCAACTATTGACACGGACACGAGCGGAAGTCAGTACATCCAGAAGACGAACACCGGTTCAAGCGGTGAAAGCGGCGGCGGAATCGGTGCAATTAGAACGACCACACACGAATACGCAACGGGCGACGTTGGAGTAGCAGAGGCACTAGCAGCAATCGATCCCGCTGGCCTGGCAAGTACGAGTGCTTGGGCAGCCGTCGGGTCGACCTTCAGTGTTACTGGGTCAGAAGCACGGAACTTTCAGATCTATCCTACCGGTAACATCGAAGGAACTCTCTTCTCCCTGTTTGGGGGTACAGCCGAAGGAACAGTTACGCTCATCTGCTCGCAGGTCGCAACGGACGTCACCTTCGACACGCAATTAGCTCATAAGGAAACGGATTACGGGGTTGATGGAGAGGCATGGGAGAGCGTTTCACTGTCGGGCTCTCTAAGCGTCAATCTCGATCCGGATTACGATTACGAAGTACTAGTGAAGATCACTTCCTCTGCATCAACTGACATCGCTGGCGGGGCTGTAGCTGATGTTGACGACTCTGACGGGGGAACAGAGAAAGTCACGGTGGATCAGTTCGAATTTGTCCGTGGTTAACGTCTAACTTACATTCTTCTTTGGACAGGACAGCTACGCGTCTTGTAAAGATGGTTTCAACACACTTTTTATAAAGAAGGGCGGCTATAATCGTATATCCAATACAGTTCTCGGTGCTACAGCTGGTTGAACCAGACATCTATATTGGTGCGACCATAGGTACTCTGGCGGTCCCGTTCGTAGGCGAAGTCAAACTCCCAGTCTTACTGGCGGTCGGCTCTGAACTCTTTTTGGAAATACTGATCTCGATAGTCGTCGGCATCCTCTACTCCTATTGGCTCTCAAGGTTCTCTGGAGGGATTTCTGGCCGGGACACCTGCTTGAACAGTACCGAGAAGGGAAATGTGAGGATGCAACCGACGATGACGGCACCAAGTAATCTCAAAGTATTCGTGGTATAGCAAAACGAGAAATCAGTTAACCGTCCAACCTGAATATAACCTCTATATACCGTCTGTGGCTATCGAGGTGCTTAGAATCAGACAGTAGCTGCATGATACATTCGCACCACGAATTGAGAGTCAGAGCGTGAACTGCATAGGTCAGAAGAGAGGTGAAACATTAACTCTTGATGGTCTGTTGGCGATAGTACCAGTAGGAAAATCCCCCAAAGACGATAATAAACCCAAGACTGTAACCAAGAATTGCGGCCCAATTGCTGGAAATCAACGGTGTAACGAGTATCTGGATAACTGTACTGAATATTATCCAGAGTATCAGTGCAGTGAATCCCCGCAAGAGATTTCCACCAACCTCGTCCAAATCTACAGCCATATGGCGAAGAACGAGCCATAGACTCAAAAAGCCTGTTAAATATGTACCACACCTTGAGCAAATACCTGGTTCTGCTTCGGCTTGACGACTGAATAAAGAAACAGTATTGCTAACTATTGATAGTTGAGCCGCACTCGGCACAAACGGGAGCGATTGTAGTGCCTTAGAAACTATACTATTCACCAGACCTATTCGTCGTGAAGTTCGTCCGGTATCTCAAGGCCACGAGTATCCATGGCATAACGTGCCCAGAGTTTAGGGTGGTCTGCTGCCATCCGAAAAACTGTATCCCAGTTAATTCTTTCACTTGGTTTCATTTAGTGTATTATTCCTGTTCCGTACTCGTCAGCAAGAGGTTGACTGGAAAGGATATCACGACTAGCGAACCAACTCTGGGATTATTAACGTAGGCGTCCTAAAGTCGAAGCTTGCAGTAGATGAGAAACATAGCCACTTATCCTTAACAGTGACGCAGTAGTCCACGGAGAGCGACCGCACTGTCGATGCAGTAGCAGTCCTTCCTGGTGTACACTCATTCTACTACACGAAAATGAATTTGCGGATAGAAAATGCAGCCAATAGGTATAGTGAACTATATCAATCCCTTCACTAAATGTCCAGCTCCTTAGAAAACGTGAGAAAATAATCCACTGTATAACGATTCAATGCAGTGGCACATTCCAATATGCCAAAAGCTTCTACCTAATTTCGGGTATTTCATACTGTTCGAGCGGGTGAACGTGTACGGCTTACAAATGACTAGCTGGACACTTCAGGCTGTTTCAGCTCTGGTGAACGTTTTCAACTAATGAGTGAGACAACATCCACTGTTGCTCGAACGGTCATCGAGCAGCAAGCGATTCGACTACTTGAGACGACCGACGATGTCACCAGCCTCGTTGCTGCCCTTGAGTTCGAGTCGTTGGCATCCTATGAAGATGCCCGGATAGACTGGCATTCGAAATACAATCTTGCATCACTCGTCCGGGCGATGTACCTCCGGGAACTCACCGGCTACTCGAATACAGAGCTCGCAGACCACCTGAACGAAGTAGACAACGCCGCCCGGCTGGGCTTCGATACAGACCAATTTTGTGGTGAACAGGCTGCACCCGTCCATTCAACATTTTCCCGGGCGTGGAATCACTACTTCGGCGACGATTTGAAACACTACATCCAGCAGACGAGCGATCGTATTCTTGACTACGCCCATGAGCAAGGTAATCCACTTGGCATGCGCGCACTCGAACCCGAAGACAAAGGTGAGGTCTCAACCGCAGTCGAGACCCGCTACACCCGCAAGAAAATTAGTGAGGTGATCCAAGAGATGAAACGCCTCGTCTATCCCGAAATCGACCTTGGCCGACCCGAGGAGGGCGTGCAGTACCACGATAACGCCTTCTTAGACATGAGCGTACTGATGAGCCTGCATGATACGGCTGCTGAGACCGGCAGTACGATCTACGACGATCACACAACGCGGTCGACCGGTGCTCCGGACGGTGATACTCACCTCTACTGGCTGAAGCAGTTACATCGTGCGGAAATCCTCTCGTTTGTCGATGACGCCATCGAACGGATGATCACACCCGCGAAACGGCATCTCGAATTCAGTCGACCGGCCGACCTCGCCATCGATATTACCTACCTGGCGTACTATCCTGACGAAGACCGCGTTGAGTTACGAACTACTCCACTCGACGAGGGCGAACCGGATGACGTCGAGATGGTACAAGGTGCACCCACCTCAAAAGAGTACGTAATTTGCTATAAAGTTGCTACCTGCTGTATCGTCGGGGAGAACGTCCAATTCACGCTCGGCGTCGAACCCGTCCCAAAAGGCAGGTCCCGCGGCGAGCTCGTGCGTGAGCTTGTTTGGAAGGCGAAAGAACACGTGAGCATTAACACGGTGTATGCCGACCGAGAGTTCGACGCAGCAGATGTCGTGCATTCGCTCAATGAAGCTGGCGTCGAGTTCGTGATCCCACGCCGCAAAACGTCTCGGATCAAGAACTTCATTCAAGGGATGAGTAAAGATATTGAGGTGGAGCGCGACCACGCGATATACGGGGATATTGACGGTGTCCCCGGCCACGGCCGCGCTGAAGCCCACCTCATCGGCGTCCCGAAGAAGAACGCTAATGACGAAGACCGTGTGATCGATAGTACAATCGTGTTCCTCACGAATAAGGACATCAACAACGAAATCCGACGTGACCGGATGAAAGCGAGAGGGGCAGTGAATCGGTATCGACGGCGCTGGGGCATCGAAAACAGCTACAAATCGATTAAGGACTTCCTCGCATGGACCACCTCAAAAGAATACTCCGTCCGCCTGTTCTACGTCGCATTCGCCGTCTTGTTGTACAATATGTGGCTGCTTGTGGACTTTCTGGTACAGGTGAGTATCAAAGATGTTGAACACCGATACAAGCCATGTGTAACAGCAAAGCGATTCCTTGCGCTTGCAAAAGAGGAACTCGGTGACGTCGGGTAAGCAGCGTCGTCGTTGACGGGCTCACCCGGCGAGGAGCCGCAGCACTCGTCAAATCTTTTCTTCGTTGAACGAAGTCGATGATTCGATTCAGTTCACGGAATCTCTATTACTGATGACTGCTTGCGGTCGAAGTATTCAAACTATATTCATCAAAATAAACTCCAATTTCGGCCAATCCAATGCACATTCGGAACTCCACCTGACTTCGGAGTGTAAACGCAAACTGGCGCAGTAGAGCCTTCAATTCAAGTGGCTATTGGCAAAATCAGTCGATTGCACCTTGTAAATCGAGAACCGAATCCGGAATCGTAATTCTCAACGTCTCTCTGGTCCAAAATGGGGTGAATTGACGAAATCCGTCGCTACCCGCTATGCAAACTCAGCTCAAACCAAACCTGTTAGTCGGGTTCGCGCTGCAAATGAATCGCAACCCAATCAGCTAACTCGCCCGCCGTGATTGCTGGGGTGTAGTCCGTGATTTCACGAGTGACGGTTGCTTTCAGCAGGACGTCCGCCAGCCGCCACACATTGTACATGAGGATACCGAACACGAAGTAGTAGAGCCGTAGTTCGTGGTCTTTCGAGCAGGTCTTCGCCAAGAATTCCTGCTTGATCGAACGGTACTCGTTCTCGATAATCCACCGATACGCGTAGTGGTTGACCCATGCTTCAGCATCCTCGGGGCCAATTTGCTTGTTCGTGATGAACGACTGCGTCTCTCCATTTCGACCCGGCACGTAGAGGACTTGGCATTCGTGCGAGCCCTGTTCGACCTCGATCTTCCCACGCTCAACCGCGACGTCCTCGCTCTCTCGTTCCATTCGATCGATACACTCTAACTCGTCCGATCGTTCGATTTTCGGCAAGAGATAGTTCACGTTAGCGTTATCGAGCGTCTGGTAGACCTTCCACGACTCAAAGCCACGGTCTGCGAGTACGAGGTCGATGTTGACCAGCTCCTTCGCTCGTGAGAGTAGTTTCCGAACCGTCCGATGATAGCGGTGTTTCGGATTGTCGTCCCACTCAGATCTCTCGATGACTGGCTCATACGCTAAGACCACAGGCATGCTCTTGCCGACCAACGAGAGCGTTGCGAACTTGTACGCTCTCCCCTCACCGTCTTTCGTACCGTTGACCTCGCATGGGAGATTGTCTTCTGCGTGATACTCCCACGTCGTGATATCAATCGCGACCGTGACCGGCGGTTGGAGAATCTGTACGTCGATTGCGTCAAGCAGTCTCTCGATAGACTTCTTGAATCCTTCTTTGACGGCGTCTTTGGAGTGTTTTTTGACGGTTCGGAGGTGCGTATCGCCATGTGGCGTGTAGTCCTCGCTGTAGAAGTTTTCCATCCGCGAGTGGCCCTGTGGTGTCCCGCATCCACGCAGCGCCATGAACGCTTGTAGCTCGTCGAACCGGCTATCCGGATATTTCATGTTCTCCGCCCTCCCGGTATCGAACGCCCCGAAAATCGTGTCTCTGGCGAGTCGGACATGCTTCCGGATTTGGTCGTTCGAGAACTCGCCGACGTGACGTTCGCGCAAGTCAGAATCGTTGTCGTCGACGCGACGTGGCTTACGAAGGTCGAGGGCGTCGTCGCTCCCGTTGGCGGCGTCGACGAGCCGTTCGCTCACTGAAAGGATGGTTCGTTTCGCAGCGTCTGAGAGCACGGTATCCCAGGCGGCGGTCAATGTTTGGCGCGTCGGTGCAGTATTATATTTCCCGAATTTCGTGGAATCAAATCCGAGGTCAACAGCTCGTCCCTTGGTCGAGAGGAATTCGTAGAGACCGTTCCACGAGAGGCCAGCGAGTCCCCGACAGAAGAGCGCTCGAACGATCGGGACGGCATTGTACTCTAGGTCTTCGAAGGACTCGTAGTCCACTGCTCTCAGGAACAAATCAGCATCGATGCGTCGAACGAGGTCGCTGAGCGTAGTGGCTGTTTCGAGCTGGTTGAGTACGTCCTCACTCAGCCGTGTAGGAGATTCGACTTCGTTCATCCGAGAACTCCTTGTGAAATTGGAACGTCTGGATTTTGGCGGCATATCATAAGTGGACCGCACAGGAACAGGGAATAGGATAAAATAAATTGACCGAAATGAAGATGTTAAGTTCAGTGTGCCAGACTATTCTTTAGAACCGCTAGAAGTAGAACTGAAAATGAATTCATCTCCACTGAAACGTTAATATTTACATTAGTAAATAATAATGAATTAATCGTATGCCAAGCACATGGATTGGCTACTGAATTCATTTCAATCCAGGAGACGACTGACTCCGTCCGATTGATAAAGAAGCCCCATCCTTTTTCAGCAATCTTTTCCGCACCTCGGTTACAGATGTTTTCTTACTGGAAGTAAAATCTATAAGCATTGCTCCGTAGATTAGTCTATGGGGATTCAAGTAGACCAGCTGAAACGACGACTCCATCACCCGGAATACACTGGCGAAAATCGCTGCATACCATGTACGAGCGTGAATATCGCCCTTGCAGCAATCGCGAGTGTAGCTGTCAGTACATTCTCCATCCCAGCTGGAATAGCCGTCGCCGGTCTTTCCGCCACGATTATCTATTTCAGGGGCTATCTCGTGCCTGGAACGCCCACACTCACGAAACAGTATTTCCCGGATCGAGTCCTCCGCTGGTTCGATAAAACTCCACGAACGACCGTGGATACCACACTGGATACGGAAGAACAATTACTCTCGCTTGGCGTCATCGAAGAGACCAAAGGGGACCTCTCACTTACTGACTCATTCGAATCGCAGTGGACGTCGACCATCACCAGAGTGAAGCAGAATCCCGAGGCTCATTTGGCGGCCGAACTTGGCTACTCGAAGGCAGAAGTACGAGATCGAGGCGATGCCTGCGTGGTGGTCGACGACGGTCACGAAGTTGCCCGTCTTCCATCGCGAACTGCGCTGGTCGCCGATCTTGCTGCGGTTAAATTACTTCAGAACCGGACGAAAAACTGGGTTAGGCTCTCAGATAGTGAGCAGGAACAACTACTTACGGGGCTCCGAATTTTCCTTGAGGAGTGCCCAATGTGTTCTGGAACACCGACGTTTGTGGAAACTTTGGTGGAATCTTGTTGCCGCAGTAAATCTGTGATTTTGTATAAGTGTGGAAAATGTGAATCACGCTTAGCAGAAGTGGAGACATAGCCAATAGAGACACTTTTCGTAGTATATAGATTAGTTTCTGGACCTGTTGTGCAATCTCTTTCTCGCGCTGGCCTTGGTTGCCTGGGCCGGGCTCGACGTCATCAACCTACACCGACCCCGGGGAACCCCGTTCGCAAGGACATTTATGAGTTCGACGAGAAAAAGGCGAGGAGTACGGCATCCCTCTCCCCGGCAGTCTCGACGCGGCGCTCAATGTCCGCGAAGGGAGAGGCTTTTTTGGACGCACTGGGTGGTCAAGTCATCGAGGATTTTCGTGACAAATGTGCGACTTCGCCGCATTAGAGTTATTTCTTTCCTTTATTAAATGTATAGTTGAGTAAAAATGTGATACTGAGAGTAATGCTCACTGCATAGAACAATAGTTCCTTTGCTCCCGAAACCATTAGATACGCTGTCCAACTGAAAAAAGAGAGAGAGAGCAAACCTGAGAGCAGTTTGTCGTAATTACTATAGAATTGGCGAAGTGCGTCACATGATCCCGGAATGAGAGTCTCTAATGCAACGTATAACAGAGTGGAAATTACGACCGTGTGAATAATAATCCATGAAATGTTCAGTTCGTTGTTAAGAATCCACTCCTGTACATACGTATAAATAAATGCTATATATAACAATGTAATGACTACCCTGCCCAACTTCCCCGAAAACAGCCGCGAAAATTCCTGCCACATTACCGATTACGACGTTAGCAAACTACTTAACCGTAGTGAAAAGGAGTTGTCACGAACCTGGGCTGGCTCTTCCTTTTTACTGAGTCATAGGCGTTTCCGATTACGCCGATTAGAGCAGTATCTACGAGCCGCTTTGCATGCATATGGATCTGGAAGATCAAAGCCTGCACATCCGAACCCTATCGAAATCCCACAAATCGGGAAATTAAGGCGACCCTTTGTTAGTCTCCGGAGGCAAACTTCTAACCCTGCGATACAACCAGCGGCTTGATCGCCGAGGCCTATGATTCTCAGATTTATGCAAGTAATGCTAAACGAGACGCACAACGGGCTTGGTGTCTCGTGTTCCATGATATTGTGTTTTTCTTGAATCTTTGTCACTCCGCTATCTACATGGTACCTCTTGTCATAGTACATCGCGTTGTAGAACTCCTTATCGCTATCCACCCATGCATTGATTTTTACTGAATCGTCCATTCGTCCTTCGTTATCGCTCACGAGGGTTTCTATCTCACTGCGCTTGGAGTCGGTCACACCTCGACCAAAAGACGGTGCAGAGTCCCCGTCAGAGAATTCTACAAATCCGTCTTGGATTGATGTAGGCCATCCTAAATTTCCAGCTAGATCGTCGATCAACGATTGGGGCATCTTCGACCGATCCAAGTAGGCGATCGCAGTTGTCGAGGAACTATTTGGATTCACCACTCCAAGGTTTCCATATTCGATCGGAACCTTAATTCCGAAACTATCGACGCCAGAATTCGCGTTGAAGTGGTTCACACGTTTCGCGCTCGTCGTATCGGTGGTCGGATTATTGAGTTCGGTCAGCACTTCTTGGGCGGCGGTCGTGTTTAGAGCGTCTTGTGCAACCGACGAAGAGGTAGTAACCTCAGCGAGCGATCTGTCGACAAAGGGGTATCTACCGACAGAATCGTAGTAAGCGGGAGACCCAGTCCCGCCAGTGTAGAAGCCGAAAGTGCCGTTTTGATACGTCGTATCGTCCACTATCTTTGTCGCCGCAATGAACACTCCGTTTTCGTCGCTGAGGACGGCTCTTATCGAGTTCTTGAGCAACTGAATGGCTAACTGGTATTCTTTGCCCTCCTTGATCTCTACATCGACGCGATCGAGTGCTACTGAAGTTCCACTTTCCCTCCGGAACATAGAGAGTTTGTTATTAACCGTGTCTGCGGATGCCCAGTAGCAGTTGTCTATCGGGTTGTCAGGGTCCTGAACACAGGCCAACAATCCCGGTTTCGATTGGCTATTCGTTCCAGCTTGAATGTGGCAACTGTACTCGTAACCTCTTGGTGATCGAAGCGACTGGTGTGCGATTCCTGTGTAGTTATTCTCACATTTGAGCGA